>DAORNK010000109.1:5968-11724 GCA_035440985.1 Rubrivivax sp. | reverse complement strand
TCAGGCGGCAGCTCAAGCCATGATCACGCTCGCACTGTCCAAGGGACGCATCTTCGAAGACTCGATGCCGCTGCTGCACGCCGCCGGCATCGAAGTGCTGGAAGACCCGGAAAAGAGCCGCAAGCTCATCATCGGCACCAGTCGGCCCGATGTGCGCGTGGTGCTGGTGCGGGCCAGCGACGTGCCCACCTACGTGGAGCACGGCGGCGCCGATATCGGCGTGGCCGGCCTGGACGTGCTGCTGGAGCACGCGGCCGAGGCCGGTGCTGCGTCGGGCGTGAGCCTGTACCGCCCGCTGGATCTGAAGATCGCCCGCTGCCGCCTGAGCGTGGCCGTGCGCCGGGACTTCGACTACGCCGCCGCGGTCCAGCAGGGCTCGCGCATCCGGGTGGCCACCAAGTACACGCAGCTGGCACGCCAGCACTTTGCCGCCAAGGGCGTGCACGTGGACCTGATCAAGCTCTACGGCTCGATGGAACTGGCGCCGCTGACCGGCCTGGCCGATGCCATCGTCGACCTGGTCAGCACCGGCAGCACGCTCAAGGCCAACCAGCTGTTGGAGGTGGAGCACATCATGGACATCAGCTCGCGCCTGGTTGTCAACCCGGCTGCGCTGAAGCTCAAGCACGAGCCCTTGCGGGCCCTGATCGACGCCTTCGAGAAGGCGGTCGAGGTGGGTGCATGAAGGTGAACATCCGCCGGCTGAACACGGACGCCGCCGACTTCGAGGCGCAGTTGCAGGCGCTGCAGCACTGGTCGGCCGAGACGGACGCGGCCATCGAGAAGCGCGTGGCCGGGATCATTGCCGACGTGCGCGCGCGGGGTGATGCGGCGCTGCTGGAGCTGACGGCGCGCTTCGATGGCGTGCAGACCGCGTCGATGGCCGCGCTGGAGATCGGCCCGGGCGAGCTGCGCGCCGCGATGGACAGCATCACGCCGGCGCAGCGTGGCGCCCTGGTGGCGTCTGCCGAGCGTGTGCGCGACTACCACCAGCGCCAGCTCGAAGCCTGTGCACGCAACTGGCAGTACCACGATGCCGACGGCACGCTGCTGGGGCAGAAGGTGACGCCGCTGGACCGGGTGGGCATCTACGTGCCCGGCGGCAAGGCCGCCTACCCGAGCAGCGTGCTGATGAACGCCATTCCGGCCCAGGTGGCCGGTGTGGGCGAGATCGTGATGGTCGTGCCCACGCCCCAGGGCGAGCGCAACGCACTGGTGCTGGCCGCCGCCTTCGTGGCGGGCGTGCACCGGGTCTTCACGCTCGGCGGCGCGCAGGCCGTGGCAGCGATGGCCTATGGCACGGCCAGCGTGCCTCGCGTGGACAAGATCACCGGGCCCGGCAACGCCTACGTGGCCAGCGCCAAGCGGCGCGTCTTCGGCCAGGTCGGCATCGACATGATCGCCGGGCCCAGCGAGATCCTGGTGCTCGCCGATGGCACCACGCCGCCGGACTGGGTGGCGATGGACCTGTTCAGCCAGGCCGAACATGACGAGCTGGCGCAGAGCCTGCTGCTCAGCCCCGATGTGGCCTACCTGGATGCGGTGCAGCAAGCCATCGACCGGCTCCTGCCCGAGATGCCGCGGCGCGAGGTCATCCGCGCCAGCCTGCAGGGCCGCGGCGCGCTGATCCACACGCGCAGCATGGAAGAGGCCTGCGCCATCAGCAACCGCATCGCACCCGAACACCTGGAGATCAGCGCGGCCGATCCCGGCCGCTGGGAGCCGCTGCTCAAACACGCCGGTGCCATCTTCCTGGGTGCCTACACCAGCGAGTGCCTGGGCGACTACTGCGCCGGGCCCAACCACGTGCTGCCCACTTCGGGTACGGCGCGCTTTTCATCGCCGCTGGGCGTCTACGACTTCGTCAAGCGCAGCAGCCTGATCCAGGTCAGCGCCGCCGGCGCGCAAGTGCTGGGGCCGGTCGCGGCTGAGTTGGCCCATGGTGAAGGGCTGCAGGCGCACGCCCGCGCCGCTGAACTGCGGCTGGATGGCAGCCGGGCGCCGACGCGCTCGGCGATGGCCTTCAGCGTGCGACCGGTGACCGCCGAGAACCTGGATGCCGTGCTGAAGCTGTCGGTGGCACCCGGGCAGCGGCGCTTCGTGGCGACAGTGGAGCGTTCGCTGGCCCAGGTGTCCTATGAGCCGGCCGGCTGGCCGATGGCCATCTACAGCGGCGAAGACCCGGCGGGCTTCATGCTGCTGTACGACGCGCGCAAGGACAAGGACAAGCCCGCCGCGCAGTTGTATGTCTGGCGTCTGATGGTCGACGCGCGGTTCCAGCGGCTGGGCCTGGGGCGCCAGGCCATGCGTTGGGTCCTGGCCGAGGCGCGCCGGCTGGGCCTGGAAGAAGTGGGGCTGTCGCACGTGATGGCACCCGGGCACGCCGGGCCCTTCTACGAGAAGATGGGCTTTGCCTACACGGGCGAGATCGATGATGGCGAGCACAAGATGCTCTTGCGACTGGAAGGCACTGCTGCATGAAGCCCCTCGCCCAACGCATCCAGGCCACGATCCGGCAGGACGTGAAGTCCATGCACGCCTACGCCATCCAGGACAGCCGTGGGCTGATCAAGCTGGATGCGATGGAGAACCCCTTCCGCCTGTCGCCCGAACTGCAGCGCGAACTGGGTGAACGCCTGGGCCGCGTGGCCATCAACCGCTATCCGGTGCAGAGCACGGCCGATGTGGTGGCGGCCTTGTCACGCTTCGTGGACCTGCCCGCTGGCTGCAAGCTGATCCTGGGCAATGGCTCGGACGAGTTGATCGACATCCTCTCGGTGGCCTGCAGCGTGCCCGGCGCCGCGCTGCTGGCCCCGCTGCCGGGCTTCGTGATGTACCAGATGTCGGCGCAACTGCGCGGCCTCAACTTCATCGGTGTGCCGCTGAAGGCCGACTTTGAACTGGACGAGGCGGCCATGCTCGCCGCCATCGAACAGCACCGCCCCGCGCTGACCTACATCGCCTACCCCAACAACCCCACGGCCAACCTGTTCAGCGAAGCCACCATCGAGCGCATCGTCGCGGCGGTGGGTGCGCAGGACGGCCTGGTGGTCTTCGACGAGGCCTACCAGCCCTTCTCCAGCCGCAGCTGGCTGCCGCGCCTGGCGCAACACCCGCATGTGCTCGTCATGCGCACGCTGTCCAAGTTCGGCCTGGCCGGCGTGCGGCTGGGCTATCTGTGCGGGCACGCCGCGCTGATCGACGAAGTGGACAAGGTGCGCCCACCCTACAACATCAGCGTGCTCAACGCCGAAGCCACGCTGTTTGCGCTGGACCACGCCGACGAATACGCCCGCCAGGCCGCGTTGCTGCGGCAGGAACGCACACGCCTGTCGGCTGCGCTGGCTGCCAAGCCCGGCGTTCAGGTGTTTCCCAGCGAAGCCAACATGATCCTCGTGCGCGTACCCGATTCGCCGCGCTGCTTTGCCGGCATGAAGGCCCGCGGCGTGCTCGTCAAGCACATCGCCGGCCTGCACCCGCTGCTGGTCAACTGCCTGCGCCTGACAGTGGGCACGCCCGAGGAGAATGACGCCATGATCCGCGCCTTGAAAGAAGCCCTATGAACCGCACCGCCGACATCCGCCGCGATACCAGCGAAACCAGGATCCGCGTGCGCGTGGACCTGGACGGCACGGGCGTGGCCCAGCTTTCCACCGGCATCGGCTTCTTCGACCACATGCTCGACCAGATCGCCCGCCACGGCCTGATCGACCTGGTCGTGCAGGCCGAAGGCGACCTGCACATCGACGGCCACCACACGGTGGAAGACGTGGGCATCACGCTGGGCCAGGCCGTGGCGCAGGCGGTGGGCGACAAGAGGGGCATCACGCGTTACGGCCACGCCTACGTGCCGTTGGACGAGGCGTTGTCGCGCGTTGTGGTGGATTTTTCCGGCCGCCCGGGGCTGCACATGGACGTGCCTTTCAAGGCCGGCATGATCGGCGGCTTCGACAGCCAGCTGGCCTACGAGTTCTTCCAGGGCTTCGCCAACCACGCGCTGGTGACGCTGCACATCGACAACCTCAAGGGCGTCAACGCCCACCACCAGTGCGAGACGGTGTTCAAGGCCTTTGCGCGTGCGCTGCGCATGGCGCTGGCGCCCGACCCGCGCTCGGCCGGCGTGGTGCCCTCCACCAAGGGGTCGCTCTAGATGCCCAGCGTCGCCGTCGTCGACTACGGCATGGGCAATCTGCGCTCGGTCTCGCAGGCCGTGCTGCACGTGGCCGCGGGCACGGGCCTGGAAGTGGTGGTCACGCAACGTCCTGCCGAGGTATTCGCCGCCGAACGCGTGGTGCTGCCAGGGCAGGGTGCGATGCGCGACTGCATGCGTGAACTGCACGACTCGGGCCTCAAGGAAGCCGTGCTGCATGCAGCCGCCCACAAGCCCTTGATGGGCGTATGCGTGGGCATGCAGATGCTGCTGGACCACAGCGAAGAGCAGGATACGCCGGGCCTGGGTCTGATCCCCGGTTTGGTGCGCCGCTTCCAACTCGAAGGTCAACGGCAGCCCGACGGCAGCCGCTACAAGGTGCCCCAGATGGGCTGGAACCGCGTGCAGCAGGTCGCGCACCCGATCTGGGCGGGTGTGCCGGACCAGAGCTGGTTCTATTTCGTGCACAGCTACTACGCACAGCCGCAGGACGCACGGCACACGGCGGGCCTGACGGACTACGGCACCTGCTTTACCTGCGCGCTGGCACGGGATAACATTTTCGCCACCCAGTTCCACCCCGAGAAGAGTGCCGACCACGGCCTGGCCCTGTACCGCAACTTCCTGCACTGGAAGCCCTGACCGGCGTTCGATGCCACGCCCACGCTCTTCATCGCCGCACCCGTTCCTCCACCACGCTCAGCCCGAGCCATGCTGCTGATACCGGCCATCGACCTCAAGGACGGCAAGTGCGTCCGCCTGCAACAAGGCGACATGCAAGCCTCCACCACTTTTGGTGAAGACCCCGCCGCGATGGCGCGCCGTTGGCTGGACGCCGGCGCCCGCCGGCTGCACCTGGTGGACCTGAACGGGGCCTTCGCCGGCAGGCCGGTCAACGAACCGGCCATCAAGTCCATCCTGCGCGAGGTGGGCGACCAGATCCCCGTGCAACTGGGCGGCGGCATCCGTGACCTGGACACCATCGAGCGCTATCTGGACGATGGTCTGAGCTACGTCATCATCGGTACCGCCGCGGTCAAGAGCCCGGGCTTCCTGCAGGACGCCTGCACGGCGTTCGGCGGCCACATCATCGTGGGCCTGGACGCCAAGGATGGCCGCGTGGCCACCGACGGCTGGAGCAAGCTCACCGGCCATGAGGTCGTGGACCTGGCCAGGAAGTTCGAGGACTACGGCGTCGAAGGTGTGATCTACACCGACATCGGCCGCGACGGCATGCTCACCGGCATCAACATCGAGGCCACCGTCAAGCTCGCGCGGGCGCTGACCATCCCCGTCATCGCTTCCGGCGGCCTGTCCGACCTGGCCGACATCGAGCGCCTCTGTGCGGTGGAGGGCGAAGGCATCAGTGGCGTGATCTGCGGCCGCTCCATCTACACCGGCGCGCTGGACTTCCGCGCCGCGCAACGGCGCGCCGACGAACTGGCGGTCTGACCGCCAGCCTGCCTGTTCCGCCAGCACGCCGGCCACCCGGCGGGCCGTCCACACCCACCATGCTCGCCAAACGCATCATCCCCTGCCTGGACGTCACCGGCGGCCGTGTCGTCAAGGGCGTCAACTTCGTCGACCTGATCGATGCCGGCGATCC
>DAORNK010000109.1:0-5958 GCA_035440985.1 Rubrivivax sp. | reverse complement strand
GGCGCGTTACAACGAGCAGGGCGCCGACGAAGTCACCTTCCTCGACATCACCGCCACCAGCGACGGGCGCGATCTGATCCTGCCCATCATCGAAGCCGTGGCGTCGCAGGTCTTCATCCCGCTCACCGTGGGCGGCGGCGTGCGCACGGTGGCGGACGTGCGGCGACTGCTCAATGCCGGTGCCGACAAGGTCAGCTTCAATTCCGCCGCGGTGGCCAACCCACAGGTCATTCGCGAAGCGTCCGACAAGTACGGCGCGCAGTGCATCGTGGTCGCCATCGACGCCAAGCGCCGTGCCGGTGGCGTGCCCGGCTGGGATGTCTACACCCATGGGGGCCGCCGCAACACAGGGCTGGATGCGGTTGCCTGGGCGCGCCAGATGGCCGAGCAGGGTGCCGGCGAGATCCTGCTAACCAGCATGGACCGCGACGGCACCAAGGTCGGCTTCGACCTGGAACTCACACGGGCCGTCAGTGATGCGGTGCCGGTGCCGGTGATCGCGTCGGGCGGCGTGGGCACGCTGGCGCACTTGTCCGAAGGCATCCGCATCGGCGGCGCCGACGCCGTGCTGGCTGCCAGCATCTTCCACTACGGTGAATTCACCGTCGCCCAGGCCAAGGCGCTGATGGCAAGCGACGGCATCGAGGTGCGCCGGTGAGACCCGACGAGGCTCGTGGCCCTGGTGGCAAGCCCCTGCGGATGCAGAGGCCGCATCGCAGCAAGCGGCCACCCGGCGAGGTGCGACTGATCGGCGGCCGCCTCAAGCGCAGCAAGCTGCCGGTGCCGGACCTTGCAGGCCTGCGCCCCACGCCTGATCGTGTGCGCGAGACCCTCTTCAACTGGCTGGGCCAGGATCTCAGCGGCTGGCGGGTGCTGGATGCCTTTGCCGGCAGCGGTGCGCTGGGTTTCGAGGCGGCTTCGCGAGGCGCCGCCAGCGTGCTGCTGCTGGAGCAGGACGGTGGCCTGGTGGCCAGCCTGGTGGCCAGTGCACAGCGCCTGGGTACCCCCGAATTGCGCGTGCAGCGCACCGACGCCTTGCGCTGGATGGCCAACGCCGAGGCAGCCAGCTTCGAACTCGTGCTGCTCGACCCGCCTTTCGGGGCGGCTGAGCTGGCGCCGGCCATCGCCGTGGCCGCACCGCTGGTGGCACCAGGCGGCTTCCTGTACGTCGAGTCACCCGGTCTGCCGGGTGATCCACCCGAAGGGCTGCAGCCCTGGCGCAGCCTGAAGGCCGGTGCCGTGCACGCCCAACTCTGGCGCCGTGCCTGACCGGATCGCCTGAACTCATCCGCAGCGGCGCGGCTACACTGCGCCGCAGCCACGCCCGCCGGAGATTTGCGCCGTGACCCTCAAAGCCCCGCTCACCGCCGTCTATCCAGGTACCTTCGACCCGATGACGCTGGGCCACGAAGACCTGATGCGGCGCGCCTCGCGCCTGTTCGATCGCCTGATCCTGGCGATCGCCGTCGGGCACCACAAGCGCACGATGTTCACGATCGCCGAGCGGCTCGAGATCGCGCAGGAGATCGCCAGGCCCTACAAGAACGTCGAGGTGACCGCCTTTCGCGGCCTGCTGCGCGACTTCGTCGTCGAGGCCGGCGGCAAGGTGGTGGTCCGCGGCCTGCGTGCCGTCAGCGACTTCGAGTACGAGTTCCAGATGGCCGGCATGAACCGCCAGCTGATGCCGGAAGTGGAGACCGTCTTCATGACGCCTTCGGACCAGTACCAGTTCGTCAGCGGCACCTTCGTGCGTGAGATTGCCAGCCTCGGCGGTGATGTCTCCAAGTTCGTGGCACCCTCGGTACTGCGGCGCCTGAAGGAGCGCGTCACCCAGGTCGAGAGTTGAACTTGTGAAGCGACGACATGGCCCTGTGGATCACCGACGAATGCATCAACTGTGATGTCTGCGAGCCCGAGTGCCCCAATCAGGCGATCAGCATGGGCGCCGAGATCTACGAGATCGACCCCCAGCGTTGCACCGAGTGCGTGGGCCATTTCGGCGAGCCGCAGTGCGTGCAGCTCTGCCCGGTGAGCTGCATCCCGGTCAACCCCGCCTTTGTCGAGACGCCGGAACAACTGCGGGCCAAGTTTCTTCGTCTGCAGAGTGCCTCTGCATCCGATGGCGCTTTTCCGGCGTCTTCCGCGCCAGTGGCTTGATCCGCTCCTTGACGGGGCCGATGCCCGCGAGTCCCGCACCGGGCTGGACCGCCTCGCGCTGCACGCGTTCCTCGCGCAGCCTGTCGGCCAGGTGCTGTTCACGCCGGGCCATCTCGTGCGCGGCGTGCACATCGGCGGCTGGCCTGGGGTCCACTGTGGCAACAAGCCGGCCCTCGGCACAAGGGGTATCCGAAAACACCCGGCCATCCGGTCCGCAGCGCCAGACCGTCTGGCCTTGCGCCAGCGCCGATGTGCAGCAGGCCAGGAGGGCGATGGCGAGGCGGGTGTTCAGCGTCATGGTGTTTCTCCTGGAGCAGGCGTCGGAGGACCGACGGGTGTCGGACGCGGCGGTTTCGGGCGCTGAGGCTGGGCGTGGATGGCGGCCAGCGCCTTGTCCATCTCTCCTTGCATCAGCAGGCCGGCAGCCTTCAGCGACTGCTCGCTGGCCTTGTCGATGGCCGTGCGGTCATCGGCCGACGGCTTCTTGAGCACGTAATTCACGACCTCGGCCTTCTCGCCCGGGTGGCCGATGCCCAGCCGCAAGCGCCAGAAATCCTGCGTGCCCAGCATGGCGTGGATGTCCTTCAGGCCGTTGTGGCCGGCCGCACTGCCGCCGAACTTGAGCTTGGCCTGGCCGGGCTGGAGGTCCAGCTCGTCGTGCACGACGAGGATGCGGGCCGGGTCGATCTTGTAGAAGCGTGCCAGCGGGGCCACCGAGCTGCCCGAGCGGTTCATGAAGGTCATCGGCTGCAGCAGCCAGACCGGCCCGTGCGGCCCGGCCACGCGGGCCAGCCGCCCCCGGTGTGTGCGGTCATCGGCCAGGCGGGCGCCCAGCTGGCGGGCCAGCGCCTCGAGCCACCAGAACCCGGCGTTGTGTCGCGTGGCTTCGTACTCGGGGCCGGGGTTGCCCAGGCCGACAAACAGTTGAATCATGGGATCGGATTATCGGCAGCGCCTGGGCTCGCCGTTTCGCACCAACGAGGGCATGGCACCTGCGGGGGGCACCGATCCCTCGATCGGGTGGAGTGCAGCCCACGACGGCGCCGCGCCCGGGTGGCCAGCCCAAGCAAAAAGAGCCAGCCCGGGTGACCGCGCTGGCTCTTCGGTGGGCGGCCGGGGATCTGCGCTGCGGCAGCCCCGGGCGCATCACCGCTTGTTCTGCTTTTCGCTCTTCTTGGGCTTTTCAGCCTTGCCCTTCTCGGGAACCGCCACGACCGGTGCAGCCACGACTTCCTCTTCGGCCTTGGGCGTGATCACCGCCACGATGACCGGGTTCAGGGTGCCATGCTTGACCGCCTTGATGCCCTCGGGCAGCTTCAGGTCGCTGGCGTGCAGGCTCTGGTTCTTGACCAGGCCGCTCAGGTCGATGGTGACGAACTCGGGCAGCTGCGAGGCCAGGCACTCGATCTCCAGGTCGTTGCGCACGTGGTTGATCAGGCACTTGTCGGTCTTGACGGCAGCGGAGTTCTCCTCGCCTTCGAAGTGCAGCGGCACCTTCTTGCGCAGCCGGGTGGTCTCGTCCACGCGCTGGAAGTCCACGTGCATCACCATCGGCTTGTAGGCGTGCATCTGGTAGTCGCGCAGCAGGACCTTTTGCACCGTGCCGGCCAGTTCCATCTCGAGGATGGACGAGTGGAAGGCCTCCTTCTTCAGCGCGAAGAACAGCGCGTTGTGATCGACCTCGATCATCGTGGGCGTGCCCGCCCCGTAGACGATGCCGGGAACCTTGGCGGCGTTGCGCAGGCGGCGGCTCGCTCCGGTCCCCTGCAGCTTGCGCTCGTAAGCGGTGAATTTCATGTTGACTCCAAGAGGTGAGGCGCCCGCGACCAGGCGCCCGGAAAAACGGGCCTGAGCCCGACAAGAGGGGTTCCGAGGGGTGCTGTCGGGCACCCGCCGTGACCCCTAGAAATTGTTGTTCTGCTCCGCGAACAGTGAAGTCACCGACTCCCCATCGCTGATGCGGCGGATGGTCTCGGCAAACAGGAAGGCCACCGACAGCTGGCGGATCTTGCCGCAGGCCTTGGCTTCGTCGGACAGCGCAATGGTGTTGGTGATCACGACCTCGTCGATGTGGGATGCCTTGATGCGCTCCACCGCCGGGCCCGAAAAGACCGGGTGCGTGCAGTAGGCATAGACGCTGCGCGCGCCGCGGGACTTGAGCACCTCGGCGGCCTTCACCAGCGTGCCGGCGGTGTCGATCATGTCGTCCATGATCACGCAGTTGCGGCCTTCGGACTCGCCGATGACGTGCATCACTTCGGAGACATTGGCCGAGGGGCGGCGCTTGTCGATGATGGCCAGGTCGCAGCCCA
Source organism: Rubrivivax sp. (assembly GCA_035440985.1). Lineage (GTDB taxonomy): Bacteria > Pseudomonadota > Gammaproteobacteria > Burkholderiales > Burkholderiaceae_C > Rubrivivax. The sequence continues at coordinate 1,489 of DAORNK010000109.1, read as the reverse complement.
GCTGCTTGGCCAGCGCCCGGGCGCGCACCACGCCGCCCACGTCGGGCGAGATGACGACCAGGTTGGGGTGGTCCTTGCTCTTCAGGTCGGACAGCAGCACGGGGCTGGCGTAGATGTTGTCCACCGGGATGTCGAAGAAGCCCTGGATCTGGTCGGCGTGCAGGTCCATCGTGAGCACGCGCTCGACACCCACGGTCTCCAGCAGGTTGGCCACCACCTTGGCGCTGATCGGCACGCGCGTGCTGCGCGGCCGGCGGTCCTGCCGCGCATAGCCGAAGTAGGGGATCACCGCGGTGATGCGGCGGGCGCTGGCCCGCTTGAGCGCATCCACCATGATGAGCAGTTCCATCAGGTTTTCGTTGGTGGGCGCGCAGGTGGGCTGCACCACGAAGACATCGCGGGCACGCACGTTCTGGCGGATCTCGACGGTGACCTCACCGTCGGAGAAGCGGCCCACGCTGGCCTGCCCCAGTTCGACACCCAGGTGCGAGGCGATCTGCTGCGCCAGCACCGGGTTGGCGTTGCCGGTGAACAGCACGGTGTTGAACAGCACGGTGGGATCTCCGCTGGAGCCGCGCTGCGCCGTTGCGCGCAGCGTCACAAGACGATTTGGCAGGGGAGGAAGGACTCGAACCCTCGCATGTCGGAATCAAAATCCGATGCCTTGACCAACTTGGCGACTCCCCTACACGGGTTGCGGCTTGCGGCCGCCACCCTTGAAAAAGAACTTCAGTCGGCCCAGCCCCGCAAGGGATGCTCGACCAGGCTGTGGCACAGGCGCCCCACCCAATCCGGCGGCAGTTCATCCGCCGGGAATGTCGCCAAGGGTGGCGTGCCCGCGCCGGTTATACCGGCCATACCCAAAATACCCACTCTCGCGAAGACCGCGCTGCCCGAGCCCGTCATCCGGCTGTTGCCGTAGCGGGCCTCAAGCCAGCGGGCGGCTTGCGCCACCTCGGGACAACGGTCCACCGCCGCGGGTTGCAGATCGTTGCGGCCAAAGCTCATCGCCTGCACCGAACCCTCTGCCCCCCAGGACAGCGGCCAACCAACTTGGCCCGCGCCTTCAGGAAAGCCTGCAACTATAACAGTTTGCGTGTCGCGTTTGAGCAGCGGGTGCTCGAAGATGTCGCGCGTGGGGATCGCCGCCGGGGGTTTCACGACGGCAAAGTCCATGGGCTGCAACGACATCGGCGTAAGCCGCTCGCCGATGCCCTGCACCAGTGCGTGTTGTCCTCCCACGAAGAAGGGCACATCGGCCCCCAGCGCCAGGCCGATGCGCGCCAGGCGCGCGCGCGGCCAGTTCAGCCCCCACAGGCGGTTCAGCGCCAGCAGGGTGGTGGCGGCGTCCGAACTGCCGCCCCCCAGGCCGGCGCCCCACGGCACCTGCTTGAGGATGCTGATGTCGGCTCCGAGCGCGCTCCCGCTGGCCTGCTGCAAGGCGCGGGCCGCGCGCAGGCAGAGATCGTCGGCCGGCAAGGCGGGGCCC
>DAORNK010000108.1:3839-11751 GCA_035440985.1 Rubrivivax sp. | reverse complement strand
CGCCAGCCAGGCCGTCGCCAGCACGTCGTGCCCGGCCCAGCCCAGGGGCGACTGGCGCAGCAGCGTGTCAGCGGCGGCGATGCGTGCGCGCTCCAGCCACACGCCGGGCCATTCGAGGTGCTGCGTGAACACGCCCGCGTCGAACGGCTGGCCCGAAGCCGGCAGGCCCAGCGCCAGCACGTCCCAGCCGATCATTTCGGCACCCGGCTCCAACGTGACGCACAGCTGATTCAGGGCCTGGCAACCTGGATGGGCGATGGCCTCCATGGGCAGCCACTCCAGCCGCGCGCCACGGGCCAGATGCAGGCTGCAGCGCTGCTCGGCGGGTTCGCCTTCGCTGCGATAGAAGCGGGTGGCGCCCGGTGTGGTCACCAGTGCATGGGTACCGGCTTCAAGCCGCGCCTGCACTTCCAGGACATCGCCACCGGCCACGCCACCCGGCGGGTGCAGCAGCACGTGGTGACAGATGGCGAGGCCTTCCGGATAGAGGCGTTGCAGCACACGCAGCGGGCCTTGGTGGCGGTCGTGCGCCACGGTGCGCTCGCCGTCACGCCGGTAATGCAAGCTCAGCTGCGCCAACCAGCTCAAGGACCGCCGCCCGCGTGATTCACATCTTCACAAGCTCTGGGACCCGCGGTGCGCCCACCCCGTGGTCCGCCGCTCGATCCAAGAGAAGAGCTCGTACATGGCCATCGCCATCCCGCCGATGGTGACCAGCCCGGCAAAGGCCAGCGACATGCGCTGCTGGCTGCCGGCGGTCTGCATGAGGTAGCCGATGCCCGAGTCGCCGGCCGTCATCTCGGCCAGCACGGTGCCCACGAAGGCCAGCGTGATCGCGATCTTCAGGCTGCCGTAGAAGTAAGGCATGGACCGCGGCAGGCCGACCTTGACCAGTACATCCCAGCGTCTGGCGCCCAGCACGCGCAGCACGTCTTCCAACTCGGGTTCCAGCGTGGCCAGGCCGGTGGCGATGTTGACCGTGATCGGGAAGAAACTGATGAGAAAGGCCGTCACGATGCCGGGCCCCAGGCCGATGCCGAACCAAACCACCAGGATGGGCACGACGGCCGCCTTGGGCACGGCATTGAAGCCCACCATCAGCGGGTACAGGGCGGTGTAGGCCAGGCGGCTGCTGCCGATCAGGAAGCCCAGCAGCACGCCCACCACGATGCTCACCGCAAAGCCCAGCATGGTGACCCAGAAGGTCTTCCAGGCGGCCTCCAGCAACGGGATCTGGAACTCGACGAACTGCTGTGCGATCTGCAGCGGGCTGGGAAAGATGAACTCCGGAATGCCGAACAGCATCACGATCAACTGCCACAGCAGCAGTACGGCCACGATCACCACCACCGGTGACCACTGTTCGACGCGGCGCGTGATATTCATGGTGCGCTCCCCGCCGCGGCGTCCACGGGTTGCCTGATGGCCCCGATATGACCACGCAGTTCGTGCACGATGTCGGTGAAGGCCGGCGTGTAGGTCAGCTCCAGATCGCGGGGGCGGGGCAGGTCGATGGGGCGCTGCACGACGAACCGGCCGGGTCTCCTGCTCATCACGTACACCGTGTCGGCCAGGAAGACGCTCTCGCGCAGATCGTGCGTGACGAGAATGACGTTGAAGCGCTGCGCCGCGTGCAGGTCGCGCAGGGTGCACCACAACTCCTCGCGCGTGAAGGCATCCAGCGCGCCGAAGGGCTCATCCAGCAGCAGCATCTTGGGCTCGTGCACCAGGGCGCGGCAGATGCTGGCCCGCTGCTGCATGCCACCGGAGAGCTGCCAGGGAAACTTGTCCTCGTAGCCGGCAAGGCCCACGCTGTGCAGCAGTTGCCTTGCCTTGGCCTCGTACTCGGGGCGACGCTGCTTGAACTGGCTGCGGTAGGGCTCCACGATCTCCAGCGGCAGCAGCACGTTGTGCAGCGTCGTGCGCCAGGGCAACAGGCTCGGCGCCTGGAAAGCCATGCCACTGATCTTCAGGGGTCCCGTGACGGGCTGGCCGTCGATGCGGATGGTGCCCCGGCTCGGCATCTTCAGGCCCGTCGTGAGCTTCATGAAGGTGCTCTTGCCACAACCCGAAGGCCCCACGATGGCAATGAACTCGCCCTGCTTGACCTGCAGGCTGATGTCCTCGACCGCGAAGTGCTGCTGGGCCAGCAGTTCGTCGCTGTAGGCCAGCCAGACGTTCCGGAAGTCGACGAAGGCACTCATGGTCTGGCTGCCGGCATGGGAGCCGCAGGTGAAGGGATCGGTGCAACCGGCTCCAGCAGTGCCATCAACTCGCGCAGTGCCTGGCGGTACACGCCGGGCGCTTCGCTGTGCAGGCGGCTGTGCGTGCCGCCGGGGATCTCCACCCAGCGCACACCCGGCCGCGCGGCGTCGCGCAGGCGCCGGCCCAGATCGACCGGGACGGTGTGATCGGCGGTGCCGTGCAGCATCAGCAGCGGTGCGTCGATGCGGGCCACACGGGACAACGAGTCGAACTCCAGGCTCGACACCGATGCCGCCAGCCGCCCCCAGAAGCCGGCGGCGGCCGCCACGTCGGGCATGCGGGTGAAGGTGGATTCGAGGATCAGCGCGCCGTAGTCGCGCCCCTGCTGCAGCTCGCTGGCCAGCGCCACCGCCACCGCACCGCCCATCGAGTGGCCGAAGATCACCCGCCGGCCGGGCTGGGGCTGGCGGTGCCGCAGCTCCTCCCAGGCCGTCCTCGCATCGGCGTGAATGCTGGCTTCGGTCGGCACGATGGCCTCGCTCTCGCCCCAGCCGCGGTAGTCCACCGCCAGCACGGCAAAGCCGGCATCACGCAGGGCATCGATCTTGGGCAGGTTCTGGCCGAGGTGGCGAAAGGTGCCGTGCAGGTACAGCAGTGTCGGCGCCTGCGGGTTGGCGTGCGGCAGCCACCACAGCGCCAGCGACTCGGTGCGTGCCGAGCCGTCTCCAACGGGCACTTGCAGGCTGTAGCGCGTGTCCCCGGGCTGCCATTGCACGCCGGGTGGCGGCACACCCGGCGTGGGGCGCAGGGCCAGCTGCCTTTGCTTGACATCCCACCACGCACAGCCCGTCAGCAGCACTGCCACCAGGCCGACCAGCGCGGCGCTTCGAAACCCGGCGACAATTTGCCCCATGCAGTTCATCGTACCCCGTGGCCTGTGGGCCCTGTGCGGCGGCCTCTTGCTGGCCGCGCTGCCCGCCAGGGCACAAACCGAAAGCCCGCCCGAGCCCCGCACCGACTGGATAGGACCCGGCTACTGGCGCGTCGCACTTTCGCCCTTTTCGCACCACTTCCGGTACAGCGCCGAACATCGCTACGTCTGGGCGTTTGGGGTGGAGCGGCAGCGCAGCGACGACTGGCTGGCCGGTGTGTCGTACTTCCGCAATTCATTCGGCCAGCCCAGCAGCTACACCTACGTGGGCAAGCGCTTTCCGGGGTTGCTGGACCAGCCGGAACTGTTCGCCCAGGCTTCTGCCGGCATCCTGTACGGCTATCGAGGCAAGTACAAGACCAAGGTGCCGCTCAACTACAACGGCTTCTCGCCGGGCGCCCTGGTCTCGCTGGGGTGGCAGTTCAACAAGCAGCATGCGGCGACGGTTCATCTGCTGGGTGATGCGGGTCTGATGATCCAGTTGTCCTGGGACCTGCGCTGAGCCTGGCAGAGCGCCGATCCGGCAGCTATTTGCGGGCCGGCGGCAGGATATTGAGATCCGCCTTCGACGGCAGCACCGCATCGGTCCACACCGCAGCCGGGTCGACCCGGGTCTTGGTGCCAAATGCATCCGAGACCTGGGAAGCCATCAGGGCCAGCCGCCCCGGGACCACCTGGCCAAAGCCCTCGGCACGTGCATCGGCGCTGGCCACCACCGAGTCGATGGCCATCCGCAGGCGGCGCTTCTCCAGGTCCACGTTGATGATGCCGTCGCGCGCTTTCACAAAGTCGATGGCGGCGTCGGGGTTGGCCATCACCTCCTTGGCGCCGCGGGCGAATGCCACCAGAAAGGCCTTCACCGCGCCTGGGTTGTCCTTCAGCAGCCTGGGGCTGGCGATGATCACGTTGCCATAGAGTTTGACGCCATGGGTGGCATAGGGCAGCACGACGATGTCCTCGACCTTGACGCCGCGCGCTTCCAGATTGAGCAGGCTGGTGAACGAAAACCCGGTGATGGCATCGATATCGCCGCGCACCAGCATGGTCTCGCGCAGCGGCGGATCCATGCTCGTCCATTGCACGCCTGTCACGCCGTTGGCCTTGGCGAAGACCGGGAAGGCGCGACGCCCGGCGTCGAACCCCGGCGCGCCCAGCTTCTTGCCGTTCAGGTCGGACGGCTTGGTGATGCCGCTCTTCTTGAGCGCCAGCACCGCAGCCGGCGTGTTGTTGTAGACCATCATCACCGCAACCGGTTTGTTGGGTGCATCGGGGTTGTTGGCGTGGAACTCCATCAGGGCGGCCAGGTCGGCAAAACCCATGTCGTAGCTGCCGCTGGCCACCCGCGTCACGGTGCCGCCACTGCCGTTGCCGGCATCGATGCTCACGTCAAGGCCCGCGGCCTTGTAGTGGCCTTTGGCGGCCGAAGCCAGGAACAAGGCAGCAGGGCCCTCGAAGCGCCAGTCCAGCTGGAACTTGATCGGTGTCTGGGCCAGTGCCAGCGCCGGCGTTGCCAGCAGGCTGATGGCCGCCAGCCAGACGCGGCGCTTGATCGAGGCAAAAAAAGTCGTCATCGGATGCTCCAGGGTGCAGGGGTTCACGCCCGATGGTGTGCAAGTTCCGTGCACACCGATTTCGGGTCGTCTGCACCAAAGCGGCGCCCATTGCACCCGGCGGTGCACCTCAGTGCGACAGCAGATCGAACAGGGTGCGCGCGATGACCTTGGTGGCGCCACGCAGGTCGGACAGCACCAGGTGTTCGTCGGCCCGCTTGGCATTGCTTTCCAGCACCGTGCGCGGCCCGGCGCCGTAGATCACGGCCGGCACGCCGCGCGCCCCGTACAGACGCACGTCGGTGTACAGCGGGGTGCCCGAAGTGGGAATGGGCACGCCGAACACCGCCTGTCCGTGCTTCTGGATCGCCGCCACGAGTGGCGCGTTGCCCGTCTGCGGCTGCAGTGCGTGGGCCAGCAGCAGCCGCCTGATCTCCAGCCGCACGCCCGGGCTCCGGGCCACGGTCTGCTCGATCAGGTCGCGCACTTCGGCCTCGACCGCTGCCGCATCCTCCTCGGGGATCATGCGGCGATCCAGCCTGAGCACGACCTTGCCGGGCACCACATTCGTGTTGCTGCCGCCTTCGATACGACCCACGTTGAGGTACGGATGCGTGATACCCGCCACCGCCGAGCGCCGGTTCTCCAGCACGCGGTTGTGCGCATACAAGGCGGTCAGCAGGTGGTTGGCTGCCTGCAGGGCATCCACACCCGTGTGCGGATAGGCCGCGTGCGAAGCCAGCCCATGCAGCGTGACTTCCATCTGCAGACAACCGTTGTGGGCCGTCACCACCTGGTAGCTGAAGCCGGCGGCGATCAGCAGGTCGGGCCTGGTCAGCCTGTGCTCGAGCAGCCAGCCCGGCCCCAGTTCGCCGCCGAACTCCTCGTCGTAGGTGAAGTGCAATTCCACGCCACCCCGCAGTGCATCGCCCAGCGACTCCAGGGCGCGCAGCGCGAAGCTGAAGCTGGCGAAATCGCTCTTGCTGACGGCCGCCGCGCGGCCGTAGAGCTTGCCGTCCACCACCTCGCCGGAATAGGGGCCGTGGGTCCAGCCTTCGCCAGGCGGCACCACGTCACCGTGGGCGTTGAGTGCAATCACCGGGCCGCCTGCGCCGTAGGCCCGGCGCACGATCAGATTGGTGATCGACTGCAGGCCATGGGCCACGACTTCGGTCCGGGGCACGGGATGCTTTTCCGCCACGAGCCCCATCGCGGCGAGCAGCTCTGCGGTGCGCTCGGCATGGGGCGCGTTGTTGCCGGGTGGCGTGTCGGTGGGCACCTGCACCAGCGCCTGAAGGAAGCGGACTTGTTCGTCGAAGTGGGCGTCCACCCAGGCATCGATCTGTTGATGGGGATTCATGCGTCGGCCAGGCCTTGCAGCAGGTGTAGGAAGGCGGCGACGCACAGCTCGGCGTCGTCGGTGGTGATGGATTCCAGGGGGTTGTGGCTGATGCCGGCATTGCCGCCGCGCACGAAGAGCATGGCCTGCGGCAGGCACTCATGCAGCTTCATCGCGTCGTGCCCGGCGCCGCTGGGCAGGCGGTGCACGGGCAGGCCCAGGGCCTGCACGGCCGCTTCCCAGCGCCGTTGCCAGGCCGGATGGCTGGGGGCCGCGTCGGCAGCCAGGGTTTCTTCCAGCGTGAAGAGCAAGCCCCGTTCGGCGCAGACGCGCGCCAGTTCGTCGCGCACGTCGCGCGCCAATGCGTCGCGGGCCTCGTTGGTGGTGGCGCGCAGATCCAGGCTGAACTGGCAGCGCCCCGGCACGACGTTGATCGAGCCGGATGGCACCTGCAGCTGGCCCACCGTGCCCACCACGTCCGGCACGGCGCCGGCGCGCTTTTCGACGAACAGCATCAGCTCCGCCACGGCACAGGCGGCGTCGCGGCGACGGTCCATGGGCGTGGTGCCGGCGTGGCTGGCCTGGCCGGTCACCTCGCCCAGGTAGCGGCGGCTGCCGTTGATGCTGGTGACGATGCCCAGCGGCAGGTCCAGCTCGTCGAGCACGGGCCCCTGCTCGATGTGGACCTCGACAAAGCCCAGGTAGCGCGCCGGATCGCGCTTGAGCGCCTGGATGGCCTGCAGCGTGGCGGGCAAGCCGGCCGCGCGCATCGCATCCAGCAAGCGCACGCCGTCGGCGTCCTGCTGCTCCAGCCAGGCCGGATCGAAGTCTCCGGTGAGCGCGCCGCTGCCCAGGAACGTCGCCTTGTAGCGTTGCCCTTCCTCTTCGGCAAAGGCCACGAGTTCCACGCCAAAAGGCAGGCGCCGGCCGGCCCGGTGCAGTTCGCCCACCGCGGCCATCGGCACGAAGATGCCCAAGCGGCCGTCGTACTTGCCCCCGTTGCGCACGGTGTCGTAGTGGCTGCCGGTGAGCAGCCTGCGTGCGCCGGGATCGCTGCCGTGGTACACGCCCACCACGTTCCCCACGGCGTCCACGTGCGCCTCGTCGAAGCCGGTGTCCAGCATCCAGCGCTGCAGTTGCCGAGCGCAGGCCTGGTGCGCTTCGGTGAGGTAGGTCACGGTGAGTTGTCCGGCCTCCTTGAAGCCGGGGTCGCTGTGCACGGCCAGCGCCTCGGCCCAATCCCAGACCCGTTCACCCAGGGCAGGTGTGACACCGAACTTGTCGTTCAGCCGGATCTCGGCGATGCGATGGATGTTGCGCAGGCACTCGGCCATCTCGAAATCCGCGTGCCCCTGCAGGCGGCGCTCGAAGGTGCCGATGATCTGGGCGCGGCTCATGCCCGCCCCGCGTGGCCCGCGCACGGCCAGGATGAAGGGCCAGCCGAAGCGGGCGTTGTAGCGGGCGTTGAGCTGCTGGATGTGCGCGAACTCCTCGGGCGTGCAATCGGTGAGCCCCGCCCGCCCTTGCTCGTTCGTGCTCTCGGCGGTCAGGCTCTTGCTGACCATGGCCTTGCCGGCCAGCTCCGGGTGGGCGCGCAACAGCGCCAGCTGCTGGGTGCGTGGTGCTTCCCGCACGGCCGATGCCAACGCATGCCGCAGCGCGGCCAGCGTGGCAAAGCCCAGCGCCGGTCGCCGGGCCCAGGCCGCCTGCGCGACCCACGGCGAGTGCTCGTAGGTGCCGTCCAGCAGGGTCACGAAGCCGGCCTGGTCGGCCGCGTTGATGTCTTGCAGCGTCAACATGCGTTGCCCCATCAGGAAGTGGCGGCCACGACGGGCCAGGTGAAGGCAGTGGAGGCGTCGAACGGGTGCACGGCCTTCCAGTGGCGGG
>DAORNK010000108.1:0-3823 GCA_035440985.1 Rubrivivax sp. | reverse complement strand
GGCAGACCCACACGCGCTCATGCCGGCCGATGTGGTCGAGGAAACGCTGCAGCGAGCCGATGCGCCCCGGCTTTCCCAGCAGCCGGCAGTGCATGCCGATGCTCATCATCCTGGGCGTCTCGTCACCTTCGGCGTACAGGGCATCGAAACTGTCGCGCAGGTAGGTGAAGAAGTGCTCGCCGGTATTGAAGCCCTGCGCCTGCACGTAGCGCATGTCGTTGGTATCCAGCGAGTACGGCACCACCAGATGCGGCGCCAGGCTTCCGTCGCCCTTTTGCACCTGCAGCCAGAACGGCAGGTCGTCACCGTAGTAGTCGCTGTCGTACTCGTAGCCGCCCTGCTCGACCACCAGACGCCGCGTGTTGGGGCTGTCGCGGCCGGTGTACCAACCGGCGGGCGCCACACCACCCATCAGCGTGCGCAGCTGCTCGCTGGCCACGCGGATGTGCCTGCGCTCGGTGGCTTCGGGCATGTGCTGGTGGTGGATCCAGCGCAGCCCGTGGTTGGCAATCTCGTCCCCGCGCGCCATGAAGTGCGCCACCAGCTCGGGGTAGCGTTCCAGTGCCGAGACCACGCCGAACACCGTCAACGGCAGCCTGCGCTGGTCGAACTCCTTCAGGATGCGCCACACGCCCACGCGCGAGCCGTACTCGTACATGCTCTCCATCGTCATGTGGCGGTTTTCGTAGGCCTGGGCGGTGACCAGTTCAGACAGGAAGGTCTCGCTGGTGGGGTCTCCGTGCAAGGGGTTGTTCTCGCCGCCTTCTTCATAGTTCAGCACGAACTGCACCGCCACGCGGGCCTGTCCTGGCCATTGGGCATGCGGGGGCAGCCGGCCGTAGCCGCGCAGGTCTCGGGGGTAGGGCAAGGCGCTCATGAGCATCTCGGGTGAGGGGTGGGGGCGTTCAGGCCGGGGGCAACAGCAGGTCCGCGAGCCGCCCGGCCCTGGGTTGGAGCTGGAGGTTCTTCTCGACGTTGCCGAGGTGGCTGTCCATCAGCCTGGCGGCCGCGCGCGCGTCGCGGCGTTCGATGGCATCGACGATGGCCACGTGCTCGTCCTGCGAGTGTTGGGCGGAGTGGGCGCTCTGGTACATCAGCGCGATCAGCGAACAGCGTCCGAGCAGGTCCGCCAGCAGTTGTTCCAGCACGGTATTGCCCAGCTGCCGGGCCAACACGACGTGGAAATCCGCCAGCAGCCGTGTGCGGCCGGGCACGTCGGTGCGCGCCACCGCCTGGGCCTCGGCCTGGAGATGGGCACGCAACTGGGCCACCTGCGCCGGCGTGACGACGGCACACAGCTGGCGCACCAGGCTGGCCTCGATCATCTTGCGCACTTCGAAGACCTGGCGTGCCTCTTGCACGCTGGGTTGGGCCACGAACGCCCCGCGCGCCGGCTCCAGCGTCACCAGGCGGTCGCGGCTGAGCTGATTCAGCGCCTGGCGCACGAGGGTCCGGCTCACCTTGAAGATGTCGGCGATGGGCTGTTCCGCGAGCTTGGTGCCAGGCATCAGCCTGCGCTCGACGATGGCGTTGGTGATGGCGTCGGCGATGCGCTGCGTGGCGCCGGAGCTGGGATTCGCCACCGCCTGCACGCGCCGCCCCCGGGGACGGTTGCCGGCCGGCAGCGGGGCGCGCAGGGGAGCGGTTCGCGGGGCCATGGTGGACGGGTTGGGGGCTGCGCCATACGCAGCGGTTGACGCGTGGACAGAAGTGTATACAGTTTGCACCGGCCGGCTTCCGAAAGGCAAGCGGGCCGCGATCTCCTCCACTTCAGGGCACTGTCATGGGCCACCTCAGCACGCACGTACTCGACACCGCCCACGGATGCCCGGCCGCCGGCATGCAGGTCAGTCTGCTGCGCATCGAAGGCGGCGAGGCCCACCTGGTGCGCCGCTTCAGCCTCAATGCCGACGGGCGCAGCGATGCCCCACTGCTGGATGCGCAGTCGATGGCCGTCGGCCGCTACCGCCTGGTGTTTGAGGTTGCGGCTTACTTTCGTGCACGCGGCGCGGCACTGCCCGATCCGCCCTTCATCGACCAGGTACCCCTGGATTTCGGCATCGCCGACCCCGCTGGCCGCTACCACGTGCCTCTGCTCGTCAGCCCTTGGTCTTACAGCACCTACCGCGGGTCCTGAGTCCGCCGAGCGGCCACCTGTGTGACCGCGAGCGACTGACGAAGGCCCGGGCGCCTGCATCCCGCATCATCACGTCGCCGCAACCTGACCCACGGCCCACAGGCGGCACACCAATTGCTTCTGCACCGATGGCGTCGGCACCGGCACCACAATGGCATGCGCGCCCTGTGTGTCAGAACGCGCCGGAGAGGAAGCCTTGGGGGGATTTGCACCCCATATCAAGGATCGTTGCCATGGCGGGGGCCAACACAGGGTCCCCAACGCGCATCGGCACGGGTATTTCCGGGACTGATCGTGAACAAACGTGTATACACTTCACGCTGTTCGGACCCCACAGCGCCCGCTGTGGTGGGGCGCCTCCGGGCACGGTCTGTGCCGCCGTGCCGCGGCCGCAGGCGCGGTTGAGCTGGGCGCTCGGGGTGTGAGGCGATGCAAACGTACCTGCTGGATTGGGCCAACCTGCTGCTGCGCTGGGCGCACGTGATCGTGGCCATCGCCTGGATCGGCTCCTCGTTCTACTTCGTCCTTCTCGACAACAGCCTGCTCAAGCCCCGGGATCCGGCCCTCAAGGACAAGGGCGTGGACGGCGAACTGTGGGCCGTGCACGGCGGCGGTTTCTACAACCCACAGAAGTACCTGGTGGCGCCCAAGACGCTGCCCGACCATCTGCACTGGTTCTATTGGGAGAGCTACTCCACCTGGCTCACCGGCTTTGCGCTGTTCACGGTGCTGTACCTGTTCAACGCCAGCAGCTTCCTGGTGGACAAGAACGTCTACGACTGGTCACCGCTGGCCGCGGTGCACGCCGCACTGGCCTTCCTGGTGCTGTTCTGGCTGGTCTACGACCGGCTTTGCCGCTGGGTCGGCGAAAGACAAGGCCAGGTCGGCGGCGATGCCCTCGTGGGCGCGCTGGTGCTGGTCTACGTCGTGGCCGCCTCGTGGCTGGCCTGCCAGCTGTTCGCCGGCCGCGCCGCCTTCCTGCTCGTCGGTGCCATGCTGGCCACGGCCATGAGCGCCAACGTCTTCTTCTGGATCATTCCGGGTCAGCGCAAGGTCATCGCCCAGATGAAGGCCGGCCAGCCTGTGGACCCCATCCACGGCCAGCGCGCCAAGCAGCGCAGCGTGCACAACACCTACTTCACGCTGCCGGTGCTGATCGCCATGCTCAGCAACCATTACGGCTGGCTCTACCAGAGCCGCGCCAACTGGCTGGTGCTGGTGCTGCTGATGCTGGCCGGCGCGCTGATCCGCCACAGCTTCGTCGTGCGCCACAAGGCGCTGGCCATGGGCTATCGGGTGCCTTGGGAGTATGCCGTCGCCGGCACGGCACTGTTGCTCGGCCTGGCGGTCTGGTTGGCGCCCGCGCCCCAGCCTGCCACCGCCGCATTGCCAGCGCCCACGCTGGCCCAGGTCAAGACGGTCGTCGTTCAGCGCTGCACGCTATGCCACAACGCCGCTGTGCAACAGAAGAACGTGGCGCTGCACACCCCGGAACTGATCCACCAGCATGCCCAGAACGTCTACCAGCAGGTGGTGGTGCTGAAAACCATGCCGCTGAACAATGCCACGCAGATCACCGATGCCGAGCGAGCGCTGATCCGGCGCTGGTTCGAGGCCGGCGCACCGGCGAACTGAGAGCTTGTGAAGATATGAATCGTGCCCGCGTAGGCCCCTGCATAGGGCCAA
>DAORNK010000107.1:0-11777 GCA_035440985.1 Rubrivivax sp. | reverse complement strand
CGACGCGCGCCGGCATGCTCACCAACCCGCTGCGCGACCGCTTCGGCATCGTGGCTCGGCTGGAGTTCTACTCGCCCGACGAGCTCACACGCATCGTCAGCCGTTCGGCCGGGCTGCTGAATGTGCCCGTCGACGCCGCCGGTGCGCTGGAACTGGCCCGCCGCAGCCGCGGCACGCCGCGCATCGCCAACCGGCTGCTGCGCCGTGTGCGCGACTACGCCCAGGTCAAGGGTGATGGCCACATCGATCTGGCGCTGGCTGACCGCGCGTTGAAGATGCTGGACGTGGACCCGCAGGGCTTCGACGTGATGGACCGCAAGCTGCTGGAGGCCGTGATCCACCGCTTCAACGGCGGCCCGGTGGGGCTGGACAACGTGGCCGCGGCCATCGGCGAGGAAGCCGGCACGATCGAAGACGTGATCGAACCCTATCTCATCCAGCAGGGCTACCTGCAGCGCACGCCGCGTGGACGTGTGGCGACGGCGGCCGCCTGGCGGCACGTCGGCCTGGCGCCGCCCAGCAGCGGGCCGGGCCTGTTCGAGAGCTGACCGATCTGCCACGCCGACCGCCGGATCGGGGCGTTGCCGGACCCCCCCTGCCTGGGTGACCGACGGGCCTGCCAGGGCCCTGCGATCTTGACGACGGCCCCCGGCCGCTACGAGGATGTGCCTGTTCTCACAATCTGTTGCCGGGCCATGGCTTCAGTCCAGGGCCGCGACGCCGAAATCCTCACGGTAAGCGCCCATGGTGGCTGGGTTCGCCTGCCGAATTCGGCCCGTGGCTGCCCTATGCTAGTGACAGAGGTCGCCTTCGATGAATTCCCTGCAGTCCCGCGGTCTGACGCTCATCGAGCTGATGATGACCATTGCCATCGCGGCGATCCTGCTGGCCGTGGCGGCTCCCAGTTTTCAGCAAGCCATCAACGGCAACCGGCTGGGCAGCGCGGTCAACGAACTGGCATCGGCCATCAACCTGGCGCGCGCCGAAGCGGTACGCCAGAACCGCCGTGCCGTGCTCTGCCGCTCGGTCGACGGCAGTGCGTGCGACGGTACCAATTCCAACTGGCGGAGGTGGATCGTCTTTGTCGATACCGATGCCGATGGCGTGCGTGACGCGGGCGAGCCGGTGATCAAGTCCGGCACCTTTGACCAGAATCTGGTCGTCACCTCCAGCGCCAACATCGCTGCCGTCAACGAACGCATCAGTTTTCGCGCCGATGGCACCGCCCGCGGGGCCGACAACGTGACACTGCTGACCGGCATGCTGGCCGTGTGCATGGCCACCGCCCTGCCGGCCGAGAACGTACGTGACCTCAGCCTGGCCTTCGGCAGCCGCACCGCCGTGCGTCGTCGCAACGGCGGCGGTGCCTGCGGCGTGCCCAACGATGCCTGAAACCAGGGATGCCTCGCATGAGACTGAAGCACATTCCGAAGCCTGACCGGCGGCGACAGCGTGGCGTGAGCCTGATCGAGGTGCTGGTGTCGGTGCTCGTCGTGTCGCTGGGCCTGCTCGGCGCGGTGGCGCTGCAGGCCACGGCACTGCGCAACAACCAGGGCAGCTACGAACGCACGCAAACCGCCATCCTCACCCAGGGCATTTTCGACGCGATGCGCGCCAACCTGCCCGGCGTGCTCGCCGGCTCCTATGACACCGGCGGGCTCATCTGCGCCGCCCCGGCCGCCGCCGATCTGGCCACCCGCGATCTCGCGCGCTGGATCGCCAGCCTGCAGACCCAGATCCACGCCGGTGCCTGCGGCGCCGTGGACTGCAACGGCAGCGTCTGCACGGTGCAGGTGCAGTGGGACGACTCCCGCGCCGCGGGCGGCTTGGCTGCGCAGAACATCAGCCTGACGGCCCAACTATGAATACGCGCATGCCGACGCGGCCCATGGGCTGCCAACGGGGTTTCGGCCTCGTGGAACTGATGGTCTCGCTGGTGCTGGGCATGATCGTGGTCGGTGGCGCCCTGGTGCTGCTGCTGTCCACCCGCCAGGCCAACGGCAACACCGAGAACCTGTCCCGTGTGCAGGACTCGGTGCGCACCAGCTACGACATGATGACGCGCGAGGTGCGCGAAGGTGGCGCCACGCCTTGCGACGCCAAGGGCCTGGTCAGCGACGTGCTGAACAACGCCCAGGGTGGCGCGCCGACCTGGTGGGCCACCTGGGCCGAACCCGTGCTGGGCTTCGAAGGCGCTGCCGTGTTCCCCGGCGCGGCCATCGGTGCGGCGGTGACCGAACGCGTCAACGGCACCGACGCGTTGATCGTCCGCTACGCCGCCGCCTACGACAACCTGGCCATCACGGCCCACGACACGGCCGCGACGGTGTTCACGACCAATGTCGCGGCGCACGGCATCCCGGCAGGCGAATTGGTGATGGTCTGCAACTACCGCCAGGCGGCCATCATGAGTACGAGCGCCGTCGACCTGGCGGCAGGCACCTTCACACACGCCGCCTCGGCTGCCGTCTCCGGCAACTGCAGCGCCGGCCTGGGCCTGCCCACCACCTGCACGCCCTTGGGCGTAACCTATCAGTTTCCGGCCGGCGCGCTGGTCGGGCGCTTCGTGGTGGTGGGCTGGTACATCGGCAACAACGGACGGCCGGAGACCGGTGGACGTTCGCTGTACCGTGTGACGCGCAATGGCATCGAAGAGGTGGCCGAAGGCGTGCGCAACATGCAATTGAGCTACCTGGTGACCGGTGCCGCCGACTACGTGACGGCCGACGCGGTGGCCGCCGCCGACTGGGAGCGCGTGACCGCGGTGCGCTTCGACCTCACCTTCGAAAGCCCGGACACCGGCATCAACGCCGCCACCGGCCAGCGCCTGGTCCGCACCGTGGCCTACACCGTCAACCTCCGGAACCAGCAGCCATGAGCACGCAGGGCCACCCCTCCCAAGGCGCCGCGCGCCGCCGCCGCCCGCACCGGGCACCCGCTGCCGCGCGCCAACGCGGCATTTCCATCATGGTCAGCCTGGTGCTGCTGGTGGTGGTGACGCTGATCGCCCTGGGCAGCATGCGCGGTGTGGTGATGCAGGCCCGCATGAGCGGCGCCTCGCACGACCGCAGCCTGTCCTTCCAGGCCGCGGAAGCCGCGCTGCGCGAAGCCGAGGCACGCGCCGCCGCAGCCACCGCCGCCAATATCCCGGCCGCCAACTGCAACGACGGCTACTGCGCCACACCGGCGCTCAACGCCACGCCACGCTGGAAGGACGACGCCTTTGCCGGTTGGCGTGTGGCCGCGGCTTCGGCGCCCGCCGCTGCGCCGGCTCCCGAAGCCATCGTCGAGGACATGGGCACGGCGCCCAACTGGATGGGCTGCGATTCGCAGATCCCGCCTCTGCCCAACTGCATCACCCAGCGCTATCGCATCACGGCCCGTTCCACCGCAGATGGCCGCGCCACCGTTGTGCTCCAAAGCCAGTTTGCCGCGCCCTGAGCGGGCGCCACGTTTCTGGGAGATCCGCATGAACAAGTCCCTTCGCCCCGCTCCGATACACCGCCTGGCCACACCTGCCCTGCGCCTCCTGCAGGCCGCGCTGGCCACGGCCTTTGCCGCCGGCGCGTTGGTGTCGATGCCGTCGCGGGCTGAACTGATCATCGGCAACAACCCTCTGTACCTGGTGATGGGCAAGGCCAACGTGCTGGTGGTGCTGGACAACTCCAACAGCATGGACGAGGACGCCTCGGGCGCGGCCGTGGGCAGCGCCTCACCGAACAGCAAATCCGAAATGGCCCGCAGCGTGGTGCGCAACCTCACCGACCTGTACCGCAACCGCGTGAACATGGGGCTGATGGCCTACCGCCAGAATGCGCCGGACAGCATGCAGTTGCACAACTCGCCCTACGACGCGAGCTACGACTCGAACAACTACGACCCGGGATGGAATGGCGCGCGCGCCAGCGCCAACCACAAGAAGTACCGCATGCCCAACCCGACTTCGGCAGGCAACTTCGTCTACTACAACGTGGCGTTGCCGTTCTACTCAGCGGCGAACTACAACAACGCCTTTTGCTACTCGAACACCGCCGACGCTTCCGCGGACTTTGGCGGTGGGGTGATTCCGGGCAGTTGGGACAACTACCGCTGCTTCCAGACCAAGACTGGCACATCGGATGCCCTGCCGACCTGGGGCGACGCTGCTTCCGAGGCACTGTCGGGCTACACCAACTACTGGTTCACCTCGAGCTTCTTCCCCACCGACAGCGATTACGCGCAGGGCATCACCGACTTCGGCCGCTACATGACCTGGAGCTGGGTCAGCACGACCTGGTTCCGCAACGAATCGCCCGGCCGCGGCTTCCTGCACGTGCCGCTGAAGGATCTGGGTGCGGCCCAGGCCGCTTCGATCAAGACCAAGCTGGCCTGCAACATTCCCGGCACGCCGGCCGGCTGCACGAACGACGGCATCCGCAACGCGGGCCTCACGCCGATTGAAGGCACCCTGCTGACCGCGCTGGACTACTACAGCGGCACCTGGAACAACGCGGACGAGGGCTATGTGGCCGCCTGCTACCCGCTGCCCGAGTCGTGCAAGAAGAATTTTGTCGTGCTGCTGACGGATGGTCTGCCCTCCACCAGCAAGGATGGTGTCACGTTGGCCAATCCCGCTGCGGCACTTGCCGCTGCCGCGGGCGCCGCCGGTTCGCTGAAGGCAGCGGGCATCGAGACCTATGTCATCGGCTTCGCCCTGCCCTATGGCGTGGATTCCACCACGCTGGACCAGGTGGCGGTCGCCGGCGGAACGAAGAACCACCACAAGGCCGATGACACGGTGAGCCTGCAGAAGGCCTTCGACACCATCTTCGACGACATCTTCAAGAAGACTTCGGCCTTCGGCTCGGTCTCTCAGAACTCGACGGCCATCAACACGGGCAGCATGATCTTCCAGGGCCGTTTCGACAGCACGACGTGGAGCGGCGAGGTCGCGGCGATGAAGCCCGACGACCAGGGCAACACGCCCGAGATCTGGAGCTCGGCGGGTGCGGGCAAGATACCCGCCGCAGCTGCGCGCAAGGTCTTCACGCTCAAGCCGGGCGTCGGCGGCAAGGAATTCAAGCTCATCGCCGACCTGGACGCCGCGCAGCTCGGTGCACTGTCGGCCGTGAACTGCAGCGCCGCGCTGACCGGCAACGACTGCGCCCAGGCGCGAATCGACTGGATCCGCGGCGACCGCACCAAGGAAGACGCGCCGTTGCGCAAGCGCACGTCGGTGCACGGTGACGTGATCAGTTCAGCGCCCTATTACGTCAAGGCCACCAACACGGTCTATGTCGGGGCCAACGACGGCCTGCTGCACGCCATGGATGCGGCAAACGGCAACGAGCTGTTCAGCTACGTGCCTAATGCGCTCTTCCCCAAACTGTACAAACTGACACAGTCGAGCTACACCCACGACTACTACGTGGATGGCGAGATCGCCGTATCCACCAGCTTCGAGACCCCGGGCAAGAGCATCCTGGTCGGCGCGCTAGGCCGCGGCGGCAAGGCCCTCTACGCGCTGGACGTCACCGCGCCTGCCAGTTTCGACGCCAGCAAGGTGCTGTGGGAGTACACCGACGCCGACCTCGGTCTCGTGCTGGGCAAGCCCATCATCGCCAAGATGAACAACGGCAAGGCCGCGGTCATCGTCGGCAACGGCTACAACAGTGCCACCGAGCGTGGCATGCTGCTGATCATCGACGTGGAAACCGGTGCGCTGATCCGCAAGATCGACACCGGGGCTGGCGGTGCCGCAGCCACCAACGGGCTGGCATCGCCGCGCGGCTGGGACTCCGACGGCAATGGCACGCTGGACTTCCTGTATGTCGGTGACCTGCTGGGCAACGTGTGGAAGTTCGATCTCACCGCTGCCGCGCCGGCAAGCTGGGGTTCGGCTTTCGCCGATCCCTTCTTCGTGGCCGTGGACGGCAATGGCGTCAGACAGCCCATCACCGGCATGGTCGGCCTGGGCATCAACGCCCGCAAGGGTGACCCCAACTTCGGCAAGCGCTATGTCTTCTTTGGCACCGGACGCTACATCACAAGCGACGACGTGACCAACAAGCAGACCATGAGCTGGTACGGTCTGATCGACGAAGGCGCCGCCATCCTCAATGGCCGCACGGACCTGAAGCAGCGCACGATCGAGATCGAGGACGTACTCAACGGCAACGCGGCTCGCGCCTTCTCGCTGGCTGCGGCCAACGACATGGTCGGCAAGAAGGGCTGGTACATCGACCTGGTGTCCCCCACCAACGGTGCGCTGGGCGAGCGCATGATCGGCGAGCACAAGCTCTTTGATCAAGTGCTGCTGGCCAGCAGCATGATCCCCGACCCGAATCAATGCAAACCGGGTGGCTCGGGCTATCTCAATGCGGTGGATCCGTTCACGGGCGCCGCCTTGGGCAACCTGTTCTTCGACGCCAACAACGACCTCAAGTTCAACGACTCGGACCGCCTGGGCGTGCAGAAGCGGGCGCTGGGGTCCATCGACCCCGGCATCAACCTCCCCAGCGACGGCATCCTGATCGGCAACCGCATCATCAGCAGTGGCACCAGCGGCAAGACCAGCAGCAAGAGCGTCAGCAACAGGATCCGCACCGGCCGCATCACCTGGCGCGAAGTGGTCACGCAATGAAGATCCACCTGCCCGCAACCGCTGCCGGGCGACGCCATCGCCTGGCCGGGTTGTCCCTGATCGAGCTGATGGTGGCGCTGGCCATCATCGCGATCCTGGCTTCGGTGGCCTACCCCAGCTACCAGGGCCACATCATGCGCACCCGGCGTGCCGCGGCGGCGGCCTGCGTGACGGACCTGTCGGCCTTCATGGAACGGGTCTACGCCGCTAACCTGCGCTACGACCAGAACAACGGGGTGGCCACGGCCCTGCCCGCGGTACAGTGCCGCACCGACCTCACCGGCAGCTACGCCTTTGCCTTTGCGGTGAATCAGCCCACGCAACGCACCTTCACCGTGGTGGCCACACCGGCTGGCAAGCAGGCCGAAGACACGGCCTGTTCGGCCCTGTCGCTCGATCAGGCCGGCACCAAGGCCATCACCGGCACTTCCACGGTCGCGGCCTGCTGGCGTTGAACGCGCCGCACACTCGGCGCGGCCTCAGGGCGTATCGGCCGGCGGCGGCTCGTCGCCGGCCACGCCTTCCAGATGGGCGGCGTCGTGCCAGCTCACCATCGACAGGCCCTGCGGAGTCCACAGCAGCCGATTGATGGCGGCGTTGGCAACCGGCCAGGAGCGTGGCACCTGCAGCGCCAGACCCAGCGCAGCGCGGTACAGGCAGTCCAGCACGCCCCCATGAGCCACCAGCGCGATGGCTTGCCCGGGGTGCTGCTGCGCCAGGTGCGAGGCGGTTCGCACGCAGCGCTCGTAGAAGGCCTGCAGGCGTTCGCCGCCGCCGGGGCCGAAGTCCGGATCACGCTGGCGCCAGCGCTCCGCATCCTCCGGCCAGGTGGCTTCGATGTGCTGGAAAGTCTGGCCTTCGAAGTGACCAAAGGCCCGCTCGCGCAACTCGACCTGCGTGACCACCGGCAACCGCAGCGCCTGGGCCAGCGGTGCGGCGGTTTCGCGTGCCCGCAGCAGGTCCGAGCTGTAGACCGCGGCCAGATCCTCGCCCTGCAGGGCCTGGGCCAGGCGCGTGGCCTGCCAGCGCCCGACGGCGTTGAGCGGCATGTCCAGGTGGCCCTGGATGCGCATCTGGGCATTCCAGGCCGTCTGCCCGTGGCGCAGCACGAACAGCCGGGTGGGTTCTTCCACTAGAAGCCCAGGTCCAGCCAGCGCCGGTTCAGCGTGTAGGTGCCGCTCAACGTGGCTTCGGCCAGCACATGGCCGGCCATCGCCGCGCGCACCTGGGCCCCGGTGAATACACCGTCGAGCGGCAGGCGGGGCAACGCCAAGGCGTACAGCGTGAACACGTAGTGGTGGATCAGCGAATCGTTGAAGGGCGGAAAGGGGCCGTCGTAGCCGAAGTAGTTGCCGGCCATCGCAGCATCCCCGGCAAACCAGTTGGTGTAGTCGTTCAAGCCGTGGCGCGCGTTGCCACGTGCCGCCGGTCCGGGTTTGCCGCGCGCCGTGAAACCCCGGCTGAACTCGCCTTCGGCCAGTACGCCCGGGCCGGCCGGCAGGTCCACCAGCACCCAGTGGAAGAAGTCCACACGGGGCAGGTCGGCCGGCACTTCACGCCCGGGCTGGTTGACGTCGTCACCGCGGCTGGGAACGTCGAAATCGTGGCAGATCAGCACCAGCGACTGCGCGGCGGCAGGCACCTCGCTCCACGCCAGATGCGGGCTGATGTTGTCGCTGAAGGTCGCCCCCCCCTGGCCATCGGGTTTGCCGGCGGCAAAACGCTCGGGGATGCGGTCACCGTTGGTCCAACTGTCGCTCCAGAACTTCATCGCCACTTGCTCCTCTTGATCAGACACCCCAGACCACGGGCTCGTCGGCCTGCTGCGCGCGTCGCAGCATCTCGATCATCGGCCACAGGCGCTGGCGCAGGACCACCGGGTCCTTGCGGTCCTCGTCCGGTTCGGCTGGCGCCGCTTCGGCGTTGACGATCGCCGCCTGCAAGGCCTGGACCGCCGCCGCCATCTGGCCGGGCTCGATGATGCCCTTGAGTGCGGGTTCACGCCCCAGCAGGCGCAGCAGCTGATCGCCGTGCGGGCCCAGCATGATCACGTCGCCGGTGGCCGCACTCTTGAACTTGTAGATCATGGTGGGGTGCATTGTGCCCCTTGGGCACGCGCCTCAGCCGCGGACGAGGCGGATGCGCGGCGTTGCCTGCCTTCGCGGCGGCGGTTCGCCGGCAGGCGGCAGGCGCTGCTCGAAGCTCATGTTGTCCAGCGCCGGCGCGAACAGGTAGCCCTGGAACTCGTCGCAACCGGCCAGTTGCAGGAACTGCCGCTGCGCCTCGGTCTCCACGCCTTCGGCGATGACCTTCTTGCCCAGCGCGCGCGCCATCTGCAGGATGGCCCGCACGATGCCCGCATCGCTCTCGTCGCTGGGCAGCCCGCTGACGAAGCTGCGGTCGATCTTGAGCTTGCCGATGGGAAAGCGCTTGAGATAGGCCAGGCTCGAGTAGCCGGTGCCGAAGTCGTCGATCGACAGGCGCACTCCCAGGCGCGCCAATGCCTGCAGCCTGTGCAAGGCCTCGGCGGCGTCGTGCAGCAGGATGGACTCGGTCAATTCCAGCTCCAGCAGGTGCGCCGGCAAGCCGCTGACGGCCAGCACGCTGGCCACACGGTCCACGAAATGAGTCTGCTGGAATTGCAGCGCTGAGACGTTGATGGCCACCGGCACATCGTGCCCACGCTGCATCCACAGCGCCGCCTGACGCACGGCCTGACTGAGCACCCAGTCGCCGATGGCCACGATGAAGCCGCTGTCCTCGGCCACCGGGATGAAGCGCGACGGCGGCACTTCGCCCAGTTCGGGATCGCGCCAGCGCAGCAGCGCCTCGGCGCCCACGATGCGCCCGTCGACCAGGTTGACCTGCGGCTGGTAGTGCAACCGGAAGCGGCCGCTGACCAGGGCTTGGCGCATCGCGTGATCCAGCCGCATGTGCGAACGACGGTCCACCTCGGCGCGGGCCTGGTGCAGACGGAAGTTCGCGCGGCCGCCTTCCTTGACCTTGCGCATCGCGGCCTCGGCATGGCGCACCAGGTCGTCGACGATCCAGCCGTGTGAAGGCGACAGCGCCACGCCTATGCTGCAGGTCAGCGTGAACTGTGCGCCGTCCAGGTTGCTGGGCTGGGCCACCACGTTGAGCACGCGCCGCGCCGTGGCTTCGGCCGCGGCTGCATCGGCCGGGCGGACGAGCAAGGCGAACTGGTCGCCACTCAGGCGCGCCAGCAGATCGTCCTGACGCAGGCAGCCCTGGATGCGCTGGGCCACGTCCATCAGCACGCGGTCGCCGACGTCCTGGCCCAGGCTGTCGTTGATGTGGCGGAAACGGTCCAGATCCACCACCAGCAGCGCAAAGCCGGGCCCGCCCTGGCGCACCGATTCGGCCGCCGCGCTCACGCGTTCGGACAGGTGGCGCCGATTGGCCAACCCGGTCAGGCTGTCGTGGAGCGTCAGCGTGTCTATGCGTTCCTGTGCCGCCACGCGCTCGCTGAGGTCGCGGAAGGACCAGACCCGCCCCTGCGCGCGGCCGGCCCGCAGGAGAGGCCGGGTCACGCGTTCCAGCATCTGGCCGCTGTGCAGCACGAGGCGATCGTTGGCGCTGATCAGCACCGCCTGATCCAGCGCGTGCAGGCGTTGCGCATAGGCCTCGGGTTCGGTCACCATGCGCGCCATCCAGGCCTTCACGGCTGCGTCGTCGCGCTGCTGCAGCAGATCCGGCGGCATGCCCCAGAGCTCGCCGAAGCGGCGGTTGAACGCCAGGATGCCACCCGCGGCGTCGGTCACCAGGATGCCGTCGGCGGTGGCCTCCAGCGTGGCCTGCAGCTCGGCCAGCAGGCCTTCGCGCTCGTCCTCCATGCGCCGCTCAGCAGTCTGGTCCACCAGCATCACGAGGGCATGCGTGGGCGCGACGCCCGCCGCGGTGGGTACGGTGGGCAGTGGCCGGATGCTGCGCCGGGCCTGCAGGCAACGGCCCTGCGGCAGGGCCAGCAAGACGTCGGACTGCAGCGCGCCTGCGTCGCCCGACGAGGCCGCCTCCCAGTAGGCCAGGTCCTCCGGTGATACGGCCAGCGCCAGGGCTGCCTCGCCGATCAACTCGGCGATGGGCCGGTCGAAGAGCTCCGCCGCCGCGGCGTTGGCCGTGACCACCCTTTGCGTCGGCAACGCCACCACCCAGGCCGCGTGCGGCAGCCCTTCGAGCAGCGCCGCCCAGGCGGCAGTGCCGGGCTCGGTCATGCGGGCACCGCGTCGTGCGGCCGTTGCTCCAGCGGCTCGAAGTAGTACGAAACGCGGGGGCGCGGATCCAGGTAGTCCAGCACCGGCGAGGGCAGCTTGGCGGCCACCAGGCTGCGGCGGATGCCCAGGTCGGGTTGCTGCTCCAGGTCCAGCATCAGGGCCTCGCTGCGCGGCAGGTGCGGGTCGTGCACCAGGACACGCGGCTTCAGCGGCCGGTTGGCGTTGACACCGACGACCATCGCGAAGCGGTCGTCGGTGAGCTGCACCAGCGAGCCCGCCGGGTACACGCCCATCATGCGGATGAAGGCATTGAGCACGGCCGCGTCGAAGCGGTTGCGGCCCTGCGCGAACAGCACCGAGACCGCCTCGTGCGGTGTGAGCGGGATGACGCGCGACTGCGGGTTGCAGAGGTTGTCGTAGCGGTTGACGATGGCCACGATGCGCGCGGCCATGCTGATGCGTTCGCCCGCCAGGCGCAGCGGGAAGCCGCTGCCGTCGGCGTGCTCGTGGTGCTGCGCCAGCACCATCAGCGAACCCGCCGCCAGGCCCATGCGCTGGCCCAGCGTGACGCCCTTGGCCACGTGGTCGCGGTAGGCGCTCAGCTCGTTGCTGCTGAAGCCCTCTTCCTGATGGCGGAAGCGGTCGGGCACGTCGAGCTTGCCCACGTCGTGCATCAGGGCACCGCTGCCCAGGTCGACCAGTTCCTGTTCCGCCAGGCCCATGCTGCGGCCGATCAGCATGGCCACGATGGAGGTGTTCAGCGCGTGCGCCGCGGCTCGGTCTCCGCCACCTGCGATGAGGCGGATGCCGATGTCCTGGTTCACCAGCATCTTGCTGAGCATGGCGCGGGTCAGCGCCTCGGTGGTGCGGCCGGCTTCGCGCGGCTGCGCGCCGACCGCGTCGGTGGCATCGCGCCAGGCCCT
>DAORNK010000106.1:0-11911 GCA_035440985.1 Rubrivivax sp. | reverse complement strand
CTGGCGGAAGGGCTCGTCCTGCAGCAGCGCCGGGTCCATGCGCTGGCGCAGCAGCGGCGAGTAGCCGGTGGCGTGCACCGAACTCACGAGGATGTTGATGGCATCGGTGAGCGCCGCGCGGGTCACGGCGCCGCCGGGCGCCAGCAGCTCGGCCGCACGCCGCAGCGTGGCGTCGTCCAGCGCTTCGATCCAGGAGAGATCGTCCGCGTGGAACAGCAGCGCGAACAAGGCGGCGAGATCCTTCGTCTCGGGTGTGCCCGGCAGCAGACGCTGCCGCAGACGCCTGAGCGCTTCGCTGGCCAGCGACAGGCGCAGGCCGAAGCCGAAGTCCGCGAAGAGCGAGGGCGCGTCCACGTCGCGCCAGAAGGCCATGGCCAGACCCTGGACCTTTTCGCGCAGGCCCGGCTGGCGGTCGATCTGGTTGAGCAGGTGACGCAGCCGCAGGACCGGCAAGGGCGTCCTGCCCTCTTCAAGGGCGGGCAGACCCGCCGCCCCCGAGGGCGCGTGGCGCAGCCACTCCATCAGGCGCGCCAGCCACAGGTGGCGTTCCGCCAGTGCCGCCTTCGGATCGGCGGCGTTGACCAGCGCGGTCAGATCCCAGGTGCTGGCCATCCGCGCGCGCAGCCGCTTCAGTGCAGGGCCCCCGGGTACACCAGCGTGAACTCGGGAACCGCGGCTTCGAAGGGGTGGGCGTCTTCGGTCATGCAGAAGTAGGTGCCGCGCATGGTGCCGTGCGGCGTGGGGATGCGGGTCCAGCTCGAGTACTCGAACTGCTCGCCGGGTCTGAGCAGCGGCTGGTGGCCCACGACGGCCAGGCCGCGCACGTCCTCGCGTTGACCGTCGGCGTCGACGACCACCCAGTGCCGGGCCACCAACTGGGCCGTGATGTCGCCGGTATTGCGGATGTTCACCGTGTAGGCAAAGGCAAACGGCCCATCGGGCAATGGCGATTTGTCGGGCAGGAACTGCACGCGGACTTCACACTGGAACTCGGGTCTGGCCATACGTTTCATTCTAGGCGCGGCTTCTAAAATCGACGCCATGCATCACCGCATCGCCCCCAGCATCCTCTCGGCCGACTTTGCCCGCCTGGGCGAGGAGGTGCGCCATGTGCTGGCCGCGGGTGCGGACTGGATCCACTTCGACGTGATGGACAACCATTACGTGCCCAACCTGACCATAGGCCCGATGGTGGCGCAGGCCATCAAACCCCACTGCCGCAAGCCCGACGGCAGCGCCGCGCCGCTGGACGTGCACCTGATGGTGCAGCCGGTGGACGCGCTGGCGCTGGCCTTTGCGCAGGCCGGGGCGGACGTGGTGAGCTTCCACCCCGAGGCCAGCGCGCACGTGGACCGCACATTGCAGCTCATCCGGGGCGCCGGCGCCCAGGCCGGCCTGGTGTTCAACCCGGCCACGCCGCTGGACGTGCTGGAGTACGTGATCGACAAGGTGGACCTGATCCTGGTGATGAGCGTGAACCCGGGTTTCGGCGGGCAGAGCTTCATCGACAGCGCGCTGCGCAAGATCGAGCGGGCGCGGCGGCTGATCGGGCAGACCGGGCGCGACATCCGGCTGGAGGTGGACGGCGGCATCAAGGTGGACAACATCCGCCGCGTGGCCGACGCGGGTGCGGACACCTTCGTGGCCGGCAGCGCCATCTTCGGCAAGCCCGATTACAAGGCCGTCATCGACGCCATGCGCTCCGAACTGGGGCGCTGAGCTCATTGCCACCCGGCCGGATGGGCCTGGTGGGCGGCAGCCCGCCTGTTCAGGCGGCTGCCACGGCCTGCGGTTCGTTCTAAAGTCGGGCATGGGGTGCCAGCAGAGGCGACCCCACCATTCGAAAGTCAGGGAGTACCGACCCGGCCAGGCGCGCCGATCGCGCGCCGGTTGCCAGCATGGAAGGCCTCGACGATGAAGACCCGCCAGATCGTCATCTTCAACGGCGAAACTCACGAGGTGCCTCAGTGCATCCAGCGCATCGACCACCGCGCCACGCACGGCTGGCAGCTGCGTTATGGCGGCACGCGGCTCTTCTCTGACGGTGCCGAGGGCCCGGCCGCGGCGCTGCAAAAGGCCACCCGTGAGCTGCTCAAGCGCATCGCTGTGCTGCCGGCACCCTCGACGCTGCAGCGCGAGCCCAGTCAGAACAAGAGCAGCGGCCTGCCGGTGGGCATCTCGGGCCCGGTGGTGCGTCAACGTGCCCAGAGTCTGGTACGCGACTGCAGCCTGAGCGTCCTGATCCCGCGCTTCGGTCAGAAGCCCCTGCGGCGCTCCATCTACATCGGCACCGAAAACACCTACACCAAGGCACGTCTGCGCGCGGCCCTGGCACGGGCCATCGAGATGCGGGCCGAAGCGGTCGAGGCCTACGAACGCGCCGCTACACGGGCCAAGCGGGCCGAAGGGCGGGCACTGCGGGCCGCGTTGAAGAAGCGTTGAAGGGCCTTTTCGAGCGACCGAGCCCTGCGATCAGCCCCAGGCGTGGCGGTGGTTCCGCGCAGCCGCTAGCATCGGCCTGGACCAAACCATCCCGCCGCCCGGCAACGGGCCGGCCGCGCCCATGTCCTTGCCCCACGTGCAGTTTCAGGCCGCCATCATCGATCTGGACGGCACGATGGTCGACACCGTCGGTGATTTCGAGGTCGCCCTGGCCCGTGCGCTGGCCGATCTGGGGCATCGGCCCGTGAGCCGGGCCTTCATCGCACGCACCGTCGGCAAGGGCAGCGAGTACCTGATCCTGCGCTCGCTGAGCGAAGCCGGCGCCCCGGCCTCGCTCTACGAACAGGCCTGGGCGCGTTACCAGCACCACTATCTGGCCATCAACGGCCAGCACTCGGCCGTCTTCGAAGGCGTGATCCCGGGTTTGCAGGCACTGCGCGCGGCAGGGTTGCGGCTGGCCTGCCTGACCAACAAGCCCAATGCCTTCGCACGGCCGCTGCTGGCACTCAAGGGGCTGGACACCTATTTCGAACAGGCCTTCGGGGGCGACGCTTTCGCGCGCAAGAAGCCCGATCCGTTGCCGCTGCTGGAAACCTGCAAGGCCCTGGGCACGCCGCCGGCGCGCACGCTGATGGTCGGCGACAGCAGCAACGACGCAGCCGCCGCCCGTGCGGCCGGCTGCCCCGTGGTGCTGGTGAGCTATGGCTACAACCACGGCGAGCCGGTGGCCAGCGCCGGTGCCGATGCCGTGGTGGACAGCCTGGCGCAGTTGCCGGCGTTGCTGGCCGGCTTGCGCTGAACCCGTCAGCGCGGCGCTCGCACGTGCGCTGCTAAACTGCGGCGCCCATGAAGCCCGACTTCGTCACCGCCCGTCAGGCTGGTCCACGCGACCAGGGAGCCTGGCCCTGGCGCCGCTCGCACGTGCCGGCCTGAGCCGCATCTGGCCGGGCCCTGCCGCCGGGCCGCCGTGCCCGCCCATCCTTTGCACGCAACCGCCGCCCCGTAGGCGCGGTATGCACGAGGGCATCGAAGTGATCACCGAACTTGAATTCAAGAGCCTTGCCGCGTTGGGCTTCAACCGCATCCCCCTCATCGCCGAGGCCTTCGCCGACCTCGAAACGCCGCTGTCGCTGTACCTCAAGCTCGCTGGCGGCGCCCGCCACAGTTTTCTGCTGGAAAGCGTGGTCGGCGGCGAACGTTTCGGCCGCTATTCCTTCATCGGGCTGCCCGCGCGCACGCTGTTGCGCGCCAGCGGTTTCGTCACCGAGGTCGTGACCGACGGCGCGGTGGTGGAGCGGGTGCCGGGCAACCCGCTGGACTTCATCGCGCAGTACCAGCGGCGATTCAAGGTGGCGTTGCGCCCGGGGCTGCCGCGCTTTTGCGGCGGGTTGGCCGGCTACTTCGGCTACGACGCCGTGCGCTACATCGAGCCGCGCCTGGCCGGGACCTGGAAGCCGGGCGGCATCGACACGCCGGACATCCTGCTGTTGCAGTGCGAGGAGCTGGCCGTCATCGACAACCTGTCGGGCCGCCTGTACCTGATCGTCTACGCCGATCCGGCCCAGCCCGAGGCCTACTTCAAGGGCAAGCGCCGCTTGAGCGAGCTGAGTGACAAGCTGCGCTTCAGCGTCACCGCGCCGGCGGTCAAGCGCGGGCCCAGCTATGCGGTCGAGCGCCAGTTCGACAAGGCCGCCTACCTGGCCGCGGTGGTGCGCAGCAAGGAATACATCGCCGCCGGCGACATGATGCAGGTGCAGATCGGCCAGCGCCTGCAGAAGCGCTACACCGAAAGCCCGCTCAGCCTGTACCGTGCGCTGCGCTCGCTGAACCCATCGCCCTACATGTACTTCTACGACATGGGTGACTTCCAGATCGTCGGCGCCAGCCCCGAGATCCTGGTGCGCCAGGAGCACACGCCCGAAGGCGACAAGATCACGATCCGCCCGCTGGCCGGCACGCGCCCGCGCGGCGCCACACCCGAACTGGACAAGGCGCTCGAGCAGGAGCTTTCCGCCGACCCGAAGGAGCGCGCCGAGCACCTGATGCTGATCGACCTGGCGCGCAACGACATCGGCCGCATCGCCAAGACGGGCACGGTGAAGGTGACCGACGCCTTCGTCATCGAGCGCTACAGCCACGTCATGCACATCGTGAGCAACGTCGAGGGCCTGCTCAAGGACGGCATGAGCAGCCTGGACGTGCTGAAGGCCACCTTCCCCGCCGGCACGTTGACCGGCGCGCCCAAGATCCGCGCGATGGAGATCATCGACGAGCTCGAGCCCGTCAAGCGTGGTATCTACGGCGGCGCCTGCGGCTACCTCAGCTTTGCCGGCGACATGGACGTGGCCATCGCTATCCGCACCGGCATCGTGAAGGACAACACGCTGTACGTGCAGGCCGCCGCCGGGGTGGTGGCCGACTCGGTACCCGAGATGGAATGGAAGGAAACCGAGCACAAGGCGCGGGCGCTGATCCGTGCGGCGGAATTGGTGGAAGAGGGCTTCTGATACGGTGCGCCGCTGGCAGCCGTTTCCCTGATTCGCATCAATTCAGGGCGGCGGCGGGCCCGAAGAATGTGGGCCATTGCCGGAGCCCCTGGCCCCGCCAATCGGCGGTGACCGCATCGCTTCTCGCGCGTGTTCCAGGTGTTGCCCGGCGCCGTTCTCCCCAACGACACGGAGTCACACCATGATGTACGCGCTCAAACCCCTGGCGACCACCTGCCTGCTGGCCGCCGGCCTGCTGATCGGTGGCACCGTGGCGGCGCAGAAGGCGCCGCCGGCGCCCACCTATCCGGACAGCATCAAGGCCTATGTCGGCGCTGCCAAGAAGCAGGTCAAGCTGCTCAAGTTGGACGAGTTCAAGGCGCTGGTGGACCAGGGCAAGGCCGGCCTGATCGTCGACGTGCGGCAGGAGAACGAGTTCTCGGATGGTCACGTCCCCGGTGCCGTCAACCTGCCGCGCGGCCTGATCGAGTTCCTCATCTGGGCGGAGGTGGGCTTCCCCAATGCCACCGACATGAACAAGCAGCTGACGCTGTACTGCAAGACCGGTGGCCGCTGCGCGCTGGCAGCCAAGACCCTGCAGGACCTGGGCTTCACCAATGTGTCCTCGGTCGACATGCTGTGGGACAACTGGGTGAAGGCGGGCTATCCGGTGGCCAAGCCGAAGTGAGCTCCTGAAGGCCCTGGTGCGGCGCCACTGGCGCCGCGCCGGCTGCGCCGCCGCGCCAGTCTCCAGTCCCGTCAGCCCACCTTCACGCCCGTCTCACGGATCACGCGCTTCCAGCGTTCGGTCTCTTCGGCGATGAAGCGCTCGAACTCGGCGGGGCTGTTGGCCACCACCGCGTTAACCTGCTCCTCGTGGCTCTTCACCACCTCGGGGTGGCGCAGCGCGCGGGCGATCTCGCGGTGCAACGTGGCCAGCACCTCGGCGGGCACGCCGCGGCGCGTGAGCACGCCCTGCCAGGTGTCGAACACCATGTCGCGGTAGCCGCTTTCGGCGAAGGTGGGCACCTGGGGCAGCTGCGCCATGCGTTGCGCGCCTGTTGCCGCCAGCGGCACGGCCACGCCGCTTTGCAGGTGCGGCCACACGGCCGACGGTGTCTCGAACAGCAGCGGCACCTGGTTGCCCACGAAGTCACGCACCGCCGGCGCCGTGCCCTGGTAGGGCACGTGCGTCAGATCGATGCCGGCGCGGCGCTTGTAGACCTCGCCCACCATGTGGCCGATGGTGGCGTTGCCGGTGGACGCAAAGGACAGCTTCGCCCCGGCCTTGACCTTGGCCTCCAGCGCCGCCAGCGACGTGATGCCCGCATCGCGGTGCGCGCACAGCAGCGACACCGAGCGCGAAAACTGCGTGATCGGCTGCAGATCACGCAGCACGTCGTAAGGCTGCTGCGGCAGCAGGCCCGGGTTGATGGCCAGCGTGCCGATGGTGCCCAGCAGCAGCGTGTAGCCGTCGGCCGGGGCCTTGGCGACGAGGTCGCTGCCGATGATGCCGCTGGCGCCGGGCTTGTTCTCGACCACCACGGTCCAGCCGGCGTCGGCCTTCAGCCGCTCGGCCACCTGGCGGGCGCGCAGATCCGAGGTGCCGCCGGGCGGGAAGGGCACGATCCAGCGCAGCGGCTGGCCGGCATCCGGGAAGGGGGCGGCCCGCGCCGAGCCCAGGCGGGTCAGCGCCGCGGTGGTGCCGAGGCCGGCGACGATCAAGGAACGACGACGCATGTGAAGAAATCCAGTTTCGTGTGAAAGCCTGACGATACGACAACGCGCTGGGGTGGTGGTTCGAGCAACGGGCGGGAGAAGGGCGCTGGCTGTAGTCGCCCAACAATCCGCGGTCGCTCAGGCCAGTCGCGCGCGCTGCAGTAGAGCCACCGGCCCCACCTCGCTTTGCTGACCAACATGATCTGATTGGCGCGGACAGCCCTGAACGTGCGTCTTCGATAACGCAGAGCACCCGGCGCGATCCCGCTGTGCGACTTGCAGTGCTGCAGCGCGCAGACGGTCGCTGGCTGAACGTGGGGTGGATCGAGTCTGGAACGTCGTGGCCCTGTGCCTGACGCATCACAGGGAGGCGCACTATGGCAGTCGACGATTGCAGATGAAGGTGCAGCTCCTGGAACTGCTCGCGACGATGTACCCGCAGCAGGCTGGAAAGCAGACAGGCCCTGCGGCGTGACATCCGTTGGCCGTACCGCGCTGACCGGGGTTGCTGCAGTCGGGGGCGGCGCCAAGTGCCTGATTCGTAAAGGATTCGGGTGGCCCGGGGTCGCTCCCGACCTCTGGCTGAGGGGTCAACTGGCCTGCTCGTTGCCTGTGTATATACAAGACGACTAGAATCGGCGGTTCAGACGAAGTCGGGAGTTAGATGCGGAACCTCAAGATCACCGACGCGGTGGCGAAAAAGCTCAAAGACAAGCATGGTGTCGATCGCAGAGAGGTCGAGCACTGCTTCGTGAACCGCTTGGGGCGTCTTCTGGAAGACAGACGAGCAAGGCACAAGACCAACCCGCCGACCCTCTGGTTCTTGTCTAAGACCAATCAAGGGCGCATTTTGAAGGTTGTGTATATACAGGTCGGCCCCACAATCGAACTGAAGTCGGCCTTCGAGCCGAACGCCGAAGAGCTCGCGATCTACGCGAAGTACGGTGGCGTCGCTTATTGAATCAATGAATACGGAGAGAAGAATGGCCGCAGCAAAGATCCCGAACACGATTGAGGCTTGGGAAGAAGGCCTTCTCGGGCGCGACGAGAAGTACGTCGCCGTGGCGGACGCTTCCCACGAAGCAGCGCTGGATGAGGCGCTTGGCCTGCAAGCGATCTCGATTCGTCTGCCCCGACAGCTGATCGAGCAATACAAGTTGATCGCGCACTTCCACGGCGTGGGGTACCAGCCGTTGATGCGTGACGTCCTCGCAAGGTTCGTTCCAAACGCCCTCAAGGAGATCTTGGAAACCGAGCAAGAGAAGGCAACGCTCGCCAACGAGAAGGCGCTCCTGCCAGAGCGTCGGAAAAAGGCTGCCTGAAGGGGCTGCCGCGGGGTTGACCCTCGGCAGCTTGCCTACTTGCCGGTACTGTCATCTGCAGTGTGAGGCTGACTCGGTTGATGCTCAGCAAGCGAGTGGCACCTTGCGGCCCGGCCATAATGCGCTCCATGTCTGCGATCCGTCCGATCACCGCAGCGCGCTCCGGTTGGCGTTGGCGCAAGCCATCAGCCTGACCAACCCCTACGCGCCCTCTCCCTGCGATTCAGGGCGCCTTCCGTCCCCACCCAGCACGCCGCGCCGGCCTCGCCAGCGTCGCAAGAAGCGGGTATCCAAGCGGGGTCCGAATCAGGATGCTCCTCGGAACATCCAATGAAATCAAAGGGTTAGAGCGCATATGCTGCTGATGATCGACAACTACGACAGCTTCACCTTCAACCTGGTGCAGTACTTTGGCGAACTGGGGCAGGAGGTCCGGGTCTTTCGCAACGATGAGATCACGGTGCAGGGCATCGCCGGGCTGAAGCCCGACCAACTTGTGCTTTCGCCTGGCCCGTGTTCGCCAGCCGAAGCCGGCATCTGTGTCGAAGCCATCCGCCACTACGCCGGCAAGCTGCCGCTGCTGGGCGTGTGCCTGGGTCACCAGGCCATCGGCGCGGCCCTGGGTGGGCAGGTGGTGCGGGCGCAGGTGCAGATGCACGGCAAGGCCAGTACGCTGAGCCACGACGGGCGGGGGGTCTACAAGGGCCTGCCGCCGGAGTTCTCCGTGGTTCGCTACCACTCGCTTGCCATCGACAGGGCCACCTTGCCGGCGTGTCTGGAAGTCACCTCCAGCGCCGAAGATGGCGAGATCATGGGCGTGCGCCACCGCGATCTGGCTGGCACGGCCACGCCGCTGGAAGGCGTGCAGTTCCACCCGGAGAGCATCCTCAGCGAACACGGGCACGCCCTGCTGCGCAACTTCATCGAGATGAGCACGGTGCGATGAAGGGCGTCATCGATCTGCGCAGCGACACCGTCACGCGTCCCACCGCGGCGATGCGGGCGGCGATGGCCGCCGCCGAGGTGGGCGATGACGTGTTCGGCGACGACCCCACGGTCAACGCGCTGCAGGCCCGCATCGCGGCGATGCTGGGCAAGGAGGCCGCGCTGTACGTGCCCACAGGCACGCAGAGCAATCTCTGCGCGCTGATGGCGCACTGCGGCCGCGGGGACGAGTACATCGTCGGCCAGATGGCGCACACCTACCGCTGGGAGGGCGGGGGCGCGGCCGTGCTCGGCAGCATCCAGCCGCAGCCCTTGGTGCAGGCGGCCGATGGCTCGATTCCGCTGGCCGAGATCGAAGCCGCCATCAAGCCCGACGACGCACACTTTGCGCGTACGCGGCTGCTGGCGCTGGAGAACACCTGGGGCGGCCAGGTGCTGCCCTTGCCCTACATCGAAGCGGCGTGCGCGCTGGCGCAGGCCAAGGGGCTGACCACGCACCTGGACGGCGCGCGGCTCTTCAATGCCGCGGTGGCTTCGGGTACGCCAGCGGCGGCGATTGCGCGCCACTTCGACAGTGTCTCGGTCTGCTTCAGCAAGGGGCTGGGCGCACCGGCAGGCTCTGCGCTGGTGGGCAGTGCGGCGCTGATCGCCCGCGCCCATCGCGTTCGCAAGATGCTTGGCGGTGGCATGCGCCAGGCCGGCGTGCTGGCCGCCGCGGCGCTGCACGCGCTGGATCATCATGTCGGGCGCCTGGCCGAAGACCATGCCAACGCCCGCGCACTGGCCGATGGCCTGCAAGGCCTGCCGGGGGTGAGCGTGCAGCCGCCCCAGACCAACATCGTCTTCGTGGATCTGGCGCCCGAAAAGGCTGTCGGAGCCGTGGAGCGGCTGCGTGCGGCCGGCCTTTGGTGCACGGGTCTGTATCGGCTGCGCCTGGTGACCCATCTGGACGTGACCGCTGCCGACATCCCCCGCGCGCTGGCCATCCTGCGCACCCACCTCTAGGAGAAGCCCATGCCGATCACCGACAGCGAGGCACTGACCCGCGTCATCGAACACCGCGAGATCTTCCACGACGAGATGCTGGCGCTGATGCGCCGCATCATGAGCGGCGAGATGTCGCCGGTGATGATCGCCGCGCTGTCCATCGGCCTGCGTGTCAAGAAGGAAACGGTGGGCGAGATCGCCGCCGCTGCGCAGGTGATGCGCGAATTCGCAACGCCGGTGG
Source organism: Rubrivivax sp. (assembly GCA_035440985.1). Classification (GTDB taxonomy): domain Bacteria; phylum Pseudomonadota; class Gammaproteobacteria; order Burkholderiales; family Burkholderiaceae_C; genus Rubrivivax. The sequence continues at coordinate 1,769 of DAORNK010000106.1, read as the reverse complement.
TGGTGCCCGACCGCAGCCACCTGGTGGACATCGTGGGCACCGGCGGCGACAGCTCGCACACCTTCAACATCAGCACGGCCAGTGTCTTCGTGGCCGCCGCGGCGGGTGCGCGCGTGGCCAAGCACGCCGGGCGCAGCGTGTCTTCCACCAGCGGCTCCGCGGACGTGATGGAAGCGCTGGGCGCCAACATCATGCTCAAGCCCGAGCAGGTGGCGGCCTGCCTGCAGGAGACCGGCATCGCCTACATGTTCGCCCCCAATCACCACGCCGCGATGCGACACGCGGCCCCGGTGCGCAAGGAGCTGGGCGTGCGCACGCTCTTCAACATCCTGGGCCCGCTGACTAACCCGGCGGGCGCGCCCAACCAGTTGCTCGGCGTCTTCCATCCCGACCTGGTGGGCATCCTGGTGCGCGTGCTGCAACGCCTGGGCAGCGAGCATGTGATGGTGGTCCACGGCCTGAACGGCATGGACGAGCTCTCGTTGTCCGGCGAAACCGCCGTGGGCGAGCTCAAGGATGGCGAGGTGCGCGAATACGTCGTGCATCCCAGCGATTTCGGCCTGCCGGTCTACGACTCGCGGGTGCTGAAGGTGGCCGACAAGCAGGAGTCGGTGCAGTGCATCCAGCGCGTCCTGGCCAATGAGGACGGGCCGATCCGCGACGTGGTGCTGCTGAACGCCGGCGCCGCGCTTTACTGCGCCGGCGTGGCCGGCAACGTGGCCGATGGGGTCAGGCGCGCGCGGGAGGCCGTGGCCTCGGGGCGTGCGCTGGCCAAGCTCAGCCAGTTCGTCAAGGTCTCCAACCAGCTGGCCGCCAGCTGATGGGCCGGCCCGTGCAAGCTGCGAGGTCGGCATGATCGACATTCTTCAGCGCATCGTCGCCGTCAAGGTGGAGGAAGTCGCCGCCGCCAAGGCGGCGCGCAGCCTGTCCAGCCTGCGCGCCGAGGCTGAATCCGCCGAGCGCCGGCGTGATCTTCGTCCATTCGAAGGCGCGCTGCGCCAGAAGGTGCTGGCGGGCCAGGCGGCGGTGATCGCAGAGGTCAAGAAGGCCAGTCCCAGCAAAGGCGTGCTGCGCGAACACTTCATGCCGGCCGAGATCGCCGCCAGCTACGAGGCCGGCGGGGCCGCCGCGCTGAGCGTGCTGACCGATGAGCGCTTCTTCCAGGGTTCGGCAGCCTACCTGCAGCAGGCCCGTGCGGCCTGCGGTCTGCCGGTCCTGCGCAAGGACTTCATGGTGGATGAGTATCAGGTGGTGCAGGCGCGGACCATGGGGGCGGACTGCATCCTGCTGATCGCGGCCTGCCTGGACGACGCCCGGATGGCCGACCTCGAAGCGTCTGCCCAGGCGCTGGGCATGTCGGTGCTGGTGGAGGTGCACGACGGCGTGGAACTCGACCGCGCGCTGCGATTGAAGACGCCGATGCTGGGCATCAACAACCGGAACCTGCGCAGCTTCGACGTCACGCTGCAGACCACGCTGGACCTGCTGCCGCGGGTGCCGCCCGACCGATTGCTGGTCACCGAATCGGGCATCCTGGCGCCCGCCGACGTGCAGCGCATGCGTGGCGCCGGCGTGCAGGCCTTCCTGGTCGGTGAAGCCTTCATGCGCGCGGCCGACCCTGGCGCCGCCCTGGCGCTGCTGTTCCGGTGAACCGCCTGCGGCGGCCGCTGGCCGCGCTGATCGACGAGGCGGCACTGCACGACTGGACCGACCTGGTGCGCGCCTGGGCGGGCAGCCGGGCCGGCCAGGCGCTGATCCAGGCCGTGGAT
>DAORNK010000105.1:11551-11939 GCA_035440985.1 Rubrivivax sp. | reverse complement strand
CAGGGCTTCCAGCCATGCATCCGCTGCCTGGGCGGCGGCTTCCAACTGGCCGGCGGGCAGCCAGCGGGCCACACCCAGACCCACCCAGGCACGGCCGTCGGGTGCGACGAAGGCCGCGGCCGGGTCGGCCGGCAGGGCCAGCAGGCGCTCGGGCGGCAGGGGGTCGACCTCGATGGCCGCCGAGCACAACTGCAAGGCGCAATCGGTCAGCAGGGCGGCGTTCATGCCGTCCGGGCCCGGGCCACCGGGGCTGGGTTGGACAAGGAAGGCTCAGGCACGGGCGTCACACGGGCATCACGGTTCTGGTGTCCGGCCAGGGCCGGGGCCGGACCGACAGGCCGTGCCAGGGCGCTATGGTAAGCGGGCCGAACCGCCCCGGATTGACCGG
>DAORNK010000105.1:0-11528 GCA_035440985.1 Rubrivivax sp. | reverse complement strand
GCGGCGCGCGTGGCGACAATGCGCGATGGCCGCAGCCCCGGTTCGGCTTTGCAATGCAGAGGATCCTGACTTGAGTAACCCCATCCTGGTTCAGGCCTTGCGCGGCGGCATCGTCGAGTCGGCCCACCGCGGTGCCATCGCCATCGTGGACGCCGGCGGCCATGTGCACACCGCGCTGGGTGACATCGACCGGCCCATCTTCCCCCGCTCAGCCGTCAAGGTGCTGCAGGCCCTGCCCCTGGTGGCCAGCGGCGCCGCCGAGCGCTGGGCGCTGGACGACGAGGAACTGGCCCTGGCCTGCGCGTCCCACGGCGGGGAGGCCCGCCACACGCAGGCCGCGGCGCGCATGCTGGCCAAGGCCGGCATGGACGAGTCGGTGCTGGAGTGCGGCACCCATTGGCCCTACCACGACAGCGCCCTGAAAGCGCTGGCCGCTGCCGGCGGATCCCCGGGCGCGCTGCACAACAACTGCTCGGGCAAGCACGCCGGCTTCGTCTGCCTGGGTTGCCTGATGGCGCAGTCGCAGGGCGCCGATGCGCATGCCTTCCTGCGCGGCTACGTCAAACCCGGCCACCCGGTGATGCGCGAGGTCAGCGCCGCCCTGCAGGCCGCCACGGGTTTCGACCTGAGCCGCAGCGCGGTCGGCACGGACGGCTGCTCCATCCCCACCCATGCCGTGCCGTTGCGCGCACTGGCACTGGCTTTTGCGCGCGTGGCCAGCGGGGTGGGCCTGAACGATGGCCACGCCCGCGCTGCGTTGAGACTGCGCCAGGCCGTGGCCGCCGCACCCTACATGGTGGCCGGCAGCGGACGCTTCGATACGCGCGTGATGCAGCACTTCGGCGCCCGCGTGTTCTGCAAGGTGGGCGCCGAAGGCGTGCACTGCGCGGCCCTGCCCGAACTGGGCCTGGGTGTGGCCATCAAGATGGACGACGGCAACACCGCGCGAGCCTGCGAAGTGGCGCAAGCGGCCGTGCTGCAGCGCCTGCTGAAGCAGGACGACGCCGACGCGGCGCTGCTGGACAGCCTGAGCGACATCCCGCTGGGCAACTGGAACGGGATCGAGGTGGGGCGGCTGCAGGCCACGCAGGCGCTGCGCGCAGGACACACCCTGTAGCGGGTGTGCTGCCATGTTAGGGATTGGTGCGGCTGCACTTGCGCCGCACATTGCCGCGGCGCGGCCCGACAGGCAACGCTGGCAACTGCAACCACTCTTGGAGCACATCCCATGGCAACCGAACTCGACATCAAGCGTCTGGACAAGAAGATCACGGCCCTGAGCAAGGCGTTGGCCAACCTCGGCAAGGGCACCGATGGCAAGGACTTGCTGCTCATCATCCGCAAGCCGGGCTGGACCACCATCGCCGAACTGGGTTTCACCAACGCGATGCTGGATACCGCTGCCATCCAGGTGCGCGCACTGGAAGCCACGATGGCGGGACTGAAGAACGCCGCAGCCAAGGTCGGTGGCAAGGCCGTCACACGCAAGGCCGCACCGAAGAAGGCCGCCAAACCGGCCTGATCCGGCGGCCAGCCGCGCCCCGGCAACGCGCGGCGCGGCGTTAGGATGGCAGGCTCAAGCCCGGCGAGCGCGGGCCGATATGCCATCCACAGCGGTCGCGCGAGGCGCGGCCGTGCTTCAGGCTTTGACCACCGTGCCAGAACCCGCCAGCCCGACACCGGCCCCGGCCCTGCCCAAACTGCCCGCGGCTGCGCAGGCATCGGCACCCACGCCGGCGCGGCCCTGGGAGGCCTCCACGCTGCGCCTGAACAAAGGCGACGTGACGGTGTTCCAGACCCTGAGCCCCGCCGTGGCCAAGCAGCCCGCCTGCCTGATCCTCTACAGCGGCGAAGACGCCGGCAAGCGCTTCCCGCTGGAAAGCCAGGTGTTGACGATCGGTCGCTCGCCGGAATGCCCGGTCTGGGTCGACCACCCTGGCATCAGCCGCTGCCACGCCGAACTGCTGCGCGACGCCGAAGGCTATGTGCTGCGCGACCTCGCTTCGTCCAATGGCACCCACCTCAATGGCCAGCGGCTCGAACTGCCGACCCGGCTGCAGGATGGTGACCTGATCCGCCTGGGCAAGGTCTCGCTCAAGTACTACGAAGGCCAGAGCCTGGACGCGCTGATGCACGACCGCATCTACCGGATGGCCACGGTCGACGCGGGTACGGAAGTGCACACCAAGCGCTACCTGATGGAGGCGCTGGAGCGTGAACTCAAGCGCGCGCGCCGCAACGAACATCCGCTGTGCGTGCTGTGTTTCGACCTGGATCACTTCAAGCTCGTCAACGACCAGTACGGCCACGACGCCGGCGATCAGGTGCTGCGCCAGGTCGCCGCCCGGGTGCAGTTGCAGGTTCGTGGCAGCGACATCCTGGGCCGCATCGGCGGCGAGGAGTTTGCCGTGGTGCTGCCGGAAACCGACCTGCCCGCGGCCATCGAACTGGCCGAGCGCATGCGTCTGGCGCTGGCAGCCCAGGTTCATGCGCTGGAACTGCGCGATCCGCAGGGCGCGCGCTCGGTGCAGCACCGGCAGACGGCTTCATTCGGCGTGGCCAGGCTGGAACCCGAGATGGCCGACGCCCGCGCGCTGCTGGCGGTGGCCGACCTCCGGCTCTACAGCGCCAAACGGGCGGGGCGGGATCGCGTGGCGGGTTGAAGCGGGCGCCGCAGGCCATCGACCCTGGCCGGTCGCGCCCGGTCTGCGCCGCTCAGCGAGCTTCCGGTGAGGACAGCAGCGGGATCGCGCCTTCGCTGCTCTGCCCCAGCAGCCCGGTGCTGGTGTAGATGCCCAGCTTGTGGCGCGTGTCCTGGATGTCCAGGTTGCGCATCGTGAGCTGGCCGATGCGGTCGGCCGGCGTGAAGGCGCCTTCGACCTTTTCCATGCTCAGCCGCTCGGGCGCATAGGTGAGGTTGGGGCTTTCGGTGTCCAGGATGCTGTAGTCGTTGCCGCGGCGCAGTTCCAGCGTCACGGTCCCGGTGATGGCCTTGGCCACCCAGCGCTGGGCAGTCTCGCGCAGCATCAGGCACTGCGGGTCGAACCAGCGGCCCTGGTACAGCAGCTTGCCCAGCACGCGACCGTTGGCACGGTACTGGCCGATCGTGTCCTCGTTGTGGATGCCGGTGACCAGCCGCTCGTAGGCGATGTGCAGGAGCGCCATGCCCGGTGCTTCGTAGATGCCGCGGCTCTTGGCTTCGATGATGCGGTTTTCGATCTGGTCGCACATGCCCAGGCCGTGGCGGCCACCGATGGCGTTGGCCTCGGCGAACAGATCCACCGCACTCGCGAATGTGCGTCCGTTCAGCGCCACCGGCACGCCTTCCTCGAAGCGCACCGACACCTCTTCAGCCAGGACCCGCACCTCGTCCTTCCAGAAGGCCACGCCCATGATCGGGTTGACGATGCGGATGCCGGAGTTCAGGTATTCCAGGTCCTTGGCCTCGTGCGTCGCGCCCAGCATGTTGCTGTCGGTGCTGTAGGCCTTCTCGACGCTCATCTTGTAGTCGAAGCCGTTGGCCACCAGGTACTCGCTCATCTCCTTGCGGCCGCCCAGCTCGTCGATGAAGGCCTGGTCCAGCCAGGGCTTGTAGATCTTCAGCGCCGGGTTGGCCAGCAGGCCGTAGCGGTAGAAGCGCTCGATGTCGTTGCCCTTGTAGGTGCTGCCGTCGCCCCAGATGTGGACGCCGTCCTCGCGCATGGCCACCACCAGGCTGGTGCCCGTGACGGCGCGGCCCAGCGGCGTGGTGTTGAAGTAGGTGGCGCCGGCCGTGCTGATGTGGAAGGCGCTGCACTGGATGGCGGCGATGCCTTCGGCGACCAGCTGCGCGCGGCAGTCGACCAGGCGAGCGATCTCGGCGCCGTAGAGCCTGGCCTTGCGCGGGATCTCGTCGTAGTCGCTCTCGTCGGGCTGACCGAGGTTGGCGGTGTAGGCGCAGGGGATGGCCCCCCTGGCACGCATCCAGTGCACCGCGGCGCTGGTGTCCAGGCCGCCCGAGAAGGCGATGCCGACACGCTGGCCGGCCGGAAGGGATTGAAGGATATGGGTCACGTTGCGGGCTCTCCTGAGCCCGCGATTGTCTCAAGTCTGCGCACCCGCTCCAGCCCGGCACATCGGGCCGGGCTGTGGACGCCCTCTGCTCTCAGCCCCACACCGGGGCTTCAGGCAAAGGCGCAACCGCCTCCGCCACCCCCACCGCCAGCCGGGCAGGCCCCGCAGGGTCCGGCCGCAGGCGCCGCGGAGGCGCCTTCGGCGCCCGAGGTGGCAAACACCGAGAGCTTCTTTTCAAGGTGGGTGGCCTGGCACTTGGGGCATCGCAGCTCGGTGTCCGAGCGGACCAGCAGCTCGAATTCATTGCCGCAGGACTGGCAGGCGTATTCGTAGATCGGCATGGCGACGGGCGATGATGGGCACCGGGGCCCGATGGCGCGATTCTGCCCCGGAAAGGAAAACCGGGTGCGGTATTCCTTCAGGTCCTTCGAACCCGATACCTGCCGTGGGCCACCGCAACGCGCAGCGGGCCCAAGGCCGCCCCTCAGGGCACCAGGCGTATCTCGACGCGGCGCGCCTCTTCCGGCGTGCCCCCGCCCAGGGTGCTTTCGGGCTTGCGAAGGGCCACGCGGGCCACGTCCACGCCAGCGGCCACCAGCGCCGCCCGCACGGCCTTGGCGCGCTCCTTGGCCAACTCGGCGTTCTTGGCCGGGTCACCGCTGGGGTCGTGGAATCCGGACAGCACCAGCCGGGCGCCGGCCGGCGCCATCGCCAGCTTGCCCTGCACATCGGCCAGCGTGGCCGCTGCATCGGCCGGCAGCGCAGTGCCGCCCACTTCGAAGGTCAGTTTGGCGAGCAGATCCCCCGAAATCGGGCCCTCGACCAAAGTCTCGGCCACGGCGGCAGTGCTGCTGGCCGGCTTGGCCGGTGGCGCCTTGTGCACCTGGCGCATGGCCAGGCCGCCCAGCAGACCCAGCACCACCAAGGCGGTGGCACCCACCACCAACCACAGGCCTACACGTGCGCCCTCGTCGCCTTCGTCCGTCATGAGCTTCCTCTTGGTCGTTGGCCTGGGCGATCTCGTTGCCCCGGCGGGCGGCATTGTAGGCAGCCACCTTGCCACCAGGCTGGCGCCGGGGCGGAGCCCCGCCAGGCCCGGCTACGGCGCCGCCATGGCCTGCGCGGCCAGCACCTCCATGCGCACGGCCTCCGTGAGTTCGGCTTTCAGTGCGCTGAACTCGGCGCTGGTCTTGATCAGGTAGTGGCGCGGGTGCGCCAGCGACACCACACGGTCCAGCTTGATGCGGCCAGGCCGGGCGCTCATCACCACCACGCGGCCGCCCATGAACACGGCTTCGTCGATGTCGTGCGTGACGAAGAGCACCGTCTTCTTCTGTGCCTCCCAGATGCCCAGCAGCAGCTCCTGCATCAGTTCGCGGGTCTGGTGGTCCAGCGCACCGAAGGGTTCGTCCATCAGCAGCATGCGCGGGTCATTGGCCAGCGCGCGCGCGATGGCCGTACGCTGCTGCATGCCACCGGACAACTGCTTGGGAAAGTGGTGCTCGAAACCCTGCAGGCCCACCTTGGCGATGTAGCCCTGCGCCAGATCCAGCTGCTGCTCGCGGGGCAGCCCGCGTTCGCGCAGGCCGAAGCAGACGTTGTCGCGCACCGTCAGCCACGGGAACAGCGTGTAGCTCTGGAAGACCATGCCGCGGTCGGCGCCCGGGCCGGTGATGCGGTGGCCATCCAGTTGCACTTCGCCCGCCGTCGGGTGGTCCAGCCCGGCCACGATGCGCAGCAGGGTGCTCTTGCCGCAGCCGCTGGGGCCCAGGATGGTGACGAAATCGTTTTCGGCCACCTCCAGATCGGTGGCCTGCAGCGCCAGCGTCGAGCCCGCGGCCGACGCGAAGCGTCGCTCCACGCCGCGCACGCGCAGCAGCACCGGGGCAGCGCCGGGTCCCGCACTCACGTGGCGACCCTACGTGCTGCGCACTCCGGGATGAGCGCTTGGGAGCGGCCCGCCACGCTCATGGCGCCGCGGGCGCTGCCGCCACGACCCGGTTGCGCCCGCTTCGCTTGGCCTCGTAGAGGGCCAGGTCGGCGGCCCGCACCCATTCGTCGGCAGTGCCGACGGCACGCTGCATGGCCACGCCGATGCTCACCGTGAGCCGGACCTGCGGCAGCAATTCGGCCTGCTCGATGCGCGCGCGCAAATCCTCGGCGACGCGGGCGGCGTCTGCGGCAGAAGTGCGCGGCAGCAGCAGCACGAATTCCTCGCCGCCGCTGCGGAAGAGCATGTCGCCCCTTCGGATGCGCCCGGTCATGCAGGCCACCACGGCCTTCAGCGCCTCGTCACCGGCGGCGTGGCCCAACCGGTCGTTCACCTGCTTGAACAGGTCCAGATCGATCGCCAGCAGCGCGTTGCTGGCCGACGGATCATGCAAGGTCGCCATCATGCGGTCGAGCTGCTGACTCATGTGGCGGCGGTTGAACGCCCCCGTCAGGGGATCGGTGATGGCCTGGGCCATCAACGCGCCTTGCAGGTCGCCGATGACGTTGAGCACGACGTTGATCATCACCAAGGTCAGGCCCAGGGTCGTGAAGATGCGCACCGCCACCGTGACCGGCAACGTCTGCGCGGCCAGCAGCGGAATGGCCAGCAACAGGGCCAGGCTGAGCGGCAGTGCTTGACGGCGTGGCAGCGCGAAGTAGCAGATGAACAGCACCGGATAGGCCCAGAAGACACCGTTCAGCCCCTGGGTCGTGACGGCCATCGTCACGGCCGCCACCATCACCAGGACCATCGTCCACAGCGGCACCGGCGGCGGGCGCCCCCGCTTCCAGGCAAGACCATTGGCCATCAGGATGCCCTGCGCCAGGACGATGGTGACGGCCACCTTCACCCGGCCTTGCGCCAGGTTGTTGACAACGAAGGGCAGCACCAGGATGGCGGCGAAGAAGCTCAATTGCCCGACCACCCGCACGCGAAAGTCCGCCAGCGGGTCCTGGTCCAGGCGCAGCGCACGCCTAAGCCGGGCAAGTCCGTCCATGCACGGGTTCTCGGCCAGGGGCACCTGTGCCTGAGGCTGGCACCGGCACAGCCTGTCGGCCGGCGTGAGGTTTGTCATCAACCCAGCCTGGCCCACGGGAAGACCCGGCGGTTGGCGGCCTTGAACAGCAGGTCGCTGGCCAGGCCGATGAGCCCGATGACGATGATGCCGAAGATGATCTGGTCGGTGGCCAACAACGCCTGGCTGTCGGTGATCATGTGTCCGATGCCGCTGGAAGCGCCGATGAGTTCGGCGACGATCACGTAGGTCCAGGCCCAGCCCAGCACCATGCGCAGGATCTCGGCGATCTCGGGCGCGGCACCGGGCACCAGCACGCGGCGGATCAGGTTGGCGTCGCTCACGCCCAGCGTGTAGGCGGCTTCGACCAGGTCGCGCCGGGTATTGCCCACCGTCACCGCGATCATCAGCACCAGCTGGAAGAAGCTGCCGATGAAGATGACCGCCAGCTTCTGCGCTTCGCCGATGCCCACCCACAGGATGAGCAGCGGGATGAACGCCGAAGCCGGCAGGTAGCGGGCAAAACTGACGAAGGGTTCGAAGAAGGCTTCCACCGGCTTGTAGGCACCCATCAGCACACCCAGCGGCAGCGCGAAGGCCGCGGCGATGACAAAACCGCCCAGCACGCGCCACACCGTCATGCCGATGTCGTGGACGAAGCCCATCTCGGTGAGCAGGGTCCAGCCGCTGCGCAGCATGGTCAGCGGGTCGGCCAGGAAGGTCTTGCTGACGAAGCCCCCGAAGGTGGCCGCCGCCCACACGGCCACGAAGAGCACGAAGAAACTGACGCCGAGCGCGATGCGCGTGCCCGGCGCAACGGGCGACAGCGGCTTCACCCCGGCACCCGCGGGGCTGCGCCCAGGGTGCCGATCCCCCTCGGGCAGGCGCCAACGAAGTGAGCGTGGGGGCTCACTTGATGAATCGTGCGTCGGCCAGCCTGCTCAGGTCGGGGATCTGCTTGATGATGCCCGCGGCCAGCAGCAGATCGGCTGCTTCCTTGCTGAACTGCGCGTGCTCACCGGCAAAGAACTTCTGATTGGCGGTGCGATCCTGCCAACGCAGGTAGGCCTGGCTCTTCTCGAAGGCCTCGCCGCTTTGCTTGACGTCGGCGCCCATGATCTCGAAGCTCTTCTTCGGGTCGGACTTGATCATCTCCAGCGCGTCGAAGTAGCCGTTGGCCAGGGCCTGCGCGGCCTTGGGGTTGTCGGCCAGGAACTTGGGCGTGCAGCCGAAGGTGTCCATCACCATCGGGTAGTCCAGCGTGGTGGCGATGATCCTGCCCGCCTCGGGCTTGGCGCGCACCGCGCCCAGGTAGGGCTCGTAGGTCATCGCCGCGTCGATGCCGTCGGTGCCGGCGATCATGGCATTGGCCGCGGCCTGAGGCTCGAGGTTGACGACCTTGACGTCCTTCACCGACAGGCCGTTCTTGGCCAGCATCCAGGCCAGCGTGAAGTACGGCGCCGTGCCCGGCGCGCTGGCGGCCACGGTCTTGCCCTTCAGGTCCTTGATGCTGGCGATGCCGGGCTTGACGACCATGCCGTCGGCGCCGTAGCTCTTGTCGAGCTGGAAGATCTGGGTGGTGGCCACGCCGTTGGCGTTCCAGACGACCCAGGTCTCCACCGTCGTCGCCGCGCACTGGATGTCGCCGCTGGCGATGGCCAGGTGGCGGTCCTTCTGGGGGATCTTCTTGATGCTGACGTCCAGCCCGTGCTTCTTGAACAGGCCGGCCTGTGCGGCCAGCGTCAGCGGTGCAAAACCGGTCCAGCCGCTGATGCCGATGGCCACCTTGGTTTCCTGGGCCGTGGCCGTTGCACCGGCCAGCACCGCAGCGGCCAGGCCGATGGACTTGAACATCAGACGCATGAGCGATTTCTCCAGACTTTGGGGGTGAAGGGTTGGTCCTGGGGCGCAGCAAGAGCCGCACCAACCCAGGGACCGGATCAGGGGAGAGTCGGTTGCTGCCAGCCCTCGGTGCTGGTCAGCGCCTGCAGGAAGGCCACGATCTGGTCGATCTCGGATTCGGTCAAGCCCGTGGGCTTGAGCAGGGGCGAACGGTTCGGATCATCCTTGCCGCCACTGGCCATGTAGCGCACCGCTTCCTTCAGCGTCGCCGCGCTGCCATCGTGGAAATAGGGCGCGCTCAACTCCACCGAACGCAGGCCGGGTGTCTTGAAGGCACCGCGGTCGGCTTCGTTCTTGGTGACGTTGAAGCGGCCAGGGTCGGCCTTGGCCTTGCCGTGTTCCAGGCCGATGTTGAAGAAGGTGCTGTTGCCGTAGAACGGCGGAGTGTGGCAGGCCGTGCAATTGCCCTTGCCCGCAAACAACTTCTGCCCGGCGATGGCGTCGGCACTGACCGCCTTGCTGTCGCCCGCCTCATGGCGATCCCAGGCCGACTGCGCACTGACGAGGCTGCGGAAGAAGGTCGCCAGCGTCTTGACGATGTTGTCCGGCGTGGCTTCGCCACCCCACACGGCCTGGAACTGGCTGCGGTAGCCCGGCACGCCATTGATGATGGCGCTGACCTTGGCCGGGTCGGCACCGATCTGCGCGCGCCAGGCGGCCAGCACCTGAGCTTCGAGCGTGGTGGCACGTCCGTCCCAGTACCAGGCGGTCTGGTAGCCCACGTTGTACAGGCTGGGCGTGTGGCGCGTATTCAAGTTGCCGTCGTCCTTGCGCGACAGCACCTGGGCATCGGTCCAGCCCAGGTGGCGGTAGTGGCAGCTCTGGCAGGCCATCTTGCCGCTGCCGGACAGGCGCGGGTCGGCAAAGAGTTGCGCGCCCAGCGACACCTTGGCGGGCGTGGATGGGTTGTCCGCCGGGTGCTGCATGGGCGGCAGCTTCGAAACCCGCGGCGCCTCGGCCTTGGGTGCTTCGACCGTGCCGCAGGCGGCCAGCAGGCCGGCCAGGCCCAGCGTGGCCAGCAGGACTTGAATCCTCATCGCGATGCTCCAGACAGTCTTGAGTAGGCGGCGAGTGTTCTGGTTTACCCCCCGCAAAGTCAACATGGCAATCCCGATGCACTGCGCGGGGTCACGCGGCAAACCACAGTCGGGGCAGGTCGGTCAGCGTGTGCAGGATGCGCGCCAGTTCACCGCTGCGCACCAGATCCGTGGCGGTGGCGATGTCGGGCGCCAGGTAGCGATCCTGCATCATCGTCGGGCATGGCGCCCGCAACCGTGCGTGCACCTGCTCCAGCACGGGTGAACTGGTCAAAGGACGGAGGAAGTCCACCCCCTGCGCCGCGGCCAGCAGTTCGATGCCCAGGATATGGGCCACGTTGGCGATCATGGGCTGCAGCCGGCGCGCCGCGAAGGTGGCCATGCTGACGTGATCTTCCTGATTGGCACTGGTGGGCAGGCTGTCCACGCTGGCCGGATGGGCCAGGCTCTTGTTTTCGCTGGCCAGACTGGCGGCGGTGACGTGGGCGATCATGAAGCCGCTGTTGAGCCCCGCGTTGGCGGTCAGGAACGGCGGCAGGCGCGAAACACCGCTGTCGATCAGCATCGCGATCCGGCGTTCGGCGATCGCGCCCACCTCGGCGATGGCGTTGGCCATCGCGTCGGCGGCCAGGGCCACCGGCTCGGCGTGGAAGTTGCCGCCGGAGATCAGGGCGCCGTCCCCGGCAAACACCAGCGGGTTGTCGGTCACCGCGTTGGCCTCGCGCAGCAGCACCAGTGCCGCGTGGCGCAATTGATCCAGGCAGGCACCCACGACCTGCGGCTGGCAGCGCAGGCAGTACGGGTCCTGCACGCGGTCGTCACCCACTTCGTGCGAGGCACGGATGGCACTGCCCGCGAGCAGCGCGCGGTAGTAGCGCGCCACGTCGATCTGCCCCGGCTGGCCACGCAGCGAGTGGATGCGCGGGTCGAAGGGGCCGTCGCTGCCACGCGCCGCATCCACCGTGAGCGCACCCACGACCAGCGCCGCCTCCAGCACCGGCTCGAAACTGAACAGCGCATGCAGCGCCAGCGCCGTGCTGGTCTGCGTGCCGTTGATCAGCGCCAGGCCTTCCTTGGCCTGCAGCTGCAGCGGGGTGATGCCCTTGGCGCGCAGGACATCGGCCGCGGGCCGGCGCTGGCCATCGACGACAAACTCGCCTTCGCCCATCAGCGCCAGTGTCATGTGCGACAGTGGCGCCAGGTCACCCGATGCCCCCACCGAACCCTGGCTGGGTACATACGGGATCAGGCCTGCGTTGTGCACGGCCAGCAGGGTGTCGATGACCACCGGTCGCACCCCCGAGTGGCCCCGTGCCAGGCTCGCGGCCTTGGTGGCCAGCATCAGGCGCATCACACCCGGGCCCAGGGGTTCGCCCACGCCCACGCTGTGGCTGCGGATCAGGTTGCCCTGCAGCGCCGCCAGGTCTTCGGCGCTGATGCGCGTCGAGGCCAGCTTGCCGAAGCCGGTGTTCACGCCGTAGACCGGCGCATCGCCCGCGGCCGCCCGCTGCACCACCGCGGCGCTGGC
>DAORNK010000104.1:0-11959 GCA_035440985.1 Rubrivivax sp. | reverse complement strand
CTGCCGCAGCGGGTGCCGGACTGCTGGTAGTCGCGGCCGGGGCCTTGCCCGGCACCCGGATCATCTGGCCCCCGGCAAGATTGCGAGGCACCTTGATGTTGTTGTAGCGCGCCAGGATGTAGAACAGATGCAGGTCGTTGAGGAAGCGCTGCGCAATGCGCGACAAGGACTCGCCGGGCTGCACCCGATAGGCAAACGACTCCCGGCCCAGGCTGGCCACGGGATCGTCCTTGATCTGGCGCAGAAGGCTCGTCGCAAGCCGATTGTTGGGATCGGACTGAAGGATGCGCGTGAGCTCGGCCTCGGCCTGGTCTTCCTGGCCGGCCTGCAGGTGGTCCAGCGCCGAACTCATCGAACGCTGCACTTCCTGCGCGGTCATCGCCACCACCGGCGCGGGAGCCGGTTCGGCCGGTGCAGGTGCTGCCTGCCGGCCCTCGGCCGCGGCAGGTGCCGATGCAGCCGAAGCCGGGGCTGAACTGCTGCCTGCCGGACCGCCTGGCGCCTGGGGCGTCGAACAGGCGCCCAGGCAGACCCACAGTGCAGCTGACGACAGGCGCATCGCCATCGAAGTCCAACGAAGTGGTGCCATCTTCGCAATCCGATCCATGTCCGGGATTGTCATGCCAATCCGGTCAGCGAGGGAATCATGGCATAGGCCAGCGGCGGGGAGGATGTGACTTGCACACCGCGCCCTCCCCTCACGGGCTGATCAGCGGCCGGGTTGCGGGCCCGGTCGGGGGGGCGGCGACGGCGCGTGACGCCGGATCGCCACACGGGCTCACTCGGCCGCGGTTGCAGGTGCAGCGTCAGCCACCGGCTCCGGGCGATCCAGCAGTTCCACGAAAGCCATCGGCGCGTTGTCGCCGACACGGAAACCCATCTTCAGGATGCGCGTGTAGCCGCCCGGACGCGCCAGATAGCGCGGACCCAACTCGTCGAAGAGCTTGGCCACGACGTCTCGGTCACGCGTGCGATCGAAGGCCAGGCGGCGATTCGCCAGTGTGGGTGTCTTGGCCAGCGTGATCAGTGGCTCGACCACGCTGCGCAGTTCCTTGGCCTTGGGCAGGGTGGTCTTGATGGCTTCGCGCTTGAGCAACGAATTGCACATGTTCCTCAGCATCGCCAGACGGTGCGAGGTGGTGCGATTGAGCTTGCGGGGGCCGTTGCGATGGCGCATGGTGCTTCTTCCTTTGGTTTTCGAGCCCAGGCCGTATCAGGTACCCGGGCGTGCACGCGACAGGCGCTGGTTCAGCGCTTGTCCAGCCCCTGCGGGGGCCAGTTCTCCAGCCGCGCGCCGAGCGTCAGCCCGCGCGAAGCCAGCACTTCCTTGATTTCGTTGAGGCTCTTGCGGCCCAGGTTGGGCGTCTTGAGCAGTTCGGTCTCGGTGCGCTGGATCAGGTCACCGATGTAGTAGATGTTCTCGGCCTTGAGGCAGTTGGCCGACCGGACCGTCAGCTCGAGCTCGTCCACCGGACGCAACAGGATGGGATCGAACGGCGTGGGGCGCGAAGCCTGTTGCGCGATGCCGTCCATCACCGGGGTCGGGTCGATCTGGGCGAAGAAGGCCAGTTGCTCGACCAGGATGCGGGCACTCTGGCGGATGGCTTCCTCGGGCGGGATCGAACCGTTGGTCTCGATCTCCATCACCAGCTTGTCCAGGTCGGTTCGCTGCTCGACACGGGCGTTCTCGACGGCGTAGCTGACGCGGCGCACCGGCGAGAAGGACGCGTCCAGCACGATGCGGCCGATGCTCTTGGTGGGCTCGTCGCCGTAGCGGCGGAGGTTGCCCGGCACGTAGCCGCGACCCTTTTCCACCTTGATCTGCATGTCCAGCTTGCCGCCTTGCGACAGGTGGGCTATGACGTGCTCGGGATTGATGATCTCGACATCGTGCGGCGTCTGGATGTCGCCCGCGGTGACCGGGCCCCCGCCCTCCTTGCGCAGCACCAGCGTGACCTCGTCACGATTGTGCAGGCGGAACACCACGCCCTTGAGGTTGAGCATGATGTGCACGACGTCTTCCTGCACGCCGTCGATCGCCGAGTACTCGTGCAGCACGCCGGCGATGGTCACCTCGGTCGGCGCATAGCCCACCATCGACGACAGCAGCACACGCCGCAGTGCATTGCCGAGGGTGTGGCCGTAACCGCGCTCGAAGGGCTCGAGCGTGGCTTTGGCGCGATGGCCGCCGAGCGGCTCGACCTGGATGGCCTTGGGCTTCAGTAGTGTGGTTTGCATGAAGTTCTGTTGTTCCTGTCAATACCCTCGGCTCGTTACACCGATAAGGCTGATGGACCGCGCCGGGTTCGCTGAACTCGCTTCGCACCCGGCACGCGAAGCGAGAAGATAAGGGCTTCAGCCACAGGCCGAACCGCCCGCTCTGGTCTCTTAGCGCGAGTACAACTCGACGATCAACGCTTCCTTGATCTCGGCGCCGTACTGGTCGCGATCGGGCACCTTCTTGAAGACGCCTTCCATCTTGGTGGCGTCCACCTGCACCCAGTCAGCCAGGCCGATGGACTGCGCCAGCTTCAGCGCATCGGTGACACGCAGCTGAGTCTTGGACTTGTCGCGCATGGCGATGGTGTCGCCGGCCTTCACCTGGTAGGACGGAATGTTGACAACCTGTCCATTGACGGTCAGGGCCTTGTGCGAAACAAGCTGGCGGGCTTCGGCCCGCGTGGAGCCGAAGCCCATGCGGTAGACGACGTTGTCCAGGCGCGTTTCCAGCAGCGCCAGCAGGTTGGCGCCCGTATTGCCCTTGCGGCGTTCGGCCTCGGCAAAATAGCGGCGGAACTGGCGCTCCAGCACGCCGTACATGCGCTTGACCTTCTGCTTCTCGCGCAGCTGCATGCCGAAATCGGACGTGCGGCTGCCGCTGGTACGGCCATGCTGGCCGGGCTTGCTGTCGAACTTGGCCTTGTCGCTGATCGAACGGCGCGCGCTCTTCAGGAACAGGTCGGTGCCTTCGCGGCGGGAGAGTTTGGCCTTGGGGCCGAGATAACGTGCCACTGACGGATCCTCTATGACTGGCTGACGCGGCAGATGTCCGGTATGGACACCCCGCGCGAGTCTGGCGGCGAACAAGCTGCGCGCGCAGACGGTGGGCTTGGTGGTTGGGCTTCGGGAAGACCGGCACCCTCAGGAAAACGGCCGGCTCGCACCAAAGTGCACGCCGGCCCAGAAAACCTTCAATTGTAGCGCCTGCGCCGCCAGCCTGCCGGCGGTGCAGGGAACGATCAGATACGCCGACGCTTCTGGGGACGGCAACCGTTGTGCGGGATCGGCGTCACATCGCTGATCGAGTTGATGCGGATGCCCAGCGAAGCCAGCGCCCGCACGCTGGATTCGCGCCCCGGACCCGGACCCTTGATGCGGACGTCCAGATTCTTGATGCCTTGCTCCTGGGCAGCGCGGCCAGCCACTTCGGCGGCCACCTGCGCCGCGAAGGGGGTGCTCTTGCGCGAGCCCTTGAAGCCCTGGCCGCCGCTGGACGCCCAGGCCAGCGCGCCGCCCTGGCGGTCGGTGATGGTGATGATGGTGTTGTTGAACGACGCGTGCACGTGCGCAACGCCGTCCGCAACGTTCTTGCGGACCTTCTTGCTCACGCGCCGGGCGGCGGTATTGACGGGTGCCTTGGCCATGTCTTGATTCTTTCAGTGTTGCTGCGGCGAGGCGTTCACTTCTTGAGCGCGGCTGCGCCCTTGCGCGGGCCCTTGCGCGTCCGGGCATTGGTGCGGGTACGCTGGCCGCGCACCGGCAGGCCACGGCGATGGCGGAATCCGCGGTAGCAGCCCAGATCCATCAGACGCTTGATGTTGATCGACAGTTCGCGACGCAGGTCGCCCTCGATCGTCATGCGTCCGATTTCTTCGCGGATCTTCTCCAGATCGGAATCGGTGAGATCCTTGATTTTCTTGGAATAGGCGATGCCGACGGTGTTGCAGATCTTCTGCGCCGTCGAGCGACCGATGCCGTAGATCGAAGTCAGGCCGATCTCCGCATGCTTGTGCGGAGGAATGTTGATGCCGGCGATACGTGCCATGAGAATCCTTCTATCTTGCTAATCAGCCTTTGCGCTTGCAGGCGCAAAGGCCCTCGGCAGGCGAGAACAAGTCAGCCGTGACTTGTTCACGTCCAGCCTCAGCCTTGACGCTGCTTGTGGCGCGGGTCGGTACAGATCACGCGCACAACACCGTTGCGGCGGATGATCTTGCAGTTGCGGCACATCTTCTTGACGGAAGCGGCGACTTTCATGATCTTCTCCTTGACCCTAACTCTGGTCTTTACTTGGCACGGAACACGATCCGCGCACGACTCAAATCGTATGGCGTGAGCTCGACGGTGACCTTGTCACCCGGCAGGATGCGGATGTAGTGCATGCGCATCTTGCCGCTGATGTGGCCCAACACCACGTGACCGTTCTCCAGCTTGACGCGGAAGGTGGCGTTCGGGAGATTCTCGAGGATCTCCCCCTGCATCTGGATGACATCGTCCTTGGCCATGTTCAGCTCGTCTTGAAGTTGGCCTTCTTGAGGAGCGACTCGTACTGCTGGCTCATCACGTAGCTCTGCACCTGGGCCCAGAAGTCCATGGTGACCACGACGATGATCAGCAGCGAAGTGCCACCGAAGTAGAACGGCACGCTGTACTTGAGGACCAGGAATTCCGGCAGCAGGCACACCGCCGTGATGTAGATGGCGCCTGCCAGGGTCAGGCGGCCCAGGATGCGGTCGATGTGTTTGGCGGTCTGCTCACCCGGACGGATGCCGGGAATGAAGGCGCCGCTCTTCTTCAGGTTGTCGGCCGTCTCACGGCTGTTGAACACCAGGGCCGTGTAGAAGAAACAGAAGAAGACGATCATGCTGGCGTAAAGCAGCACGTAGACCGGCTGGCCAGGCGACAGGCCCGCCGCCAGATCCTTCAACCAGCGCATGCCTTCGCCGGTGGCAAACCAGCCGACGAAGGTGGCCGGCAGCAGGATGATCGAACTGGCGAAGATCGGCGGGATCACACCCGACATGTTCAGCTTGAGCGGCAGGTGCGAGGACTGGCCACCGTAGACCTTGTTGCCGACCTGGCGCTTGGCGTAATTGACCAGGATCTTGCGTTGCCCGCGCTCGACGAAGACCACCGCAAAGGTCACGAAGATCACGACGGCGATGATGAAGAGGCAGGCGATGACGCTCATGGCGCCGGTGTTGACGAGTTCGAACAGGCCTCCGATGGCCGCCGGCAGGCCGGCCACGATGCCCGCGAAGATCAGGATCGAGATGCCGTTGCCGAGACCACGTTCGGTGATCTGCTCGCCCAACCACATCAGGAACATGGTGCCCGCCACCAGGCTGACCACGGCCGTCATGCGGAAGCCGAAACCCGGGGCCAGCACCAGGCCTGGCGAGCCTTCGAGTGCCAGCGCGATGCCCAGGCTCTGGAAGATGGCCAGCAGCAAAGTGCCATAGCGCGTGTACTGCGTGATCTTGCGGCGGCCGGATTCGCCCTCCTTCTTGATGGCCTCCAGCGAAGGCACCACGTAGGTCATCAGCTGCATGATGATCGATGCGCTGATGTAAGGCATGATGCCCAGGGCGAACACCGTGAAGCGCGACAGCGCACCCCCGCTGAACATGTTGAACAGGTTCAGGATGCCACCGCTCTGGCTCTTGAACAGCTGCTGCAGCTGCACCGGGTCGATCCCGGGCACGGGGATGTGCGCCCCGAGACGGTAGACCACGAGCGCAAGCACCAGGAAGATGATGCGACGACGGAGGTCGCCGAACTTCCCGCTCTTGGCCAGCTGGTTCGCGGTGGTTGCCACAGGCTTTGCGATCCCTTAGGCCACCGAACCGCCAGCGGCCTCGATGGCCGCCTTGGCACCGGCCGTGGCACCAATCCCCTTGAGAGCCACCTTGCGGGTCAGCTCGCCGGACTTGATGACCTTGACGGTCTTGATCAACTCGCGCACCAGGCCCGCGGCCTTCAGTGTCAGCAGGTCGACCTCGGCCGCGTCCAGACGCTCGAGATCGGTCAACGTCACTTCGCCGCTGTACTTGAGCTGGGCGGACTTGAAGCCGCGCTTGGGCAGGCGACGCTGCAGCGGCATCTGGCCACCTTCGAAGCCCACCTTGTGGTATCCACCGGCACGCGAGCCCTGGCCCTTGTGGCCACGACCAGCCGTCTTGCCCAGGCCCGATCCGATGCCGCGCCCGACACGACGGCGCGCCTTCTTGGCGCCGGCCGCCGGCTTGATCTTGTTCAGTTCCATCAGAGCACCTGCACCAGGTAGTCCACCTTGTTGATCATCCCGCGCACCGCCGGCGTGTCTTCCAGCGTGCGCTGGCTGTTGACGCGGCGCAGGCCCAGGCCGCGCACGGTGTCGCGGTGCGACTGGCGCGTACCGGCCACGCTCTTCACGAGCTTGACGGTGAGGGTCTTCTTTTCAGACATGCTTGTATCTCCGCTGGGGGCCGGGCACTGGATCAGTTGAAGAGGTCTTCAACCGACTTGCCGCGCTTGGCAGCGACTTCAGCCGGGGTGGTCGAACGCTTCAGCGCATCGAGCGTCGCGCGCACCATGTTGTACGGGTTGGTCGAGCCCAGGCTCTTGGCCACGATGTCGGTGACACCCATGACCTCGAACACCGCGCGCATCGGGCCGCCGGCAATGATGCCGGTACCGGCGGCGGCTGGCGCCATCAGGACCTTGGCCGCACCATGCTCGCCGCGCACGTTGTGCTGGATCGAACCATTGCGCAGGCTCACCTTGGTCATGTTGCGGCGTGCGGCCTCCATCGCCTTCTGCACCGCCACGGGCACTTCCTTGGCCTTGCCTTTGCCCATGCCAATGCGGCCGTCGCCGTCGCCCACCACCGTCAGTGCCGCAAAGCTCAGTGTGCGACCACCCTTGACGACCTTGGTGACGCGGTTCACCGCGATCATCTTTTCCTTGAGCCCGTCGTCGTTGGCTTCGGCCTGCGCGCGGGGAGTGAACTTTGCCATCTTGATATTCCTTCGATGCGAGGCGGCTTAGAACTGCAGGCCGGCTTCGCGGGCGGCTTCGGCCAGGGCCTTGACGCGGCCATGGAAGGCAAAACCGGAGCGATCGAAAGCGACCTTGTCGATGCCGGCCGCCTTGGCCTTCTGGGCAATACGCTTGCCAATCAGTGTCGCAGCAGAGATGTTGCCTCCCTTGCCGGCGGCACCCAGCTGCTCGCGCACTTCCTTCTCGGCCGTCGAAGCGCTGGCCAGAACCTTCGAACCATCGTCGGAGAAGATGCTGGCGTAGATATGCAGATTGGAACGGTGCACCGACAGGCGGGCGACAACCTGCTTGGCAATGCGCACACGCGTCTGCCGCGAGCGGCGCAGGCGCTGTTCTTTCTTGGTCATGCTCATGGCTGGGCTCCTTACTTCTTCTTCGTCTCTTTGAGCACCACACGCTCACCGACATAACGGATGCCCTTGCCCTTGTAGGGCTCAGGCGGACGGAAGGCGCGGACTTCGGCAGCCAGCTGGCCCACCACCTGGCGGTCGGGCCCGGTGATGACGATTTCGGTCTGGCTGGGCGTGGCCACCTTGATGCCGGCGGGCATGTCCTTGACCACCGGATGGGAGTAGCCGATCTGCAGGCTCAGCTTCTGACCCTGGGCCTGGGCACGAAAACCCACACCCACCAGGTTGAGCTTCTTCTCGAAGCCCTTGCTCACGCCGCTGACCATGTTGGCCACCAGCGCACGCATGGTGCCGCTCATCGCGTCGGCCTCGGCCGAGTCATTGGCGGGCTTGAAGCTCAGCTTGCCGGCGTCACTGGACACGGTCACCAGAGGGTTGATGGCCCTCACGAGCGAGCCGTTGCTGCCCTTGACGGTGATGCTCTCGGCCGAGATCGACACGTCCACGCCCTGCGGCACGGCGATCGGCATTTTTCCTACGCGGGACATCTCGCTGCTCCCCTTATGCCACGTAGCAGAGGACTTCGCCGCCGACACCGGTCTGGCGAGCCTTGCGGTCGGTCATCACACCCTTGGGCGTGGTGACGATGGCCACTCCCAGGCCGTTCATCACCTGCGGGATTGCATCCCGCCCCTTGTAGATGCGCAGACCGGGGCGGCTGACGCGTTCGATGCGTTCGATCACCGGTCGGCCGGCGTAGTACTTCAGCGCCAGCTCCAGTTCGTGCTTGCCCTCGTGGTCACGAACGGCGAAGCCATCGATGTAGCCCTCGTCCTTCAGCACCTGCGCGATTGCGACCTTCAACTTGCTCGACGGCATCGTGACCGCAGCCTTGGCAACACTCTGGGCGTTGCGGATGCGGGTCAGCATGTCGGCGATGGGATCACTCATGCTCATGAAAAATCTCCTGATCGTCTCGCCGAATTACCAGCTGGCCTTGACCACGCCGGGAATGTCGCCCTTGAAGGCGAGCTCGCGGATCTTGTTGCGGCCAAGGCCGAACATCTTGAAGGTTCCGCGGCTGCGACCGGTGAGGGCGCAGCGGTTGCGCAGCCGGGTCGGGTTGGCATTGCGGGGCAGCTTCTGCAACTCCAGACGGGCCGCATAGCGCTCCTCTTCGGACAGCTTGGCGTCGTTGGACACCGCCTTGAGCTCGGCGTACTTCTTCGCGAACTTGGCAACCAGCTTCTCGCGCTTTTCCTGGCGCTGGATGACGGACAGTTTGGCCATGGGGGGGTTGCCTCAGTTCTTGAACGGGAACTTGAACGCCGTCAGCAGTGCCTTGCACTCGTCGTCGCTCTTCGCGCTGGTTGTGATGCTGATGTTCATGCCACGGATCACGTCGATCTTGTCGTACTCGATCTCGGGGAAGATGATCTGCTCTTTCACGCCCACGTTGTAGTTGCCTCGGCCGTCAAAGGCACGGCCGCTGATGCCGCGGAAATCGCGCACGCGCGGCAACGCCACGGTGACGAAGCGGTCGAGGAATTCATACATGCGCACGCCACGCAGCGTGACCATGGTGCCGATGGGCACGTTGTCGCGGATCTTGAAGGCCGCAATCGCCTTCTTGCTCTTCGTGACGACCGGCTTCTGACCGGCGATCTTGGTGAGGTCGCCGACGGCGTTGTCCATCACCTTCTTGTCCGATACCGCTTCGCTCACGCCCATATTGAGCGTGATCTTCTGCAGCCGCGGCACCTGCATGATGGAGGTGTAGCCGAACTTGGCCATCAACGCCGGCACGACGGATTCGCGATAGTAGGTCTGCAGACGGGCAGCCGGTGCAGGGCCGACGGGGCCGGCCTCGGCTGCCGCGGCAACTGCGGGCTTGGCGGTCGCCTTGGCGTCGTTCGCGCCCTTTGCGCCCTTTGCGCCCTTTGCGTCCTTTGCGGCCTTGGCCGTCGTCTTGCCTTCGGGAGCTGCGGGGGTCTTTGCCATGATGCGGAGTCTCCCTTAGGCCTTGATCTCGTCGCCGGAGGACTTGAAGACGCGGGTCTTCTTGCCACCTTCCAGCACCTTGATGCCCACTCGATCAGCCTTGCCGGTGGCGGCGTTGTAGATCGCCACGTTGGACTGGTGGATGGGCATGGTCTTGTCGACGACGCCGCCCGTCGTGCCCTTCATCGGGTTGGGCTTTACGTGCTTCTTCACCACGTTCACACCCTCGACGACGATGCGCTGCTCGTCCACGCGCTGCGTGACGGTGCCACGCTTGCCCTTGTCGCGGCCGGTGGTCACGATGACCTGGTCGCCCTTGCGAATCTTGTTCATGGTCGGTCCTTGGATCGGTGCTTCGGCGCTCAGAGCACTTCGGGCGCGAGCGACACGATCTTCATGAAACGCTCGGTGCGCAGTTCGCGCGTCACCGGGCCAAAAATGCGCGTGCCGATGGGCTCGAGCTTGGCATTCAGCAGCACGGCGGCGTTGCCGTCGAACTTGATCAGCGAGCCGTCCTGGCGGCGCACACCCTTGGCCGTGCGAACGACCACGGCGCTGTAGACCTCGCCCTTCTTGACGCGGCCACGGGGCGCCGCCTCCTTGATGCTGACCTTGATCACATCGCCGATGCCGGCATAGCGACGCTTGGAGCCGCCGAGCACCTTGATGCACATGACGGACTTGGCACCCGTGTTGTCGGCCACGTCGAGCCGCGATTGCATTTGGATCATGTTTTCTCCCCAACTTGTCCGCGGCGGCATGTGCCTGTGCGGCCAGTCTTGGGCCCGTGTGTGGGATGAACCGGCCCTGCACTGCGATCGCTTGCCAGGGCAAGCCTTGCGCAGCGCCTTTCCGGCGAAGCCTTGGATTATCTCAGGAACTGGCGGGCGTCGTCAAGCGACGGCGCCCGCCCTCGGGTTCAGGCCGGCAACGACTGTGCCTGCTTGAGCAACGTGGCGGCGTCGCTGACCTCGAACTTGCCTGGCGCCTCGACATTCAGGCTCTTGACCACGCCATCAACGACGAGCATCGAGTAGCGGTTGGAACGCAACCCCATTCCCTTGGCCGTGAGGTCCAGCGTGAGACCGGTGGCCTGGGCGAAGGCAGCGCTGCCGTCGGCCATCATGCGCAGCTTGCCGCCCGTCTTCTGGTCTCGCCCCCAGGCACCCATGACGAAGGCGTCGTTGACCGATACGCACCAGATTTCGTCAACACCAGCGGCCTTGAACTGGCCCGCCAGTTCGACGTAGCCAGGCACATGCTTGGCCGAACAGGTCGGCGTGTAGGCCCCCGGCAAGGCAAAGACCGCGATCTTCTTGCCCTGGGTGGCTTTTGCGATGTCAAAGCTGTTGGGGCCGATGGCGCAACCATTGCCTTCGATCTCGATGTACTCCTGCAGGCTGCCCGCGGGCAACTTGTCTCCAACCTTCAGCATGCGTGTTCTCCTGACGACGAATTGAAAACGACCGGAACTGGAGTCTCCAGCTTCCGGCCGTCAAGCATGAAGTGCAGGGTCATTGACCCTGCTGCCCGGTCAGACGATCTTGGCCTTCTCGATCAGCCTCGTGACGGTCCAGGACTTGGTCTTGCTGATCGGGCGGCCTTCGGCGATCTCCACCAGGTCGCCCATCTTGTACTCACCCTTTTCGTCGTGGGCGTGGTACTTGCTGGATTTGGCGACGATCTTGCCGTAGAGCTCGTGGGCTGTGCGGCGTTCGACCAGCACGGTGACGGTCTTGGCGCGCTTGTCGCTGACCACCCGGCCCACCAGGGTGCGGGTGTTCTTGACCGGTGCGGCGACGACCGCCGCGGTTTGGGTTTCGCTCATTTGGCAGCCCCTTGCTGACGCTTCTTCTCGGCAATGATGGTCTTCACGCGCGCCACGTCACGCCGCGTCTTGCCCAGTTGCGTGTGGTTGGTGAGCTGTTGCGTGGCCTTTTGCATGCGCAGGCCAAAGTGGGCCTTGAGAAGTTCGGAGACTTCCTTCTCCAGCGCCGCGATGTCCTTGGCGCGCAGTTCGGATGTTTTCATGTTGATCCTCTAGGCCTCAGCTTCCGACCTGGCGCGCCACGAAGGTGCAGCGTAGGGGCAGCTTGGCCGAAGCCAGCAGGAAGGCCTCGCGGGCCAGTTGCTCGGGCACACCGTTGATCTCGTACAGCACCTTGCCGGGCTGGATTTCGGCCACGTAGTACTCAGGGTTGCCCTTGCCGTTGCCCATGCGCACTTCGGCGGGCTTCTGCGAAATCGGCTTGTCCGGAAAGATGCGGATGAAGATGCGGCCACCGCGCTTGATGTGGCGGCTGATGGCACGGCGGGCGGCTTCGATCTGCCGCGCCGTGATACGGCCGCGCTCGGTGGCCTTGAGGCCGAAGTCGCCGAAGGACACGTTGGCACCGCGTGTGGCGATGCCCGTATTGCGACCCTTCTGCTCCTTGCGGTACTTGCGACGTGTGGGTTGCAGCATCGTTATTCTCCTTTGGTCTCGCCTGCCGCAGCAGCGGCTGGCGGAGCAGCACGGCGCACGCGCTTGACGGCCGGACCCTTGGGACCATCGGCGGCCGGTGAGG
>DAORNK010000103.1:4686-12081 GCA_035440985.1 Rubrivivax sp. | reverse complement strand
CACGGCCCTTGGCCACCCCGGCGCGGGCACGATTCATATCTTCACAAGCTCTGAGGGGAATCTGACCGCAAACCGAGCGGAATGCCGCTCAGGCCGCCGGCAACGCCGGTGCCCAGTGGGGGCGTGGTGCCGGCAGACCGCCTTCGGCCATCGCCGACAGGTATTCGGACTCCACCGCGGCCACCACGCGTGCCCAGTCCTGGTGGAGGGCGGTCACCCGGGCCGCAGAGCCCAGCCCGCGGATCCGATCACGTTGCCCGGCCAGGGCGGATGCCGCGTGGACGAAGGCACGGTCGTCGCCGAAGGGGACGGCGAGCCCGTTCTCGCCGTGCTGTACCAGCTGGGCCGCGGCGGCGTACCGGTGGCCCAGCACCGCCAGCCCGCTGGCCATCGCCTCGGGCAGCACGTTGCCGAAGGTCTCCGTCTGGCTGGGGAACAGAAAGACATCGGCCGATGCATAGTGCATGGCCAGGTCTTCACCGCGCCGCACACCGGCGAAGACGGCTTCCGGGCAGCGTTGTTGCAGGCGGGCACGTTCGGGCCCTTCGCCCACCAGCACCAGCCGCACCGTGGGGTCGCGTTCGCGCATGGCCCGATAGGCGTCGATCAGGCTGCCCAGGTTCTTCTCGGGTGCGAGGCGGCCCACGCAAATCGCCACGGTGTCGTCTTCGTTCGCGCCCCAATCCCGCCGCAGCGCCTGGCTGCGCCGTGCAGGATCGAACAGCCGCGTGTCCACGCCGCGCGAGACCACGCGCAGACGGCGAAAGCCGCTGGCCCGCAGTTCGGTACGCAGCGTCTCCGTGGGCACCATCGTGCAGGCGGTGCGGTTATGGAACTTCCGCAGGTAGGCCATGATGGGATTGCGCAGCCAGGCCACGCCGTAGTGGCGGCTGTAGGCGTGGAAGTTGGTGCGGAAATCCGATACCACCGGCAGCCTCAGCTGCAAGGCGGCCTGCAGCGCCGACCAGCCCAGCGGCCCCTCGGTGACGATGTGCACCACGTCGGGCCGGTGGGCCGTCCAGTGGCGCACCAGGGCACGCCGCGACGGCAACCCCAGCCTGAGCTGCGGGTAGCGCGGGATCGGCAGGCCGCGCATCAGGAGCTCCGCAAACCCCGGTCCGTCGGCGGCGGCTTCGCTGCGGTCCTGACGGGGCCTGACGAGTTGCACTTCGTGGCCACGTCCGCGCAGCCCTTCCACCACGCGCGCGATGGTGGCGGCCACGCCGTTGATCTCCGGCGGGTAGGTCTCGGTCACCACTGCTATGCGCAGCGAGCGGCGGGCCGGCATCAGGTCGTCGACCATGAACGGAACTCCAGCGGGCATCTCCATGCCGCGATGCTGGCCCTGCCGTGCAACAGTTCGATGACAGCCTGGCCGACCGGCCGGACCTCGTCGCCCGGCGCCCACCGGCGGCGTTGCGGGGTGCAGGCTATCTCTTCAGGTCGGCCAGCAGTGCCACGAGCCGGTCGGCAACGGGCAGCAGGTCGCCACCGTCGTCCACCCGTACGCCGTGCTTGACGGTCAGCCCGTAGGGCGGCTCGGCCGCCGACGCCGCGTCCAGGTAGACCGGCACCACGCGGTGCGCGGTGGGATCGGTGCG
Organism: Rubrivivax sp.; assembly: GCA_035440985.1. Taxonomy (GTDB): domain Bacteria; phylum Pseudomonadota; class Gammaproteobacteria; order Burkholderiales; family Burkholderiaceae_C; genus Rubrivivax. The sequence goes on along the minus strand of DAORNK010000103.1, from coordinate 10,480 downwards.
CGCCATGCGGATGGCGGCGGCGATCTCCTCGCGCTCGTAGAAGGCCGCCTCGGTGCGGCGCGAGACCAGCACCACGGTCACCAGCGAATCGCGCTGTGCGCCGGCCAGCTCGCGGTCCCAGTTGTCGCCCAGGCGCAGCCGGGCGTCGTCGAGGAACACCTGGGCGCGAGGCGCCAGCAGATCGAAGAGGCGCCGGGCGGGTGCCAGGTCGGCGCCGGCATGGGCGATGAACAGGTCCCAGCGCTTGGCGCCCACCTCGAGCGCCCGCACGAACTCGGTGGCCGAGTGCGGCCGCCCCTGCGGGTCGGCACCCAGTGCGCGCATCAGGGCCGCGGCAACCGGCTCGCTGAGCTGCCCGTTGGCCTGGCGCGCAGGCAGCAGTTCGCCGTCGATGCGCGCCTTGAGCTGCAAGAACAGCGGCGCCCGCAGATCGAAGGGCAGGCGGCCGGTCAGCAGCTCGTAGGCCACCAGGGCCAACGAGTACAGGTCGGACCGCGGTGACGACTCGTTCTTCAGCAGCTGCTCGGGGCTGAGGTAGGCCGAGCTCACGCCCTGCGGCCGGGTCACGCGCGTGGAGGTGGCCACGGTGTCTTCCACGACGAAATGCCGCCCGACACCGAAGTCGGCGAGGCGGGCACCGAGCGGCGAGCCGCCGAGCAGGATGTTCTCGGGCTTGATGTCACCGTGGATGATGCCGGCGGCGTGCGCATGATCGACGCCCGCCGCCACCTGACGCAGCAGGGGCACCAGCAGCGCCGGTGGGCAGTAGCTGCGCCCTTGCAGCAGCGAGCGCAGGTTGCCGCCTTCCATGTAGGGCAGCACGAGGAAAGGATCCGGCTCGTCGGCCACGCTGCGGTCGAGCACCGCGAGGATGTTGGGGTGCTCCAGCGACGACAGCAGCGTCAGCTCGCGGAGGTAGCTGGCCAGGGATTCCTCGTGCACGTGACGATGGAATCGCTTGAGCACGACACGGGCGCCGCTGGCCTCGTCCCGCGCCAGCAGGATGGTGGAGAGTCGGCCAGCCGCCAGCGGCGCCGCCTGTACGTAGCGTGATCTGTGGCCCTGGAAGCTGTCCGTCATGCCGGGAGTATCGCGAAAGAGCGGACGGCCTGTGAAGAGCCGACCCGCGTAGGTTGGTGGCCCCCGCTGCCGGCAGCGAAGACCGGGGTCGGGGGTGTTCGATGGGACCCATTCGAGGAGTCTGCAAGAATCGTCAAGACGCACGGGATACCTCTGAACTAACGTCGATCCCATGACGTTTCTGGAGCGGATCCATGACCCCATCGATCGAGGCGTGGAAGAAGGCAATCGGCGGCGTCGTGGCCGCTGAAGTGTTGCTCGTCGCGGCGGCCTTTCTCTGGGTCGCGCTCTACAGTCACCTCATCGCTCCTGGCCAGGAAGTCAGTGCCTATCGCCAGTACGCCCAGGTGGCCAGTCCTTGGGTGTCGGTGATCGTCGGCGTGCCGCTCTTCTACCTCCTGGGCCGCTGGCTGAAGTCCCGCCGCGCAGCGGCGCTGCTGTTCGGCCTCTACTTGGCGTTCGACGTCGTGCTGCTGGCAGGCCTTCCAACGCCCGGGCCCATCCCATGGGCCATGGTGGCGGCGAGTTGGGTGACGAAGCTCGCGTCCCTGTTGGCAGGTGCCCGCGATCGATGATCGAGGGGTGGACTACCCTGGCACCGTTGCTGGGCCACATTCACGCCCATCTGGATGGTGACCTTCGCCTTGCCACGCTGGCGCGTCGCGCCGGGTTGTCGCCCTTTCAGTTGCATCGGCTCTTTGTCGCAGGCTTGCATGAGACGCCCAAGGCCACCGTGACGCGCCTACGCCTGGAGCGCTGCGCGTTCCGCATGGCGATCGAAGACTCGAGCCTGCTGACGATCGCCCTGGACGCCGGCTTCAAGAGTCAGGAGACGTTTATCCGCGCATTCCAGCGGCACTACGGACGCGCACCCGGTGCCTACCGCAGGTGGATCGCGGCGCAACGCGGCACCTGGCGCAACGGGCGGCTCGGCAAGCCTGGCCGAGCGCTGACGGGGTTCGCGCTTTCCAGCAGCAAGGTCGTGTCGCTCAGGGCCATGCACCTGGCTTGCGTGCGCCATGTGGGCCCCTACGAAGAGGTACCGCAGGCGATCTTCGATGAGCTTGAGGCCTGGGCGAACGCTCGACGTCTACCCGGTCCATCCATCTGGATGGGCATCGGCCATGACGCGCCGGGAGCCGTGGCACCTGAGCACTTGCGATTCGATGCGGCCATCGTCGTGCCCGGCCCTTTCGAGGCGCGAGGGCGCGTGCAACACGGATTCCTGCCGGGTGGCGATGTGTCGATGACGACGCATGCAGGGTCTTTCGACACGCTGCCGCAAGCCTATGAGGCGCTGTTGCCGCAGGTGTTGGCCATGCGCGGCGTCCAGCTTGTCGGCTTGCCGGCCGTGGAGTTCTATCACGGCCCATCAGTGGACACGTCGCTTGAGATCAACCACACCGACATCGCCCTTCCGGTCCGGTGCTGGCCGGCGGGTGCGTGATAGCGCGAATCGCTGAGGCGACGGGTGGAAGTCTTCGCGCCTCGCGCACCTACCTGAAGAAGGCCGCCACGTCCTTGAAGAGTTCGGCCCGGCTGTCGGTGTTGAGGTAGAACATGTGCCCGCCGGGGTAGTTGCCGAACAGCAGCCGCTGGCGGGCGCTGGGGCCCACGACGCTCTGCTCGAGCAGGAAGCGGCTCCTGAAGTACGGTGTCGACAGATCGTGGTAGCCGTGCACGACCAGCGCCTTCAGGTCGCTGTTGAGCGAAAGCGCATAGGCCAGGTCCTCTGGCGATCCGCGTGGGCTGCCGCGGTTCCAGACCCGGTTGGCGTCGAGGTTGAGCATGATGTAGCGGCGTTCGCTCTTCACGCCCAGCGTGCGGCCCAGGTAGTCGAAGTAGGGCGCTGAAAGCACACCGTTGAGTACGGTCAAGGTGCGGTCCAGGCTGGCGAGTTCGGAACTCTCGGGCACCGGGTCGTCGCTGGCCAGGCGGCCGTCGTAGCGGTCCAGGATCTGGTTGCGCTCGCGCAGCAGGTTCTTCACGTAGACGTCCGCCGCCACGCGGCCGCGGTGCTGGGCCACCAGCTTGACATCCAGCCCGGTGAGGCCGGCGACACGGGCGTACAGCGCATCGGCTTCGGCCCGCGATGCGCGTCCCAGGCGGGCCAGGCCGCTGAGGTACTCGGTCAGCGCGAATTGCTCGACGCCTGCCAGGGCCTGCGCCAGCTGGGACGGGTCGGCGGGCAGGGTGCCGCGCCGGTGCACCGCCGCGATGGCGGCCTGGCTGGGCAGCGTGGTCATCGCGTCGACCAGGTCGTAGCGCGGGGCTTCGAAGGGCATGGCCGTCTTGAGCAGTGGCGAGATCAGCACCGCCCGGTTGAGATTGATGTCGTAGTCCTCCATCAGCATGCGCGTCAGGGCCGCCACGCGCAGCCCGCCGTAACTCTCGCCCGCGATGGCCTTCGGGGACACCCAGCGCTTGTGCTCGTCCAGGTAGCGGCGGATGAACTGCGCGATGCTGCGCAGGTCCGCTTCGGCCTCGAAGTACGGCGCGGGGTTGCCGGGCTCGCCCTTGGCATTGGGCAGCGCGCGGCTGTAGCCGGTCTGCACCGGATCGATGAAGACCAGGTCGGTGAAGTGCAGCCAGGTGTACGGGTTGGCCGTGAGCCGGGCAGGCACGGCAGGCAGGGATCCGTCCGGCCGCACCTCCACCGTCATCGGTCCCAGCGCAGCCATGTGCAGGTAGACGCTGGAGGCGCCAGGCCCACCATTGAAGCAGAAGGTGATGGGCCGGCGGGCGGGGTCGGCGCCGTCCAGCGTGTAGGCGGTGTAGAAGAGCTCGGCACTGGGCTTTTCCGGGCTCTCGCCGATGGCGATCAGCGCTGCCTTGGTGCTGTACTTGCCCAGCGGGGCGGATGGCTGGGCGCAGGCCGGCGCACAGGACAGCAGGACGGCCAGCAGCAGGCTCAGGGCGCCGAAGGCGCGCGTCAAGAGGATCATCGGCGGGCTCCGGGGGGTTGGCGGATGGATCAGCGAACCGGGGGCGCCACGCGCAGGTTCGTCGCCTGCTCGAACGCATAGGCGAAAGCCAGCAGTTTCGCGTCCTGGCCCGACTTGCCGATGAAGGTGATGCCCGCCGGCATGCCGACCGTGGAAACACCACCCTGCGGCAGCACGCGGCCTTTGCTGCGCAGCCCCAGCGGCACGGTGATCGCCGGGTAGCCTGCGGTGGCATACACCGGCGAGTGCGTGGACTCGAAGCTCACCAGCACGTCGGCACCGGTGGCCTGGAAGGCGGCCTCCAGCATCCCGGACGCGGCCTGGCGCATGCGGGGTGCCAGCGCCGCATAGTCGGCGGCCGATACACCGGCCGACAGCGGGGCCAGGATCTCCAGCAGCCACTGGCCCGTGGGCACGCGGCGCGGCTTGTCGGCGGCGTTGTAGGCGATCAGGTCCTCCAGGGTCCTGACCGTGCGCGTGCGCGCCGCCACGTAGCCCATCATGTCGTGGCGCACGCCAGCCGACAGGTAGGGCAGGAAGCTCTGGTTGCCGCAACAGGTGGGCGTGTCCACCGTGACCGCCGGCTTCAGGCGCGCGCCCAGCGCGGCCAGGCTGGCGCTCGCCCCTTGCAGCAGCGGCGTGTTGTCCGATTCGGCCACGATCTGGCTGGCGAGCACGCCCACCGTCACGCCGTCCAGTGCGTCCAGGCGCAGCCCGGCCACGTAGTCCACGTCCACCGTGTCGATGGCGTCGAGCAGCACGGCCACGTCGGTGACGCTGCGGCCGATGGGCCCGGGTGAGTCGTTGGGCAGGAGCAGGGGCACGACGCCGGCGCCGTTGACGCGGTTGCGGCTGGGTTTCATGCCGACCACGCCGTTGTAGGCCGATGGACTGACCAGCGAGCCCGAGGTCTCGGACCCCACGCTGACCATCGCCAGTCGCGCCGCCACGCCCGCCGCCGAGCCCGAACTGGACCCGCTGGACGGGTAGTGGCCGTGCGGGTTGACGGTCTGCCCGCCCACCGCGGTGAAGCCGCCGTTGATCTGGCCCAGGCTGACCACGCCGGCAAATTCGGACAGGTTGGCCTTGCACAGAATGACGGCGCCGCGCGAGCGCAGTTGCGCGACCAAGGGGGCGTCCTGCGCCGCGATGTGGTCGAGCAATAGCTCGGCGCCGGCCGTGGTGTGCAGGGGGGCTGCGGTTTCGATGTTGTCCTTGAGGCTGACCGGAATCCCGTCCACGGGCCCCAGCACCCGCCCCGCCTTGCGCCGTGCATCCGACGCCCGTGCCTGGGCCAGGGCCTCGGGGTTGAGTTCGAGGCAGGTGCGCAGCCGTTCGTCGTGGCGCCTGAGGCGGGACAGGAAGTACAGCGTCAGGTCTTCGGCGCTCAGGGCACCTGCCTGCATGGCGGCCTGCACCTCGGGGATGCCGGCCTTGGCCAGCAGGGCATCGATGCCGGCCGCCTTGTCGGCCGCGAAGGCCAGCAGGGCCGCCTCGAACGGCTTCCAGTCGAGCGCTCGAAGACGCGGCGTGTTGGGTGCGGGCGCAGTCGATTGGGCCAGCGCGTTGGTTTGACCCAGGCCGCAGAGGGCGCAGGCGGCTGCGATCAGGCATGTGCGCAAGAGCGTGCTCATCGTGGTGGCTTCCTGGAGCAATCGGGGACGGGGCTGATCATCCCTCAGATGGTCCGCCGCTTCCCAGGCCAGCCGGAAATCGCGCGGACGTGCAGCGGCGCCCTTCGCGCCAGGCGCAGGTAGATCGGCAAGCCC
>DAORNK010000103.1:0-4667 GCA_035440985.1 Rubrivivax sp. | reverse complement strand
GCCCAGCGCTCAGCCTGTCTTCGAAGGCCACGTTCAGGGCGCCGGCCTCCAGCTCAGGATGCCACCATCGGCCATCAGGCTCAGGTGCAGTTGGCCATCCTTGAGCAGATAGCTGCGCACATAGGGCAGGGCCCGCTCCAGCCGCGGCGCCAGGGAGCCGGGCGGGCACATGGCCCGCGTGGTGGCGATGGGCCCGAACACCAGGCTGCCGGAGGCTCGGCCCGGCTCCGCCTGCGCGCTGGGCGTGGCCTGCCAGGTACCGCTGCCCCGGTTGCAGTCCAGTTGCAGGCTGGCCTGCCCCTGGGCCCCGAACTCCAGTCGGTAGCGCGATGCATCTTCCGGCCTGGCCGTGGGCTGCGCTTCGTCCATCGATTCGATGGCCACCAGCACCCAGCGGCTGCCTGACAAGGATGGTGCGGGCGGCTCGGGCGTGGCGCAGGCCACCAGCGCGAGGCCGGCGAGGGCCGGGGCAGCCCGCTTGGGGATGAGGAGGGTGATCATGTGTGTTGGGTCCTGCTCGGGGTGGATCGATCCAGCCGGCGATTGGAAGCCGGCCGCTGGGGCCGCACTAGCCAGATTCCGCCACACCGCGGGCCTGGCGCAACGCCTGTGACGGGCTCTGGCCGAACAGATCGCGGTACAGGCGGGAGAAGCGCCCCAGGTGGTCGAACCCCAGATCCATCGCCACCCGGGTGACGCCACCGCTCTCTGCGCCCCGCATCAGCCGGCGCTGGGCGGCCTCGAGACGACGTTCGGTGACGAAGCGCATGGGAGACATGCCGCGGCGCAGCTCGAAGGCCTTCTGCAGGCTGCGCTCGCCGACCCCGGCGTGCTCGCACAGGCGCGCCAGCGTCAGCGGTGCCTCCAGGTTCGCGTCGACCCAGGCCTCCAGGTCGGCCAGACGCTTCTGCGAGAGGTCGGACGGCCGGCTCAGTACCAGCCCGGGCAGCAGTTGGTCGCAGAGTGCCGATGTCAGGCGAGCTATCGCGTGGCTGCGTGGCCGATCATCGGCGCCGGGCTGCAAGGCCTGGACCAGTTGCACGATCGCCGACTGCAAGGCCACGCTGCTTGCAGAATCCAGCCGCATCGTGTGCAGCCCGAACACGAGGCCCGAATCGCGGACACCGCAGCGGGCGTTCAGTTCGCTGGCCAGAACACGCTCGTCCAGGCCTACGCTCCAGGTGGTGCCGGCCGCGCAGTGCCGGGTGACTTCCCACCCTTGGGGAACCAGGGTCAGGGTCCGCGTTTCCGTGATGGCGTGTTCGCGGCGCCCCACCCGGTACAACGTGCCCGGGGGCGGTCCCAGATGCAGCAGCGCATGGCCTGATGCGGCCCTGATGGTCTGGCCTACGGCCAGCGTGGCCTGGCCGAGGGCGACCTGGTGGCCCAGCGCCCAACAGGCGCGGTAGCCCAGAGGACCCTTGCGATGCGCCACGCGAGATTGGTCCTGCTGCCGCCACGACGCCGCGACGATCTCATCGAGATCGTCTGTTTCCAGCACACTCCCCCAGGGCAACACGGACCACCGACCGCCCGCTGCGGGAGTCTGCGCTGCAGCACTCGCGTGGTGCATGGCCTTCAGGGCAGGCCTGCCGAAAGGTGGCCCTGCGGCGCATGCGCGTGCAGGGTACGGATGGGGGGGGCAAGGGGAGTGGTCATCGGTCCAGCCAGAGATCTGCCGCGAGCGGCCGGGGCCGCGCGAGGGGTTCGTTTTTGGGATAGCCTGCCGCCAGGCTGCCGGCTCCAATCACCGGCTGCCCGTGGTTTGGCCCCTTTTTGATCCTAAGGGAAGTCACCGCAGGCCCTGCTTTCAACACGTTTCAGGAGAGACAGCCGATGGTCAAGCTCACGACAGGCGCCCATCGCCTGGCACTTTGTGGCGGCATCGCTGTCGCGTTCTGGCTGGCCGGCCCCAGCGTGTCGGCCCAGACTGCCCCGGGGGCTGCACCCATCACGGCCGAAGCCGTGCTGAAGGGCGCCGAGCGCCTGGGCAGCGGCCGCATCACCGCCTGGCGTGCCGGCGAGCGTACGTTGATCACGCTGCCTGCCGATGCGCTGGGCAAACCCCTGTTCTGGTACACCGAAGCCGTCTCGGTGCCCGCGGGGGCGACCGCCAAGGATCTGAAGATCAGCGAACGGCTGGCCCGCTTCGAACGCCAGGGCAACGCGGTCTTCCTGCGCGATCTGGGCGCGGCAATCCAACGGCGCGCTGGCGCCCAGCCCGAACCGGCACAGCCGGAAGTTCCGGGCAACGCATCCCGCGAACCCAAACGCAGACCTATCGAGTACGCACTGAACGCCACCGAGACCGGCGCCCTGGCGTTCGGCCTGCCGATCGTCGCGACACAGGCCGACGGCTCGCTGCTGCTGGACATCACACCCACCTTTTCGACGGATGTGCCCGCCGCGACGGCGCGCAGCTTCGTTGCCGACTTCCTCCGGCTGGTGCCTGCGGCGGTGGATCCCACCAAGTCCTTCCTGGGGCGTGTGCGCGCACGCGGCGACGCGCTCAACGTGCGCACGCACCTGACCTTCCTGGCCGCCAACCCGGCGGCACCGGCCGCCGGGCCGCAGCCGGTGTCGATGGTGGTCGGCCACTCCTTCGTCTTCCTGCCCGAAAAGCCGATGGCCGGTCGCCCGACCGACCCGCGGGTGGGCTACTTCCCGGTGACCTTCAGCGAATTCGAGACGGCCGGCGGCCGCACGCAGGAAAAGCGCGAGTACATCGCGCGCTTCCGGCTGGAGAAGAAGGACCCCCGGGCCGCCGTCAGCGACCCGGTCAAACCGATCACCTACTACATTGGTCGCGGTGTGCCCGAACGCTGGCGGCCCTACCTCAAGGCCGGCGTGCTGATGTGGCTGCCGGCCTTCGAGGCGGCAGGCTTCTCCAACGCCATCCGCGTGCTGGACGCGCCTACGCCCGAACAGGATCCGGACTGGTTCGACGAGGACGTCAGCATCAACATCGTGCGCTGGCTGCCGCAGGAAGTCGTCAACGCGATGGGCCCGCACGTATCGGACCCGCGCTCGGGCGAGACGCTGTCGGCGCACATTCACGTCTGGCCCACCGTGATGGGTTTCTTCGGCCAGTACTACTGGGCGCTGTTCGGCGGGTCGGGCGTGGATCCGGCCGCCGCCAAGCTGCCGTTGCCGGATGAGCGCATCGGCGCGCTGCTGAGCTATGTCTTTGCGCACGAAGTCGGCCACACCCTGGGTCTGATGCACAACCAGGTGGCGTCCACCGCCTACCCCGTGGCGCAGATGCGCCAGCCCGAGTTTGCCAACCGTTTCGGGCCCAACACCTCGATCATGGCCTACGGCCGCTTCAACCAGGTTGCACAGCCCGGCGACGGCGTCAAGCAGCTGTGGAGCGTCATCGGCCCCTATGACTTTGCTGCCATCCGCTACGGCTATGGCGTGTTCGGCACCGACGCGGCCAGCGAAGCGCGCGAGCTGGCGGCCTTTGCCGCCGGCTTCACGCGCGACCCGCGGCTGTTCTACGGTAGTGAGGAGGGCCCCACCAACGCCGTGCGCTTCCGGCGTGACCCGCGCGTCCAGACCGAGAACACCGGCGCCGAGCGGGTGGAAGCCACGCGCCTGGGCGTGGCCAATCTGCAGCGCTCGCTGCGTGCGCTGGACAAGGCGGCCGGCAGCGACGCCCAGCTCTATGCGTCGACCTACGAAGTGGTGCTCGGCCGCCACGTGGCGCTGCTGAAATCGGTGAACCGCCTGCTGGGCGGTGCCCAGCCCAACCTTGGCGCCGACGGTGGCGCTGCCGCCTGGCTGGTGCCGGCTGAGCAGCAGCGTGCCGGGGTGCGCTATCTGCTGGGCGACGGCGCGGCTTCGCTCGAGCCCTATGCCGAACCGGCCATCACCGACCGCCTGGCGGCGTATGGCGGCGCCAAGGCCATCGACCAGTTGCAGGCCGGCCTGGTGTCCGATCTGATGAGTGGCGAGAACGTCGCGGCGCTGGATGGCCAGACGCGACGCGATCCAAAGGCCTATTCGGCGCTGAACTTCGCCCATGACCTGGATGAATCAGTCTGGGGTGCGCTGAGCTCTTCGACGCCGACCCGGCGTGCGCTGCAGCGCGGCTGGATCAACGGGGCACGCGCGCTGCTCACCGAGTGGGCCAAGAACGGCGCCGGCGAAGCCGCCGATGCGCTGAAGCTGCAGGGCCTGGGGGCCCCACGCGGTGCGGCGCTGGCGCTGGTGGAAACGGGGGACGACAGCCTGTTCGTGACCCGGCTGCGCCAGGGTCTGCCGGCGCTGAGGCACAGGCTCGAGGCAGCGGCGAAGGCCACCAACGACGAGGGCACGCGGCTGCATCTGCAGGAAATGGCGGTCCAGGTGACGCGCCTGAACAAGCTGGGAGCTCCGTGATGAAGCGCTGCACCTTGGGGCTGGTATCGAGCAACGTTCTTCTGAACATGAACGCGAGCCGCGACGGCGACACCACCGTGGACACCGCTGACCAGAAGCGCCACGGGGGCCCCATGGCTTTTCTGACCGGCGGATGAGCCTGCAGCCCGCCACACCCATAACATTGCTCAGGGTTCGACCCACTTCATCAACCGATCATCCAGCGGAGAGACCACGATGACCCCTACCAGACTGTCCCGCGCCGTGAGCGCCTTCGTCGCCGCCCGCCGCTGGCGAGTTCGCCC
>DAORNK010000102.1:11704-12094 GCA_035440985.1 Rubrivivax sp. | reverse complement strand
CGGCGAGCGCCAGGTGTCCGCGCAGGGCCAATGCGGCCACCACCACCGGCGGCGCATACAAGGCCAGGCTGGCCCATGCCGGCCCTGCCGACGGTGCTGCCCACAGCAGCCCGATCATCGCGCCCACCGCCAGCATCGAAGCCAGCGTGGCCGGCCAGCGCTCGCCGGGCTGCAGGGCCTGCAGCAAGCCACGGTCCAGGGCCAGGACGGCCACCGCCGTGGCCAGCATGCCCAGGCTCAGCACCACCCATCCGGTGAGCAGGGCCGGCAGGAAGGCCATCGAAGCGTGCGAATCCATCCACAGCGCGACCAGCAGGGCGCCCGGCAAGGCCCCGGCCAACAACACCGACAGCGTCAGCGCCAGCACGTCGGTCGCGCGTTCGAGGCGGG
>DAORNK010000102.1:0-11694 GCA_035440985.1 Rubrivivax sp. | reverse complement strand
CGTCGAAGCCCAGCAGTCGGAGCAAGGCCTGCACCGGCATCGGCATCATGCCGATGAGCACCGCGGCCAGCACGGCGTGCAGCGGGATGACGCCGAGCGACAGATAGGCCGCGACGGCGCCGAGGGCGATGGCCGCGCTGGCGGCATGGCTCCAGCGCGACGCGGCCGCGATCGCCAGACCCGCCGGCAGGGCCATGGCACTCCAGGGAGAGAGGTCGCGGCCCAGTTGACCGGCGAAGGACAGCAGCAGTGCTGCCAGGGCCAGCGCTGCCAACCGGACCAGCGCGGATGCGATCACGTCCCACCGGCCCAGGCGTGCGCGCCATTCGAGCGGGGTGGGCGCGTCGTTCATGGTGGCTGCAGACGGCGCCTCGTCGGCCCTTGCCGGCAGGCGGCCCACGCGCAAGATTGCCGGTCTTTCATGGGGTCAGCCAGCTCAGCGCAGCGTCCCCTTCATCGGACGGCAAATTCGCTCAACGAACGCCCGGCTTCCAGCGCGGCCCTCAACCATTTGGGTTGCAGCCCCCGGCCCGACCAGGCATTGCCCGTGGCCGGGTCGCGATATTTGGCGGCGACTTTGGCGCCGGTACCCCGCTTCGGCGCGGCGGCCGCCTTGGCCCCGATATCCGCCAGCGTCAAGCCGTATTGCGCCATCAAGGCCCTTACCTGCGCCACTGCTTCGGCGCGTTCCGCGCGCTGGGTATCGGCAATCTGTTTGTCCAGCGCGGCCTTTTGCGCCAGCAGGTCATGGAGTGACAGTTTGGTCATCGGTATCTCCGGGTGGGGCAAACCACCCCGGAATGTACCAGCGCGGGGGCAAGAAACCGGCGAGGTGATATGCGGAATTCAGGCTGCCGGCGGCACGAAGCCGGCCGGGGCCTCCGCACCGTCGCCGAAAAAGAACTGCTCCATCTGGCGCGCCAAGTATTGACGGGCGCGCGCGTCGGCCAGATTCAGCCGGTTTTCATTCACCAGCATGGTCTGATGCCGTTTCCAGGCTTCGAAGGCTTCCTTGCTGACCTGGTCGTAGATTCGCTTGCCGAGTTCGCCGGGATAAGGCGCATATCCCAGGCCCTCGGCTTCCTTCTTCAGATAGACGCATTGCACCATTCGAGCCATTTTTCACCTCTGGGGTATCAGTTGAATCTCTTGACCAGCACTTGCGATCGCCGGTCCCAGTTGTACTTGCGCTTGCGCGCCTCGGGCAGCCAGTCCGGATCCACCGGTGTGAACCCGCGCTTGATGAACCAATGCATGGTGCGTGTGGTGAGCACGAAGATGCTCTCCAGCCCCATGCCTCTGGCGCGAAGTTCGATACGCTTGAGCATGCGTTCGCCGTCACCCTGGCTCTGCGACAGCGGCGAAACGGTCAGTGCGGCCATCTCCGCCGTGCGTGCCTCGGGGTAGGGGTACAGCGCGGCGCAGCCGAAGATGACGCCGTCGTGTTCGATCACCGTGTAGTTGGCGATGTCGCGTTCGATCTCGGTGCGCTCGCGTCGCACCAGCGTGCCATCGCGTTCGAAGGGTTCGATCAGCTGCAGGATGCCGCCGACGTCGTCGGAGGTCGCCTCGCGCAGACTCTCCAGCTTTTCGTCCACCACCATCGTGCCCACGCCGTCGTGGGTGAAGATTTCCAGCAGCAGGGCGCCATCGGTCGCGTAGGGAAGGATGTGCGAACGTTCGACACCGCCTTCGCAGGCCTTGACGCAGTGCTGCAGGTAGAAGGCCGTGTCGGTGGGCAGGGTGGGCGCGGGCAGGGTGCCCAGCAAGCGGCTCGCTTCGGCCAGCGAGAGCTCGGTGTCGATGGCGCTTTCCTGGTCGGCCAGGTTTTCACGGATGCCGGGCATCTCGGTCATGAACACCAGCTTGTCGGCCTGCAGGGCGATGGCGGTCGAAGTCGCGACCTCCTCCATCGACAGGTTGAAGGCCTCGCCGGTGGGCGAAAAGCCGAACGGGCTCAGCAACACCAGGGCGCCCGACTCGATGAAACGGCGCATCGCCGCGTGGTCCACCCGGCGCACCAGGCCGCTGTGCATGAAGTCCACGCCATCGACGATGCCCACCGGGCGAGCGGTCAGAAAGTTGCCCGACACAACGCGCACCGTCGAATTGGCCATGGGGGTGTTCGGCAGGCCCTGCGAGAACGCGGCTTCGATCTCGAAACGCAACTGGCCGGCGGCCTCCTGTGCCGCGTCCAGGGCCACCGGGTCGGTGATGCGGATGCCGTGGGAGAAGCGCGAGACATGCCCCTTGGCCGCCAGTTGTTCGGTGACCTGCGGCCGGAAGCCATGCACCAGCACCAGCTTGATGCCCATCGCGTGCAGGATGGAAAGGTCCTGCACGAAGGTGTTGAGTTTGCCGGCCGCAATGGCTTCGCCAGCCAGGCCGACGACAAAGGTCTTGCCGCGATAGGCGTGGATGTAGGGCGCCACGGCACGAAACCAGGGCACGAAGGTGTGGGGGAAGACGAGGCTCATGCAGGGTCGGGAGAGTCCCGATCATTGTGCCGCAGCAGACCCGGCGCGCCGGCGCTGGGTGGCGGGTGATCGGCAGTGCGCTCGGGTTCGATCCCGCGAGCGGAGATAATCCGCGCCCCGTGAAGCAGCCATCGGGTTCGCCGCCGCGGCCAGCCCAGCCCATCCCGCCGATCACCTACCCCGAATCACTGCCTGTCTCGACGCGGCGTGAGGAGATCGCGCGGGCCATCGCTGAGCACCAGGTGGTGATCGTCTGCGGTGAGACCGGATCGGGCAAGACCACGCAGTTGCCCAAGATCGTGCTGGAACTCGGCCGTGGACTGGGCGCGGGTGGCCAGGGCCTGATCGGCCACACGCAACCGCGGCGCATCGCCGCCAGCAGCGTGGCCAGGCGCATCGCGCAGGAACTGAACTCGCCGCTGGGCGAGGTGGTGGGATTCAAGGTGCGCTTCCAGGATCGCCTGCAGCCCGGCGCCAGCGTCAAGCTGATGACCGACGGCATCCTGCTGGCCGAAACGCAGGCCGACCCGCTGCTGCGTGCCTACGACACGCTGATCATCGACGAGGCGCACGAGCGCAGCCTGAACATCGATTTCCTGCTCGGGCACCTGCGCCAGGTGCTGCCGCGGCGGCCCGACCTGAAGGTCATCGTCACCTCGGCCACCATCGATGCCGACCGCTTCGCGTTGCACTTCGCCGGCCCACAGGGCCCGGCGCCGGTGATCATGGTGTCGGGCCGCCTGTTCCCGGTGGAACAGCGCTGGCGGCCTTTCGAGGAGCGGCGCGACTTCGACCTGAACGATGCCATCGCCGACGCGGTGGACGAACTGTGGCGTGGTGGCGGCGCGGGCGACATCCTGGTCTTTCTGCCTGGCGAGCGCGAGATCCGCGAGGCCAGTGACCACCTGCGCAAGCACCTGGCGCAGGCCCAGGCGCAGCGCGGGGGGCCGCCCGCGGAGATCCTGCCGCTCTTTGCGCGCCTGTCGCAGGCCGAGCAGGACCGTGTCTTCGAAGCCGGCAACGGCCGGCGCATCGTGCTGGCCACCAACGTGGCCGAGACCTCGCTGACCGTACCCGGCATCCGTTATGTCATCGATACCGGTCTGGCGCGTGTCAAGCGCTACAGCTACCGCAGCAAGGTCGAGCAGCTGCAGGTGGAGGCCATCAGCCAGGCCGCAGCCAACCAGCGCGCCGGGCGCTGCGGGCGCGTGGCCGATGGTGTCTGCATCCGCCTCTATGCCGAGACCGAATTCGCCGGCCGACCGCGCTTCACTGATCCCGAGATCCTGCGCTCCTCGCTGGCCGGGGTGATCCTGCGCATGAAGTCGTTGCGCCTGGGCACCGTGGAGGACTTTCCCTTCCTGGAGGCGCCGCCCAGGAAGGCCATTGCCGACGGTTATGCGCTGCTGGACGAGTTGAACGCCGTCGACGAGAACAACGAGCTCACCGCCATCGGCCAGGAGCTGGCCCGCCTGCCGCTGGACCCGCGGGTGGGCCGCATGATCCTGGAAGCGCGCGGGCGCGAGGCGCTGAGCGAGGTGCTGGTCATCGCCTCGGCGCTCAGCGGCCAGGACGTGCGCGACCGCCCGCAGGAACAGGCCCAGGCGGCCGATGAAAGACACCGCAAGTTCGACGACGAGAAGTCCGAGTTCACCGGCTACCTGAAGCTGTGGAAGTGGATCGAGGCCGGTCGCGGTGTGCCCGAGCCGGGCGCCGCCACGCACAAGCTGTCCAACCGCCAGCAGGAGCAGCGGCTGCGCGACAACTTCGTCAGCCCGCGCAAGGTGCGCGAATGGCGCGACATCCACTCGCAACTGCACACCGTGGTGGCCGAGCACGGCTGGCGCCTGAACACCCAGCCGGCGACCTACGAACAGATCCATCTGTCGCTGCTGGCCGGGCTGCTGGGCAACGTCGGCTGCAAGAGCGACGACGAGGACTGGTACCTGGGCGCACGGGGTATCAAGTTCTGGCGTCACCCGGGTGCGCATCTGAGCAAGAAGCCCGGCCGCTGGCTGGTGGCGGCGGAGCTGGTGGAAACCACGCGCCTGTTCGGCCGCGGGCTGGCCGCCATCGAGCCGCAGTGGTTGCCGGGCATCGCCGGCCATCTGCTGAAGAGACAGCTGCTGGAGCCGCACTGGGAAAAGAAGCCGGCCGAAGTCGTGGCGCTGGAGCGCGCCACCCTGTACGGCATCGTGGTCTACAACAACCGGCGCGTGAACTTCGGCCGCGTGGACCCGGCTGCTGCCCGCGAGATCTTCATCCGCGAAGCCCTGGTGGCAGGCGAGTGGGAGACACGCCTGCCCTTTCTGGCCCACAACCAGAGGCTGATTGCACAGGTCCAGGAGCTGGAGCACAAGGCGCGCCGCCAGGATGTGCTGGTGGACGACGATCTGATCCACGCCTACTACGAGCAGCAGTTGCCCGGCGATGTGTGCAGCGGCGCGACGCTGGAACGCTGGTACCGTGACGAGAGCCAGCGCCAGCCCCGCCTGCTGCACCTGACCCGGGACGAGCTGATGCGGCACGAAGCCGCCGGCATCACGACCGCCGCCTTTCCGAAGACCCTGCGCCTGGGCGGCATCGACTGCAGCGTCACCTACCTGCATGAACCCGGCGACGCCAAGGACGGCCTGACCGTGCAGGTGCCCATCTATGCTCTCAACCAGGTCAGCGAGGAGCGCTGCGAGTGGCTGGTGCCCGGGATGCTGCAGGCCAAGGTGCTGGCCCTGTGCAAGACGCTGCACCAGAGACCGCGTTCGCGCCTGGTGCCGCTGCCCGACTTCGCGGCGGCGTTCTGTGCGACGGTGGCCTTCGGGCAGGGGGGCCTGATGGAGGCGCTGCTCAAGGCCGTGCGCGAGCGTACGCAACTGGCCGTGCAGCGCAACGATTTCAAGCTCGAGCAATTGCCGGCCCATCTGTTCATGAACTTCCGCGTGCTCGACGAGAACGGGCGCCACCTGAGGCAAGGGCGCGATCTGGCCGGCTTGAAGGCCGAACTCGGGACCCAGGCGCGCAGTGCCTTTCAGGCGCTGGCGGCGCTGAAGCTGTCGCAGCCCCAGCCGGCGCAGGCGGTGCCTTTGCCGGCGCGGGAAGGGCGGGGCGTTCGCGCGGTCGTGACCCACGAGCCCCCGGCGTCGGCACCCACCGAGCCACAGCGCTACACCGGCTGGACCTTCGGCGAGCTGCCTGAACTGCTGGAACTGCGCCGTGGCAGCCAGGTGCTGGTGGGCTATCCGGCCCTGGTCGATGCCGGCGACGCGGTGCAGATCGAAGTCTTCGACGAGCCCGATGTCGCAGCGGCGCGCCACCTCGGTGGCCTGCGTCGCCTTCTCGTTTTGCAGTTGCGCGAGCCACTCAGGTTCCTCGAGCGCAACATTCCCGAACTGGCACGTATGGCCGCCGCCTACATGGCGCTGGGTTCACTGGAAGAGTTGCGCACACAGATCATCGAAGTCGCGCTGGAGCGCGCCTTCCTGGTTGAGCCTCTGCCCACCGATGCTGCCGGCTTCCAGCGGCGGCTGGACGAAGGTCGGCCGCGATTGAACCTGATCGCGCAGGAAGTGGCGCGTCAGGCCGCGACGGTTCTGGCCGAATACTCGGCGGCGCTGCGCAAGCTCAAGGACAGCCGCCCGCCCAAGGAGGTGCACGACGACATTGCCGCCCAACTGCAGCGGCTGGTTGGCAAGCGATTCCTGGCGCAGACCCCTTGGCCCGCGCTGCAGCACCTGCCCCGCTACCTGAAGGCCGTGGTGTTGCGGCTGGAAAAACTGCGCAGTGACCCGCAACGTGACGCCGTGCGCCTGGCCGAACTGCAGCCGCTGGAGCAGCGCTGGCTGCGGCGTGTGGCCGAACTCAAGGGGGCTGGCCATGCGCGCCTGGACGAGTACCGCTGGCTGCTGGAAGAGTTGCGTGTGAGCCTGTTCGCGCAGGAGCTGCGTACGCCGCAGCCGGTGAGCGTCAAGCGCCTGGACAAGGCCTGGGCGCAGTTGAGCAGCTGAAGGAACGTGCGCGGGTCCCTGGATTCGCGCGCACAGACTTGTTAACACGAATGATTCGCGTTACCATATCGACAGCTGCAACACCAAGCCGACCATGACACATCCCGCCAAAAGAATCTCCTCCCTGAGCGCCCTCCTGCTGAGCGGCCTCCTGATGGCCCTGCCCGCCATCGCGCAGGAACGGGTACTCAACCTCTATTCCGCCCGGCACTATCAAACCGATGAGGCGCTGTACACCGATTTCACCAAGGCCTCCGGCATCCGCATCAACCGCGTCGAGGCCGACGACGCGGGCATCCTGGCGCGTCTGAAGGCAGAGGGCAGCGCCAGCCCGGCCGACGTGATCCTGCTGGTCGACGCAGCGCGGTTGTGGCGCGGTGAGCAGGACGGGCTGTTCCAGCCCGTGAAATCGGCCGTGCTGGAGCAGCGCATTCCGGCGCAGTTCCGTGCCGCGGAAGGACCCCAGGGAAGCGCCTGGTTCGGGTTGTCGACCCGGGCGCGCATGGTGGTCTACGACAAGAGCCGCCTCAAGCCCGGCGACGTGGACAGCTACGAGAAGCTGGCGGCGCCGGCATTGAAGGGCCAGTTCTGCGTCCGCAGCGGCTCGCACCCCTACAACCTGAGCCTGTTCGGTTCGATGCTGGAACACCTGGGGCCGGCGCGTACCGAAGACTGGCTCAAAGGGCTGGTTGCCAACATGGCGCGCCCGCCCAAGGGCGGTGACACCGACCAGATCAAGGCCGTGGCAGCCGGCGAGTGTGGTGTGGCACTGAGCAACAGCTACTACGTGGCGCGGCTGCTGCGTTCCGCCAAGCCTGAAGACAAGGCGGTGATGGAAAAGCTCGGGCTCGTCTATCCCAACCAGGCCAGCTGGGGCACCCACGTCAACGTCGCCGGCGCCGCGGTGGCGCGGCACGCCAGGAACCGCGAAGCAGCGCTGCGCTTCCTGGAATACCTGGCCAGCGACGCCGCCCAGCGCTACTTCGCCGACGGCAACAACGAGTTCCCGGTGGTGGCCGGCATCGCGCCGAACGCCGTGCTGGCCAGCATGGGCGGCTTCAAGTCCGAGGCCGTGCCCATCGCCAAGGTGGGGGCCAACACGGCCCAAGTCCAGCAGATGCTCGACCGCGCCGGCTTCAAGTAGCCACCCGACGAGGGATGTGCGCACCGGCCACGTCCACGCCACAATCGCCCCGGTTGCCAAGGCGTCAAGGGGAGGTGGCTGATGCGGGCGATCGTCTGGCGCGGACTGCTCTGCGCCGCTGCGGTTTTCGCAGCCTGCGCACAAGCCCGGACCGACGCCGCCTCGGGTGCGGCCAGCGCAGGGGCGGCCACGGCAACCGAATCACCACCGGCCGCCGAAGTGTTCTTCCGCGCGCCCGACATCACCGCGGCCCGGTTGTCGCCTTCGGGTCGCTGGCTGGCGATGACCACGGCCCTGGGCAGTGTGCGATCGCGGCTCATCGTGTTCGACCTGCAGGAATGGAAGCTGCATGCACAGCTGGCGCACTACAGCGACGCCGATGTGCACCAGTTCGCGTGGGTCGGGGACGAGCGGCTGGTGTTCAGCCTCGCGGACCTGCAGTCCTCGGCGCGGTCCGTCTGGTGGCCGGGTCTGTTTTCCGTGCAGCGGGACGGCACCCAGCTGCGTCAGCTGGTGAAGATCGACTCACCGTTCTTCAGCACGAAGGAGCGGGTCGCGCGCGAGCCCCTGTCACCGCTGCATCGCCTGCTGCACGTGCCGCACCGGCAGGACGAAGAGGTCATCGTGGCGGAACACACCTACACCTCGGCCGGCCAGCCGATCGGGACCATCGCCAAGCGGCTGAACATCGTCACAGGCAGGGCGACCAGCCTGTCCCTGGGCGTGCCGGGCCCGGCGCGAAGCTGGCTCTTCGACCCCGCGGGCGAACCGCGGCTGGTCACGACCTTCAAGGAGGGCCGCATCACCGTGCACTGGCGTGGCCCGGGCCAGGCCGACTGGCGGGTGCTGGCCGAGCACCCGCAGTACGAAGCACCCTTCACGCCCCTGTACGTCGATGCCAAGGGCAACCTGTACGTGACGATGCCGCATCCGCGCACCGGCCACCGTGTGCTGAGCACCTTCGACTTTCAGACCGGCCGGCCCTCGCCCGACTACCAGGTCAGCGCGCCTGGCTTTGACTTCAATGGCCAGCTGTTCGCCGAGGTCGACGGCGGGGCGGCCCTGGGTGTGCGGCAGGAGGTGGATGCCGAAACCACCGTGTGGTTCGATCCGCGGCTCAAGGCCTTGCAGGAAAAGGCCGACAGCCTGCTGCCGGGCCGTGTCAATCGCATCACCTGCCGACGCTGCGCACAGCCCGACATGACGGCCCTGATCTGGAGCTGGTCGGACCAGCATCCAGGCCAGTTCTGGATCTACACGGCAGCCAATGACCGCTGGCGCAAGGTGGGCGACGTGCGCCCGCAGATCAACGCCGGGAGCATGGCGCGCAAGGACTTTACGCGCATCACCGCACGTGACGGGCTGGAGATTCCGGTCTGGATCACAACACCGTCGGGACCGCGCAAGCCGCGACCGGCCGTTCTTCTGGTGCATGGGGGCCCCTGGGTGCGGGGCGGGCATTGGCAGTGGGAGCCCTATGGGCAGTTCCTGGCCTCGCGCGGATACGTCGTGATCGAGCCGGAGTTCCGCGGCAGCACCGGCTACGGCTGGCTGCACTTTCGAGCCGGCTGGAAGCAGTGGGGCCTGAGCATGCAGGACGACCTGGCCGACGCGCTGGCCTGGGCCATCAAGGCCGGCCATGTCGACGCCAGCCGCGTGTGCATCGCCGGCGCCAGCTATGGAGGCTACGCCACCCTGATGGGACTGGTGCGCCACCCCGAGCTCTACCGTTGCGGCGTGGCCTGGGCAGCGGTGACCGACCCGCGGCTCATGCTGCGCTGGATCCATGGCACCGATCAGTCCGACGAAGTCCGGGCCTTCGATCTGCCGACGCTGGTGGGCGACCCCGTCAAGGACGCCGCTCAGCTGGAAGCGACGAGCCCCGTGGCCCAGGCGGCGCGCATCCGCTCGCCGCTGCTGCTGGCCATCGGTGGCCGCGACGCCCGTGTGCTGCCCGTGCATGGTCACCAGTTGCGCGATGCGTTACAGGCCGCCGGCCGGCCCCCGACCTGGATCGAGTATCCCGACGAGGGGCATGGTTGGTTCCAGCCGCAGAACCGGGTGGACTTTGCTCGGCGGCTGGAGGCGTTCCTCGCGGAACACCTGCGCTGAGTCCGCACCGAGCGGCCACCCTGAGCCGGGACCGAGCGGCCACCTGCGTGGCCGCGAGTGCTCGGTGAAGGCCTGGCCCCTCTGCGGGCCAGGCGCGTGGCCGCGAGTGGCTGACGAAGGCCTGGGCGCTTACCAGCGACCTACCAGGCGTAGGCGCCGAGCTCCCCCGCACCCAGGTAGAACACCTGATCCTCGATCTGCAGGCTGCGTTCCAGCCAGGTGTTGCGTTCGCCATTGCCGCTGACGGCCCCGACCATCGGCCTTTCGCGCATCGTGCGCGCATCGGTATCGACCTCGAAGCGTGCCAGCCCGGCCTGCCAGCCATTGGGGGCGAAGGTGGGCCCCGGTGGCGCCAGGTTCACCGGCAGCGCGATGCGCGCGACGTTGCCACGCATCAACAGGTTCAGGCCATGGCGTGAATAGTCGGCCGCGCTGCTGCTGAACATGCCCCCCATCACGAAGCTCGCCCGCTGGCTGGGCTTGGCCGGGTCGGCCACGTCGAACAGCGCCAGCTTGATGCCACCCACCACGCCCTTGTCGTCTGCATCGCGACCCACGCCCAGCAGCAGGCCGTTGGCCAACGGGTAGAGCTGCTCGGAGAATCCGGCCACGGTGAGTTCACCCACCGCCTTGGGGTCGGCCGGGTCGGACAGATCCAGCACATACAGCGGGTCCGCGCGGCGGAAGGTCACGAGGTAGCCGCGGTCACCCACGAAGCGGACGGCGTAGACCTGTTCCCCGGCCTTGCCCAGGGCCGCGGGGCGGCTGGTGTTCGGCAGCGTGGCCAGCGGCTGCAGGGACTGGTCCGCTGCCCTTTCGCGCAGCACCGTCAGCGTGGCGGGCGAAGCCGGCTTGCTGGCGGCGTCCTGGATGCTGAACCAGCCGTCGCTGCCGGTGTAGGTGAGCACACGCAAATCCCCGTTGTGCTCGCTCAGGCGGTAGGACTTGCGGTCCTGGTCCCAGCCCAGGTGGCCGTTCACCACGCCCGAGCCGCGGTAGACCACATCGCCCGTGCCAAGCGCGAACTTGTGGATGTCGGTGGTCATGGTCTGCGGGTAGATCATCACGGTGGGCATCGGGAAGGCGTAGGTCTGGCGCGTCGTCGCCAGGTACAGGTGCTCCGCTGTCATGTACAGCGCTTCGGTGCCCCCCACGATGCAGCGGCTCTTCTGCGCCAGCGTGGCCGACTTGAGATCGATCATCGTGACCGACGTGATCTGCACACCGGTGGAGGCGTTGGCGGTCTGCACGAAGCAATCGGTGTCGCCCAGCAAGGGCTCGGCCGGGCCCCCGTTGCGGCGCAGCTTGGGCAGCAGTTCGCCCACCGTCAGCTGCTGGATGACGGCCTCGCGTTCGGCCGCCGTGGCGGTGGCCGGCAGCACGTCCAGCGGCAGGCGCGGTGCGTGGGTGCTGACCAGGTAGAGCGTGTCGCCGATGCGACGGCTGTCGACGAAGTTGCCTTCGATGCTCAGGTGCGTGCCGGCGCTGGCGTTGGCCGGGTCGCTGACGTCCACACGGTGCACCGACACCAGGTTGCGCATCCAGATCCAGGGCAGTGTGGGCAGGCCGACGATGCTGCAGCCCGTCTTGCAGGTCTGGTCGCCCGGCAGGCTCTCCCACGCGCTGCCCACGGTGGCCAGGGCCTTGCCATCCGTGCTGGCGTGCATGCCGCGCGCGTTGGCCCCGGTCGCCACCGGGTCCACCAGGGTCAGGCGCTTCAGGTCCTGTGGCGCGCCCGTCGTGCGCCGGTAGACGCGCAGTTGCGTCGCACCATCGGTGCCCGGCTGCAGCGTGTACAGGTGCGTGCCGTCGCTGAGCAGCAGGTCGGCTTCGGCGACACCACTTTCCTGCACCAGCGTGCCGGACCGGACAGGCGTGCTCGTGTTGGCGCTGCCCACGGGCTGCGCCGCCACCGTGGGCGGCCCGCTGCTGATGATGAAGCCCGCCGAAGCGCTGTCGG
>DAORNK010000101.1:0-12195 GCA_035440985.1 Rubrivivax sp. | reverse complement strand
GGGCTTGCCGGGTTGGTCGTTGTGGCCAAACTGGATCAGCACCTGGCGCGGCACACCCGGCTGGCCCGCCCGCAATCGCGCGAGGACACGCTCCCACAGGCCTTCGGCCCGATAGCTCAGGCTGCTGCGGCCACCACGCGCCAGGTTCAGGCAGGCCACGGCCGGCTCCAGCCGCCGGCACAGCGCGTCGCCATAGCCCGTCTGCGGCGCCATCGTGCTGTCACCCACCAGCAGCACGACCGGCGGCTCGGCCGCGCCTGCCGCCTGGGCCCAGGCGCAGGCCGCAGCGGCCAGGAGACGCTTCATCAGAACTTGTAGCGCAGACCCACCAGGTACTCGCGGCCCGTGACGTTGTAGACCACCGCGCTGTTGCGGGCGCGGCTGATGAACTGGTCGTTGGCCTCGTTGGTGAGGTTCACGCCCTCCAAGGTCAGTTCCAGCCCGCTGCCCATCTTGAAGGTCAGGGACAGGTCCACGTTGGTGGTGCCGTTCTTGCCTTCCACGTCGTTGTTGTTCTGGCCCGGCACGCGGGTCAGGAAGCTGCTGCGCTTGGACATCGAGACGCGGGCGCTGATCGTGTCGTCCTCGTAGTAGAGCGTCGCGTTGGCCGACTTGGGCGAGAGGTTCAGCAGGTCGTCGCGGATGACCGTGGTGCTGGTCGGCGACACCAGGTAATCGATCTTGCTCTTGACCCGGGTGTAGTTCAGCAGCACCCCCATGTTCTTGAGCGCGCCCGGCAGGAAGCTGAACGGTTGCTGGACATTGATCTCGAAGCCCGTCAGCCGGCCACCGCTGGTGTTGATGGGCGTGGTCACCTGGAAGACCTCGTCGCCGGTGAAGTTGCTCGGCAGCAGTGACTTCGGCAGGCCCGTCTGGCTGTAGGGGATGTTGGTGCGCAGGCTCTGGATGTAGGTGTCGATGTTCTTCGAGAACACGCCCAGGCCGATGAAGGCGCTGCGGCCGTGGTACCACTCCAGGCTGGTGTCGAAGGTCGTGGCACGGAAGGGCTTGAGCTGCGGATTGCCGCTGGTGATGGACAAGGTGCCCGTGGTGCTGATGGTGCCGCCCGGGCTCAGGTTGCCCAGCTGCGGGCGCGCCATCACCTTGGAAGCCCCCAGGCGCAGCACCAGGTCCTTGGCCAGGTCGGCCGAGACGTTGACCGATGGCAGCGTGTCCGAATAGCTGTGGTCCACCGTGACCTCGGTGCCCCCGGAGGTGGCCTGGTAGCCCACCGCCGTGAGATCGGTCTTGACATAGCGCACGCCCGCGTTGCCGCGCACGCGCAGGCCCATCAGACGGGTGTCGAAGTCGGCCATCAGGAAGCCGCCGGTGTCGGTCTCGGTGACCTTGCGGTTGTTGCCGCGCGCATTGCCGTTGGTGGTGGAGGAGAGCGTGAAGTCGCCCGGGCCACCGGCCGGCCCGCTCTTGATGCAGTTGCAGTAGATGTCGTAGGCCTGCGCGATCGCGCTCAGGTTCGGGATGACCCAGTTCGTCGCCGTGCCGGCGGGCAGGCTCAGGCCGCTGCCGAAACCCGACAGCGTGGTGCTCAGGCTGGCCACCGAAGCGCCCGCGGGCGGGGCGAAGAGGGTGTCGTTCTGATTGACGCGGCGGAATTCGTAGGTGTCGAACTTGTAGCGCTTGCGGTCCAGACCGCCACGTACCGTGAGGCTGTCGGCCGCATCCCAGGTCAGCGTCAGGTTGGCGGAGTCGTTGACGTTGGTGGAGCCCTGGGGGCGGATGCGGACCTCGCTGGAGGTGGTGTTGGCAATCGTCGTGGGTTGGGTGCCGCTGGCCACCTGCGGCACGCCCACCAGGGTCAGCGCACCACCGACCTGGGTGGGATCGAACGGGTAGCTGATGCTGGGCAGGCGGTCACTGCCACGGAAATCCAGCGCGTAGCCGTTGACGTTCAACGCGTCCAGCGTGGTGGTGGTCTGCACCGGGTTGCGGAAGCGCGAGGTGGCGCGCCCGACCCTGGCGGAGATCTTCAGCGTTTCGCTGAGCGTCTGGTCCCAGCTCAGGGTGGGCTGCGAGAACTCGGTGTGCAGCTCGTCGAATCGGCTTTCGGCACGCACGTCGACGCCGTTGTAGCGCCCGTACAGCAACGCGCCATTGGCGGCGTACTGCGTCTCCAGCACACTGGTCTGCGGCTTGCCGCCCTGGCCGGCGGTGCGGCTGAAGGAGATGGCCTCCAGGAAGTCCTCCTGGCGCGTGGCGTCCAGCTTGGCGTACAGCAGGTCGGCCGTGAGCAGCGAGCCCGGCCGCGGCTTCCACTGCACGGACGTGGTGATGCCCAGGCGATCCTGGTCGTGCGTCAGGCGGCCGTAGCGTGGCAGTCGCGGGTGGAAGTTGGCGGCATTGCTGGCCACCGTGTAGGCATCGGTGGTGGTGGCGTCGCCACCGATCCGGGCCACACCCTGGGCGGCCGGGCCGCAGGTGGTGGCGGTGGAGTTGGCGGGGTTGGCCGTCACACCGGTGGGCGCACACCAGCCGCCCGACGACGGCCCGTTGTCCCAGCGCACGGTGGAAAAGCCCTCCTCCCACAACCGGCGCTTGCTGAACGCGGCGGAGAACACGGCACCCACCGTGCGGTCGGCCCAGGTGTTGCCGATGAGGAAGGCCACGCGCGGGTCGGTCTTGCCCACGAGGTCGTTGTAGCGGCCCTTGACGGAAGCCGTCGCGGTGAAGCCCTTGAGGTCGAAGGGGCGGATGGTGGACAGGTCCACCGTGGCGCCCAGGGAGCCTTCGTCCACATCGGCACTGGCGCTCTTGCGCACCGTGATGCTGTTGAACAACTCGGCCGCGAAGACGTTGAAATCGAAGCCGCGGCTGCGGTTGTTGCCGCCCGAACTGTCGGTGCCGCCGGTGGTGGCCAGCGCTTCGATGCCATTGATGCGCACGCGCGTGAAGTCGGCACCGAGGCCGCGCACCGTGATGTTGCGGCCTTCGCCGGCGTCGCGGTCGATCACGACGCCGGGGATGCGCTGCAGGCTCTCGGCCAGGTTGGTGTCGGGAAACTTGGCGATGTCTTCGGCACGGATCGCATCCACGATGCCGGCGTCATCGCGCTTGGTGGTGAGCGCGCTTTCGATCGCCGCGCGAAAGCCGGTGATGACGACGACTTCGCCCTCCGGGGCCGCGGGCTTGGCCGGCGGGGCTGGCTGGGCCTGCGCCAGGCCGGCTGCGACCATGGCCGCAGCCGCCAGGGCGGTCATCTGGAAGCGTTGCCGGCCGCGGGTGGGGTACAGGGGACGCATGGTCTGATCTCCGAGGTTGCGTGCCGGCGGGCCGCGAAAACCACGCGGTTGGGTGGCCCGGCAGGCGGTGAGGTTTCAGGGCAGGCGCACGCAGGGCACCGGGTGGGTCATCAGTGGCTGGCGCCGTCCGCTGCAGTGCGGTCCGGTGCCTGGTCTGCAGGAAAGGGGTTCAGAGGTAGTCGTCGCGGCGCGGCGAGAACTGGTCCAGCAGCGTGCTGCCGGCTTCCAGCGCCACGACGCCGTGCATCGCGTGAGGTTGGGCCACGAAGCAGTCGCCGCTGCGCAACACCGCGGTCTGCCCGTCGATCGTCACTTCGAAGGCGCCTGCGACGACATAGGCGATCTGCGTGTGCACGTCGTGTGCGTGCGGTGTGCCGATCGCACCCTTCTCGAACTGGACCAGCACCGACATCAGGTCAGGTGTGTGGGCCAGCACCTTGCGGCGGATGCCATCGCCCAGATCGGTCCAGGCCATGGCGGCGGTTTGGGTGAACGGCGAGTTCATGGGGGGCTGCATGCGCATGTCTCCGGGACATCGATTCGCAAGAACTGTATCAACCGTCCGCGAAAAAAGAAACACCGGTTCACTAATTAGAAACCATGATTTCGGCGTTCGCCGGTTTTGCTTTACGCTCCTGCCCGTTGCCGCGGTCCGGCCACTGGTCCGAGCCTTGGCTTCACCCCCCTGCCTTCCCTCTGCTGGACGCACCATGGACATCCGCCAACCTATCCACAGCGAGCACGCCAAGACCCTGGACACCGCTGGCCTGCGCCGCCACTTCCTGATCGAAGATCTGTTCGTCGCCGACCAAGCCACGCTCACCTACAGCCAGATCGACCGCATCATCGTGGGTGGCATCCACCCGGTGACCCAGGCCGTGCGCTTCTCGGCCGATCTGGGCAAGCACACCGGCACCAGCTTCTTCCTGGAGCGGCGTGAACTTGGCCTGATCAACATCGGCGGCCCCGCCGTGGTGCGGGCCGACGACAAGACCTACGAGGTCGGCCCGCGCGAGGCCCTGTACATCGGCCAGGGCGCCAAGGACCTGTCCTTCTCCAGCGTGGATAGCGCCAACCCCGCCAAGCTGTACTTCAACTGCGCGCCTGCCCACTGCCACTACCCGAACAAGAAGGTCACGCTGGCCGAAGCCAGCCCCGAGACCCTGGGCGACGCCAAGACCAGCAACCGCCGCACCATCCACAAGTTCTTCGTGCCGGCCGTGCTGCCCACCTGCCAGCTGCTGATGGGCATGACCCAGCTGGAGCCCGGCAGCCTGTGGAACACCATGCCCTGCCACACGCACGATAGGCGCATGGAGGTCTACTTCTACTTCGACATGCCCGACAACGGCGTCGTCTTCCACATGTGCGGCGAGCCCACCGAAACGCGCCACGTGGTGGTGCGCAACGAGCAGGCGGTGATCAGCCCGAGCTGGTCCATCCACACGGGCGTCGGGACGCAGGCCTACACCTTCATCTGGGGCATGGTCGGCGAAAACCAGGTCTTCCCCGACATGGACCACGTGGCGATGACCACGCTGAAATGACCCACCCCCGAAGCGCCTTCGGCGCTCCCCCTCGAGGGGGCGCCCCCAGCGGCCCGGCCAAGCCGGTTCCGCGGCGGCCACTTGATGGCGGCCGATCAACTCTTCAGAAAGAGGGGCAGTTCCAATGATCCTCGACAGCTTTCAGTTGCAAGGCAAGGTCGCCATCGTCACCGGCTGCGACACCGGGCTGGGTCAGGGCATGGCCGTTGCGCTCGCCCAGGCCGGTGCCGACGTGGTGGGCGTCAACGTGGTTGCACCCACCGACACGCACCAGCGCATCGAAGCGCTGGGCCGCGGCTTCCTGGACCTGCGCGCCAACCTGGCGGACATCGGCTGCATCGAGGGCCTGCTCGCCCAGGCGCGTGAATTCCGCGGCCACGTGGACATCCTGGTCAACAACGCCGGCATCATCCGGCGTGAGGACGCGATCAAGTTCACCGAGAAGGACTGGGACGACGTGATGGACATCAACCTGAAGTCCGTCTTCTTCTTCTCCCAGGCCGCCGCCCGCCAGTTCATCAGCCAGGGCCATGGCGGCAAGATCATCAACGTGGCCAGCATGCTGTCCTTCCAGGGTGGTGTGCGGGTGCCCAGCTACACCGCCAGCAAGAGCGGCGTGATGGGCATCACGCGCCTGATGGCCAACGAGTGGGCCGGCCACGGCATCAACGTCAACGCCATCGCACCGGGCTACATGGCCACCAACAACACCGCCGCGCTGCGTGCCGACGCGGGGCGCAACTCCGCCATCCTGGAGCGCATTCCGGCTGGCCGCTGGGGCGTGCCGGAAGACCTGGGCGGGCCGGTGGTGTTCCTGGCTTCGCAGGCCAGCAACTACATCAACGGCTACACCATCGCTGTCGATGGCGGCTGGCTCGCGAGATGACCCCCGCCCGGAGCGCCTTCGGCGCTTCCCCCCCAGGGGGGCGCCCCCAGCGGCCCGGCGAAGCCGGTTCCGCGGCGGCTGCTTGACGGGCGCCGCGCCTTCGGCGTCGGCTGGCAGATATTCATGTACGAGAACAAGCGCCTGGGCTTCCTCTTCGTGCTGCCCTTCTTGCTGGGCGTGCTGCTGTTCAAGCTGTTCCCGTTCGTGATGAGCTTTGCGCTCAGCTTCACGCAATACGACCTGATGGACCCGCCGGTGTTCACGGGGCTGCAGAATTACCGGGAGCTCTTCGGCGACGACCCGCTGTTCGTCAAGAGCCTGGGCGTGACCCTGTGGTTCGCCGTGCTGGCGGTGCCGCTGCGGGTGGGCTTCGCGCTGTTCGTGGCGCACGTGCTGAACACGAAGATGCGCGGCATCAACTTCTTCCGCAGCGCCTTCTACCTGCCGTCCATCCTGGGCGGCAGCATCGCCACGGCGGTGCTGTGGCGCTTCCTGTTCGCCAGGTACGGGCTCGTGAACCTGGTGCTGGTGAAACTGGGGCTGGAGCCCGTGGCCTGGCTGGCCGACGAGCACTACAGCCTGTGGACCATCGTGCTGCTGTTCACCTGGCAGTTCGGCTCGGCCATGGTGATCTTCCTGGCTGCGCTGCAGAACGTGCCCACATCGCTGTACGAAGCCGCTGAAGTGGACGGCGCCAGCACCTGGACACAGTTCTGGCGCATCACGGTGCCGCTGATCACGCCGGTGATCTTCTTCAACATGATCATGCAGATGGTGCACGCCTTCCAGGAGTTCAACGGCCCCTACGCCATCACCGAAGGCGGCCCGCTGTCCAGCACCTACG
This sequence comes from Rubrivivax sp., assembly GCA_035440985.1. Taxonomy (GTDB): domain Bacteria; phylum Pseudomonadota; class Gammaproteobacteria; order Burkholderiales; family Burkholderiaceae_C; genus Rubrivivax. Next base: position 5,661 of record DAORNK010000101.1, on the reverse strand, counting down.
TGCTGGCGCTGTACATCTACGACCAGAGCTTCCGCTTCTTCAACCTGGGGTACGGCGCGGCGCTGAGCTGGGTGCTGTTCGCGCTGGTGGCCGGGCTGTCGGCGCTCAGCTTCTGGAGCAGCCGTTACTGGGTGTTCTACGCCGGCGAGAAAGACGCCGGCAAACGATGAGCACCGCCCACGCCCAGCATGCCGAGCGCAGCCGCGCCCTGCTGCGCACCACGGTGCTGCTGGCGGTGGCCGTGGTCATGCTGTACCCGCTGCTGTGGCTGGTGGGCGCCAGCTTCAAGACCAATACCGAGATCTTCACCGAGGTCGGCTTCTGGCCCAGCCGCTTCGACTTCGGCAGCTACGCCAGGGGCTGGAAGACCAGAACCGAGTACACCTTTGCCACCTACTTCCTGAACAGCTTCCTGATCACGGTGCCGCGCATCGTGGTGACGGTGATCAGCTGCGTGCTGGTGGCGTATGCGTTCGCCCGCTTCGAGTTCTGGGGCAAGAAGCTGCTGTTTTCCATCATGGTGGGCACGATGATGCTGCCGCTCATCGTGCTGCGGCTGCCGCAGTACCTGATGTTCAAGGAACTCGGCTGGCTGGACAGCTACCTGCCGCTGATCGTGCCCAGCGCCTTCGCCACCGACACCTTCTTCGTCTTCATGCTGGTGCAGTTCCTGCGCGGCATCCCGCGCGACATGGAGGAGGCCGCGCTGATCGACGGCTGCAACGCGGTGCAGATGCTGCTGTACATCATCGTGCCGCTGCTCAAGCCCGCCATCATCTCCGTCATCGTCTTCCAGTTCATCTGGACGATGAACGACTTCATGGGCCCGCTGATCTACCTCAGCAGCGTCGAGAAGTACCCGGTGTCGCTGGCGCTCAAGATGAGCATCGGCGCCACAGAAGAGGTGGAGTGGGCCAACGTCATCGCCATCAGCGTGGTGGCGCTCATTCCCAGCGTGGCCGTGTTCTTCATGGCGCAGAAGCACTTCATCGAAGGGGCTTCGTCATCCGGCATCAAGGGCTAGGAGCGTCATGGCACAACTGAGCCTGCGCAAGGTCGAGAAGACCTACCCCAACGGCTTCAAGGCCGTGCACGGCGTGGACCTGGAAGTCCGCGACGGCGAGTTCATGGTCTTCGTGGGCCCCAGCGGCTGTGCCAAGAGCACGCTGCTGCGCATGATCGCCGGGCTGGAAAGCATCAGCGCCGGTGAACTGCGCATCGGCGACCGCGTGGTCAACGCCCTGCCACCCAAGCAGCGCGGCATCGCGATGGTGTTCCAGAACTACGCGCTGTATCCCCACATGAGGGTCTACGAGAACCTGGCCTTCGGCCTGAAGCTGGCCGGCGCCGGCAAAGCCGAGGTCGACCAGCGCGTGCGCCAGGCGGCCCGGTTGCTGGAGATGGAACACCTGCTGGACCGCTACCCCAGACAGCTGTCCGGCGGCCAGGCCCAGCGCGTGGCCGTGGGCCGCGCCATCGTGAAGAAGCCCGAGGTGTTCCTGTTCGACGAGCCGCTGTCCAATCTGGACGCCAAGCTGCGCGCCAGCATGCGCGTGCGCCTGACCGATCTGCACCGCACGCTGCGCGAACAGGGCCAGCCCGCCACCGTGGTCTACGTGACCCACGACCAGGTGGAGGCGATGACCATGGGCGAACGCATCTGCGTGCTCAAGGAAGGCGTGATCCAGCAGACGGACACACCCACCGCCCTGTACAACCGGCCGGCCAACGCCTTCGTGGCCAGCTTCATCGGCAGCCCCGAGATGAACATCCAGCCGGCCACGCTGCGTGCCGAAGGTGGATCGGCCGGTCTCTTGCTGGGCCCGCAGTGGCTGCCGTTGCCGGCGCCCATGGCCACGGCTCTTGCGGCGGGCACGACGGCGCTGCAACTGGGCCTGCGCCCGGAGCACATCGCCGTGCTGCCCCGCCCAGCGGGCGACAGCACACCCGTCAACGGCACGCTGCGCTCGCTGGAGCACATGGGCAACGAAGTCTTCGTGCACTTCGACATCGGCACCGTACCGATGACTGCGCGCGTACCCGCCGATCAGCTGGGTGCCCTGCCCGGTGCTGCACGGGGCTCGTCGCACACCTTCCACCTGCAGATGGGGGCCTGCCACCTGTTCCACGGCGAGACCGGGGCCCGCCTGTGCTGAAGCGCCGCCAGGCCCTGGCCATCGGCGCCGCCACGCTGGCCGCGCCGTGGGTGCAGGCCCAGGCGCCGCGGGCGCTGCGCTTTGCCTGGTGGGGCGGCTCGGCGCGGCATGCGGCCACGCTGAAGGCGATCGCCCTCTTCGAACAGCGGAACCCGGGGCTCAAGGTCAAGGCCGAATACATGGGCTTCAACGGCTACCTGGAGCGTCTGACGACGCAGGTGGCCGGCGGCTCCGAGCCCGACGTGATGCAGATCAACTGGGCCTGGCTGGCCATGTTCAGCAAGCGCGGCACCGGCGTGACGGACCTGGACGCCTACCGCAGCCTGCTGGCGCTGGACCAGTTCAGCGCCAGCGACCTGGCCATGGGCCGCGTGGCGGGCAAGCTCAATGCGCTGACTGCTTCCTATACGGCGCGGGTGCTGTTGTGGAACCAGACCACCTTCGCGCGGGCCGGCCTGGCGCTGCCCACGACGTGGGACGAACTCTTTGCCGCCGGGCCGGTGTTCCGAAACCGGCTGGGCGACCGCCACTACCCGCTGGACGGCGAGCTCTACGACATGATGCTGCTGTCGCAGGCCTACGTGCACCAGAAGCATGGCACGCCCTACGTGGACCCCAGTTCCCGTGACTCAGGCCAGCCCGCGCGCGTGGCCATGAACGCCGATGCAGCGCGCGAGTGGGTGGCGGTCTACCAGCGCCTGGTGGACAGCCACACGGCCACGTCGCTGCCCCTGCGTGCCAGCCTGGGTGGTGCCGAGAAGCCCACCGAACAGCAGCAGGACTGGGTCACCGGCCAATGGGCCGGCAACTACACCTGGGACAGCGTGATCGGCCTGCGCAGCAGCACCCTGCAGCCCGGCCAGCAACTGGCGCTGGGCGCCTTTCCGATGCTGCCCGGTGCCCGCAACAGCGGCATGTTCGGCCGCCCGACGTTGATGTTCGCTGTCGGCCGCAACTGCCGCCAGCCCGAGACGGCAGCGCGCTTCATCAACTTCCTGCTCACCGATGTGCAGGCAGCCCGGCTGCTGGGCCGTACCCGCGGCGCCCCGGCAGCCCGCGGGCCACTGGCGGCGGTGCTGGAGGCGGGCCAGTTGCCCCCGTTGGAGCTGCGGGCGCATGAATGGCTGCAGAAGCTGAAGTCCGAAGGTCGCATCGACCTGCCCGCACCGCTGTTCGAACATGCCCGGCTGCACAAGTTCATGCGCGAGGTGTTCGAGACCGTGGCCTACGGCAAGACCAGCGCCCCCGCTGCCGCGGCGCGTCTCATCCAGGAAGGCAATGCCCTGCTCAAGCGCATCCAGTAGTCACCATGCCCAAGCACACCACCCGCCAGTTCCACTTCACCAGCCGGCCGGACCCGGATACCGGTGCGCGCGTCACGCGCCTGACCCCACCGGAGGTCACCTGCCACCGCAACTACTTCTACCAGAAGTGCTTCACGAACGATGGCAGCCGGCTGATCTTCGCGGGTGAATTCGGCCCTGCTCCGAGCCCGAACTGGAACTACCACCTGCTGGACCTGGCCAGCCAGACGGCCCTGCAACTGACCGAAGGTGAAGGCGAGAACACCTTCGGGGGCTTCCTCGGCCCCGACGACCGGTTCCTCTACTTCGTGCGCGCCGAACGCCAGCTGATCCGCCTGGAACTGGACACGCTGCAGGAGGTCGTGGCCTACACCGTGCCCGAGGGTTGGGTCGGCTACGGCACCTGGGTGGCCAACAGTGCCTGCACGAAGATGGTGGGCATCGAGATCGCGGCGGCCGACTGGTTCCCCCTGTCGGACTGGCGCAAGTTCGACGCGATGTTCCACAGGAGGCCGCTGTGCCGCCTGTTCAGCATCGATCTGGCCAGCGGGCGGCGCAGCGTCATCCTGGAACAGCGGGGCTGGCTCGGCCACCCGCAGTACCGGCCCTTCGACGACCGGACGGTCGCCTACTGCCACGAGGGCCCCCACGATCTGATCGATGCGCGCATGTGGTTCATCAACGAGGACGGCACCAACCGCCGCTGCGGCAAGGAACACCGCAACGGCGAGAGCTGCACGCACGAGTTCTGGGTGCCGGATGGCTCGGCCATGATCTACGTGAGCTACAGGAAGGGGGAATCCGAGCGCTGGATCCGCTCGCTGGACCCGGTGACGCTGGCCGACAGGCCGTTGATGAAGATGCCCCAGTGCTCGCACCTGATGAGCAATGCCGACGGCACGCTCATCGTGGGCGACGGCTGCGGCCCGGCGGCCACCGCCGCCAGCGGCTCGGCCAACGAGATGCTCAAGGGTGACCCGTTCCTGCACCTGTTCGACCTGAAGACCGGCCTGTCACGCCCCATCGCCCACCACGACAGCAGCTGGGGCGTCTACAAGGCCAGCCGCCAGGTCACGCACCCCCACCCTTCCTTCACGCCGGACGAGAAGGCCGTGCTCTTCAGCGCCGACGGTGACCGGGAACCCGGCCTGTACCTGGCCGAACTGGCGGCCCGATGATCGCTCGCAGGCCAAGGCGCACGTTCGCCTGGCTGGGCCTGCTGCTGCAGGCCTGCGTGGCAGCGCCACCGGCGCAGGACACGCCCGCGGATCAGTTTCGCCCGGCCAGCGGCGAGCGCCCGATGCTCAGCGCGGCCGTCGCCGCGCAGATGAACGTGGCGGACTATCTGGCCCAGGGTCCTGGCCCCTGGCATCCGCAGGCCCTGCCCGGCAGCAGCCAGCGGCCGGACTTCACCGTGGCGCCCGATGGCAGCGGCAGCCACCGCAGCCTGCAGGCCGCCATCGATGCGGTGCCGCTGCGCAGCGTCGACGCCACACGCGTGGTCATCCGGATCCACCCCGGCCTGTACCGCGAACGTGTCTGCGTGAGCGCCGACAAGGCGCCGATCACGCTGCTCGGTGACCCGGCCGACCCCAGCGCCGCCATCATCATCGGCAATGCCCACGGCGGCCAGCCCAAGCGGGCCGGGGTGGACGTCGCCCACCCCTGCCAGCCAGACTTGGCACTGCCCATCGTCGGCACCCGGGGCAGTGCCACGATGATCGTGGCCGCTGCGGACTTCCAGGCCGCCCACCTGACCGTGGCCAACGATGCGCTGGAACACGTCCGGCTGGGCGTGGGTTACCCACCGGGCGCCAGCGAAAGCGGCGGTGCGCAAGGTGTGGCTCTGACCGTACAGGCCGACCGCGTGCAGCTGGCGAACGTGCGGCTGATCGGCCACCAGGACACACTGCATGTGCGCCGGCCGCAGGCGACGGAAACCGCCCGCGTCTACGTGCACGAAAGCCTGATCGCCGGCGACGTGGACTTCATCTTCGGCGATGCCACCCTGGTCATCGACAACAGCACCATCCTCAGCCGCGGCGCACGCCGCCGCCCTCCCAACGGCGGCCACGTGCTGGCGCCCAGCACGCCCGCGGGCGTGGCACTGGGTTTCCTGGTGACACGCAGCCGCTTCCTGGCCGAGCCCGGCACGCCGCTGGCCAACATCAGCCTGGGCCGCGCCTGGGACGAAGGTGTGC
>DAORNK010000100.1:1095-12226 GCA_035440985.1 Rubrivivax sp. | reverse complement strand
CGCGTCGTCGTGCCCGAAGGCTATGTCGCCCAGGTGCTGGCGCCCTGGGGCGACCCCGTGGGCATCGCCGGCGCCATGCCGGCCTTCAAGCCCGACGCCAGCAACACCGCCGCCGAGCAGGCCGTGCAGATGGGCATGCACCACGACGGGCTGCAGTACTATGCGCTGGAGGGCTCGCGCCGCGGCCTGCTGGCCATCAACCAGGAATACACCGACGACGGTCTGCTGCACCCCGACGGCCAGAAGACCTGGACGCCCGAGAAGGTGAAGAAGGCGCAGGCCGCGCACGGCATCAGCGTCATCGAGATCGAACAGCAGGCCGGCGGCTGGCAGGTCGTGCGGCCTTCGCGCTTCGCGCGCCGCATCACGGCCAGCACGCCCTTTGCCATCGGCGGCCCTGCCGCCGGCCACACGCTGATGAAGACCGCGGCCGACCCCGCGGGCCGCACCGTGCTGGGCACCATCAGCAACTGCGCCAGCGGCCAGACACCCTGGGGCACCTACCTGTCGGGCGAGGAGAACTGGGCCAACTACTTCACCGCCGCCGACACGCCCACCGCGCACGAACGCCGCTGGGGCATCCGCAAGGCCACCTGGTACCGCTGGCCCGAACACGATGAACGCTTCGACACCGTGCGCCACCCCAACGAGCCCAACCGCTTTGGCTGGATCGTCGAGGTCGACCCTATGGATCCCGCCAGCACACCCGTCAAGCGCACTGCACTGGGCCGCGCTGCCCACGAAGGCGCCTGGGTGGCGGTGACGCAGGACGGACGCGTGGTGGTCTACTCGGGCGAGGACGCGCGCTTCGAGTACATCTACCGTTTCGTCAGCCGTGACCGCATCGCGCCGGCCGGCAACGGCAGGACCGCCGCGCAGGCCAATGCCCAGCTGCTGGACCACGGCACGCTGTACGTGGCGCGTTTCGAGGCCGGCGGCCGGGGCCAGTGGCTGCCCCTGGTGCACGGCAGCGGGCCACTGACCGCGGCCAACGGCTTTGCCGACCAGGCCGAGGTGCTGATCAAGGCCCGCCAGGCCAGCGACTTGCTGGGCGCCACCCGGATGGACCGGCCCGAATGGGTGGCCATCGACGAGACCACACGCTGGGTCTACTGCACGCTGACCAACAACAGCGAGCGCGGTGAACCCGGCAAGCCCGGGCCCGACCCGGCCAACCCGCGCGCCAACAACACGATGGGCCACATCATCCGCTGGCGCGAAGCGGGCGACTTTTCGGGTGACAGCTTCGAGTGGAACCACCTGCTGCTGGCCGGCGACCCGGCCAACGCGCGGCCCGAGGCGCGCGGCAACATCAACGGCGACCCGTTCTCCAGCCCCGACACGGTGGCCTTCGATCCGCGTGGCGTGCTGTGGATAGGCACCGATGTCAGCGCGCGCCACATCGGCAAGGGCGAGATGGCGCGCCTGGGCAACAACCAGCTGCTGGCCTGCAATCCAGATACCGGCGAGGTTCGGCGCTTCCTCGTCGGCCCCGTCGGCTGCGAGCTGACCGGCGCCACCTGGACGCCCGATGGCCGCACGATGTTCGTCAACATCCAGCATCCCGGCGAGACCCCCAGCGAACGCAGCGACCCGGCCGAGCCGCGCCGCCACTCGAACTGGCCCGATTTCAGCCCCATCGGCCGGCCCCGCTCGGCCACCGTGGTGGTGCGGCGGGTGGATGGCGGTGTGATCGGCGCCTGATTCGAAGCACGCGGCCGCCTGGAGCAAGGCCCCGCGGCGGGTGCCAGGAGCGGCTCCATCCGACCGATCAGGGACAGCGTGGCCGGTGCATCCCGAATGCAGGTGACGACGGCAGTTGGTGTTGCGCGCCGAATGGCACCGCGCCGGGCACGACGCCCGCGCGTCCACCATCCACCGCAAGGAGCTGCATCATGAACCACCGCATCACTGCCATCGGCCTGGCCCTGCTGATCGGCCTGGCCGGCCCGGCCAACGCCAGCAACATAGCCCCGGACCACCAGGCCGTGGAGATCGTCGCCACCCCCGAAGCCAGGCTGGCCGCGCAGGCCGTGCTGGCGGACCCCCACGGCGAGTTCCAGTACGAGATGAGCAACGGCCGCCGCCTGAGCGTGACGACCTCGGGCCAGACGCTCATCATGCGCTACGGCCGCCGCGCGCCGACCCTGATGCAGCACGACGGCCAGGGACGTTTTGCCTCCGGCGACGGCCGCTTCGTGCTGCGCTTCGGGCTGGACGACCAAGGCCAGCCCTACGCCGTGAGCCTGAGCCTGCCCGCGGCACTGGCCTGAAGAACCCACGCCGCGCCGTCACCACCGGCGCGGCGGCGAGGAGGTGAATTTCGCACAAGGCCCACGGTGCAGATGCACCGCCTGAGAGATCCGGCCATTCCTACCCTTGGTGCACGGTGACAGACAGGGCATCGCCCTGGCGGCCGCGACCAACCAAGGAGTGAGAAATGCTGGAACTGATGAACCGCGCCGAAGCGCCGCTGCACAGCTCCCATGCCGGGACGGAACCGCCTTCGGCGAGCACCCTGCTGGCACGCGCGCTGGACGAAGTGGACTTCGGCATCGCGCTGCTGCGTGCCGATGGCGAGGTGCTGCACCTGAACCACCGCGCGCGGCGTGCGCTGCAGGGTGCTGGCCCGCTGCAGGTGCAGGGCAACCGCCTGGTTTCACACGAGCCCTGCACGCTGGCGCGCCTGAACCACGCGCTGCACGACGCGGCGCACCGTGGCCTGCGCCGGCTGCTGTCCGCGGGTCCGGACACGGCCCGGCTGCTGGCCGCACTGGTACCGGTGCAGACTGGCATTGCCGCGTTGCTGCTGGGGCGCACCGAGGTCTGCGAAGACCTGTCCATCCAATGCTTTGCACGCCAGCATCAACTGACGGCGGCGGAGACACGCGTCTTCGCGGCCCTGGGCCGCGGCGTGCTGCCCAGCGACATCGCGCGCGAGCAAGGCGTCAAGCTGTCCACCGTGCGCACGCAGATCGCATCGGTGCGCGAAAAGACCGGCACGCCTTCCATCGGCGCGCTGGTGCGGCTGGCGGCGGGCCTGCCGCCGATGGTGAGTGCGCTGCGCACCTGAGGCCTGCACCACATGGGCGGGCAGGGGCTTAGGATGCGCGGGCAAGCAAGCCCCGCCACATCCCGCCCACGCCCGCCCACCATGCCTGTCGACCTGCCCGGTGCCAGCCCAGCCCTGTGCGAACTGGCGGCGCGTGGCGTCAGCCACCACTACAAGACCGGCCGCCTGCTGATCGAAGAAGGCGACGCGGGTGACACGCTGTACATCGTGCTCAAGGGCCGGCTGCGCGTCTTTTCAGCGCACGCCGACAACGGCCGCGAGATCACCTACGGTACTTATGGACCGGGCGAATACGTAGGCGAGATGAGCCTCGACGGGGGGCTGCGCAGCGCGAGTGTGGAGACGCTGGTGCCGACAACGTGCGCGGTGGTGACGCGCAGCACATTGCAGGCCTTCATCGCCGAGCGGCCGGACTTTGCGTTCGAATTGCTGGCCAAGGTGATCCGCCGGGCGCGGGCGGCGACGCTGACGGCGCGGCAGCTGGCGCTGAACGACGCCTATGGAAACCTGAAGGCCTGGCTGGAGGCCGAGGCGGTGCCGCAACCGGATGGCACGCGGTGGATTGCGGAGCGGCCGACGCATCGGGAGCTGGCGCACCGCATTGGGCGGTCGCGGGAGATGGTGAGTCGGTTGTTGAAGGATCTGGAGGTTGGCGGATATGTGATGCCTGAAGGTGTCGGGATGTGGGTGATGAAGGGGTTGCCGGGGCGGTGGTAGGCCCCGGCAGTCTGTGCCAATTCGAAGGCTCAAAGTGAGCCGTCCTCCTTGCAGGGCACCCACCGCTGGTAAGCTCCCCGCTGCATGGCATGCGCTTCAAGGGGCGCTTCTACGGGCAAGAAGTCCGCGCAGGCCCGGTCGAACGATACTGGCATGCACCAGTCGTCCATGTAGGGCCGCTGCGTGAATGAGGCTGCTGTCTTGCCGCAAGCGAGATGTTCAAACAAGTGTCGCGTCAGCACGGCTGCTGCCATGCTGGTACCGGATGCCCGGTAGCGCGCGCCGCCATGGAAGCCTGCGACCAGAAGCCCCGGCAACGCGCGGCTGGCGTCGGCATGCACGACCATATCCGGTCCCTCTACACGATAGGGATCGCCGCGACCGGGGCCGGCGGCGCTGTAGTGGGACAGGCAATGGTCACTCTGCCGCATGGAGCCGACGACGAACAAGCGTTCGTGAGCAAACGTGGCGATGCCATTGATGGTGAAGGCGGGATCTACGCCGTTGGCCGGGTCTTCGCGTGTATCGAGGAAATAGGACTGCCGGCCCGTGTATCCGCGGGTGGCACGACCGCGCATGGGCGCCGTGTCGTTGCGCATAATCCAGGCATGAAAGGGCACGCACTCCGTGCCAATGGCAGTGAGCTTGACGGTCCAGACGCCGTGGGGGGCTAGTACTGGGCGCGTGCTGGGCGATTTGGACAGGCCATCCACGACGGTAGTTGGCACTGTCGCTTGCACTGAGAAAATTTTGGTCAGCACTTCCGAGGCCAGTTGGATCGAAACGTTCTTGGGGTCTGGCGTGTTCGCCGTCGCACGGATCACAAGCAGGGCCATACGTCCATTGAGGCCCTGAGTCGGCTTGGGGATGGTCAAGACTGCCGCGGCACCCGAAATCGGGTCGCCGACACCGCGAGACTCCTCGAAATCGACGCTGATCGGAGCAGTTCCGTCCGGCCCGTGCAACTCGATCCTGAGGGCGCCCTTTTCGGGTAGCCAAAGTTCCATGAAACAGTCGTTCGGCGTATCGGGCTGCACTTTCCATAGCAGTTTTTTCGCCTGGGCCGGTGTGGCCCCTTGGCCCGGATGGCAGTAGCCGCTGGCGTGGCAAAGCAGGCCGTGCGAATTGCCGACGGGCAGCACCACATGCAGTGTCTTGCCTTGCGCCGCCTCAGACCCGTCGTACAGGTTCAGCAACTCGCAGATCGCACCTTCCAGCATCGAGGTGCCATCGTGTCCGCCGCTGTGGGTGCCGAAGCTGATGTTGACGATGACTGGCTGACCGTGCACGGCTTGATCCAACGCATCGTGGATGCCGTCCAGAACCGTGGCAGCCAAGGAGCCACCGGCGGTGTCGACAATTGTTGGAATCGGCAGCTGCACCAGATGCAGACGTTGCGGCCGGCGCCGAGTCGTGACGGGGCGGATGACGCCTTCAGGATCGCCCTGCCGGCGCCCCGCCCACAGAGTCGTGCCTTCGATGAGGTCCAAGATGGCACTGCCATGACTCACTGACGGAGGTGGCCACTGGACTCTTTGCGCGAAGTAGGCCGACATCGCCTGATCACCAGGACCCTGAGTGACCCGAAGGTTCTGAATCGGCTTTGGACGACGACCTAACAGCGCGCCACGGATCGGAATCGGAACGGGCACTGGACTGAACGGATTCGGGGCTGTACCAATCTGGAAGCCTGGGTCCCATGCGTCCCCAGACATCAGGCACAGGGTTTCCTCGTCGCCGCCCTGGTGCCACATCGTCGTGCTGCCGGCTTTGAGCAGACTGGCGTCGAAGGCACCGTTGAATGAGTTGAAGCGATCATCGATCACGCAGACAAGTGGCTCCTTGCTGCCGCAGGATGAGATCGGCGTTGAACAGACGGTGACCTGTGGTGTGATGGTATTGCTCTTTAGCCAACTGGATGTGGCCGTGGCATTCCTTGGGACCTCGTCGGAACTGAGCTTCCGCTCCAGTTCTTGAATCAGCGAGTTCAGTGGGCGATTTCGAGCTTCAGCCAGTTCCACGCGAAGGACTTTGGAATCGGGGCTCAAGCTGGCGCGCAGCAGTTTGCCGAACGACTCTTTGTCAACCAGTCCCGAGACAAAGCAAACCGGGCGGCTTTTGCCGAGCCCGGTGGCATGGAGGTGAGTCGGTACGAAGCCTAAATCCAGCAAACTCTGGACGTCCGGTGTCTTGGTCTGCACCAATACATGCATCCAGTCATAGATCGTAGGCTTGGCCTGGTTCGCGTCTTCCGACGCAGTTTGTTCTTGGCCGGCGATTTTCGAAGGGTTAAGAAGACGCCATATCAAGTACGGGTCGATCCTGAAGGACGCGCCGCCGTCTGGCGCCGAAGCCGTATTGCACTTTGGGCAATCGCGCGCAGACGTTCGCCGGCTCATGGTACGGCTCAGTTCTGGCACTCGGTCTTCGCAAGGCCCCAGAGCTGACCGAAGAAGTTGTTCGGGCCGCACTGGGCTGCTGTTGCATTGAGCTCTGCGAAAGCTCGCGGCGGCGGCGGTGTCTGGGTTGTGCGGGGGGTTGCGGTCGCGCCTGAACCTTGTTGACTCTGCTGCTTGGCCTGTATGCCTTCAGGCCATGGGCAGTCCAAGCGGGGCTCCGCGTCCTTGGCATTCGCTGCGAAGACCTTGCCAAACAGTTCGCTCTTGAAGCCTGGGCATGCGAGTCCCACCAGATGCTGAGCCAGCACAATGCCCAATGCCTGCCCCGCTAGGCTGTCGACAGGGTAGTGGACGCCGGCAACTACCCGGTTTTCGGCGACGCGGTAGGCAATGCGATGCAGTTGGGGGCGCATCAGGCCCATTTCTGCGCTGGACGATGAAGCGTTCGGGTCGAAGGGAAATTCGCCAGCGTCGCAACCCGGGCTTACCTTCCACCCTGCGGCGCAGAAGAGGGCAGACAGGAACTCGGCAGCAAAGTAGGCTTCGGTGGCATGTCCGCTTGGGAAAGCCCGGTGGCCGGGGGTCAGGATCATCGGGTGCACCAAGGGCGACACTTCGCCGGGCCGCGGTACACCCAGGGCATGCTTGAAGCGCATCACGATCTTGGTCGCGAAGCTCAGGCCGACGCCCAGCAACTCAAGCGTGTACTTGTGCCGCTCGGGATGTAGCCCCAAAGTTGCGCTCCAGTTGGCAACCTGGGGCACGACCTGGGCGAGTACTTCATTGACACGTTCGCCGCGCAAGTCCGCATAGCTCAAGACTTTGGCGCACTGGTGCTGGATGACCTCAACGGTTGGCCGATGAATCGCGAGCAGCGGATCAGAACCGGAACTCAGGCTGGCTGGCTGATCTGCCCCTGTAGTTGGGTAATCGAATTTGATGCCATCGAAGAGGCTCTGCTCAACGAGCAGCATGCGCAGGTTCGGTTGCAGGCGCTTCAGGGCCTCTGTGGCACCGGGCGCTGGGAACTCGCACTTGGAGCCTTGCATCCAGTGCTGTGGCCAATTGACCTTGACCTGTGATGCCTGCGCATTGCCTGCCAGCAAGAGATCCCTGCTCAAGACTAAGCTGCCGGCCAGCATCGAATTGGGCACGTAGCCCGAATAGCCGGGCATGCCCATTACGCCGTCGATACCCACGATTGGCGCAGCTGACCCTGCGCTGCCGGCCGATCCCGCTGAGCCTGCGCTGCCAGCGCTCCCTGCACTGCCTGCACTTCCCGCACTGCCCGCCGACCCCGCCGTCGCCCCCATCGGTCCCCATCCGCTCATGTCACGTCCCTCCTGTTGACAGGCAGCCGACCTACGTTCGGCTCACCCGCAGACTGACAACTACTCCGGCAACCCCGCCGCCGCCAGCGCCTGCGCCCAAGGCGCGGCCAGTGGCCCTTCACGCCCGGGAAACCTCACCCAGAAGCTGCGCAGCGTGTAGCTGGGCTCCACCGCACGCAACTGATTCACCGCCTCGCGCGCCTGGTCCATCTTGCCTTGCATCACCAGCGCATAGGCCAGCGTGCGCCAGGTGGATGCGTGTGTGCGGTTGGCGCGCACCGAGCGCAGCGACAGCGCCTCCGACCCCTGCCAGTTGCCGTTGGCCAGCAAGGCGGTGGCGGCCAGCGAGTCGAAGAAATACTTCATCGGGTCCAGCGGGCTCAGGCGCAGCGCCTTGTCCGCAGCGCTTTCGGCTTCGGGCCCCTGGCCGTGGTAGGCGTACCAGTTGGAGGTGAACAGCCAGGCCAGCGGTTCGTTGGGGCTCGCCTCGCGGGCGCGCTCGTAAAAGACGCCAGCCTGGGTCAGGTCGCGCCGCAGGTAGGCATGCACCAGGCCGCCGATGGACAGGGCCAGCGCGTGGCGCGGGTTGGCGTCCAGGGCGCGGCCCACACGGTCCAGCGCAAGCTGCGCTTCGGTGGGTTGGTCGGCACCCCAGCCCTGCACGGCGCGCAGCACATGCCATTTGGCCAGCCAGGCGTGGGCGATGGCGTTGCGCGGGTGGCGGTGCGCCAGCTGTTGCAGCATCTGGTGCGCGCGTTCGAAGTCCGCCAGCGAAAGCCGGTGCATCAGGCTGATGGCACCCAGAAGCAGCGTGTAGCTTTCCAGTGCGGGCAGCGGGTAGGTGGCAGCGCGCTCCAGCTCGCGTTCCAGCACCGCCAGGCTGACCTGGGCCACGATGCGCTCGGCCAGCGGGTCTGCCGGGTCGAAGGCCTGATGGGCCGATGTCTGGTAGGTCTCGGCCCATACCAGCCGCGCATTGCGCACGTCGGCCAGTTCCAGCATCAAGTGGGCACGGTCGCCCAGCATGCGGTAGCGGCCCGAAAGCACGTAGGCCGCACCCAGATGCCCGGCCACTTCCTGCACGCCCAGGCGCCGGCCCTTGAGGCCGCGCGTGGACAAGGCAGAGACGACGTGCAGCTCAGCGCAGCGCGCCAGCTGCGAGATCACCTCGTCGGCCAATGCTTCGCCCAGCATGTCGCCCGGGTCGTGGCCGAAGTGGCACTCGAATGGGATCACCGCCAGACCCGGCCGCAGTTCGGCCTGGCGGCGTTGCTGCAGGCTGTCCAGCAAGGGTGAGGCCGGCGCCGCGCCCAGGCGGTACACCCGTACCGCGCCTTCGACATGCTTGACATGGCAGTCGCCCAGGTCCTCGGGGTCCGCATCCACGCCAGGGACCAGTGCGTCGCGCACTTCGGCCGAAACGACCGTCTCGCCGGGTGCGGCCAGTGCGGTCAGGCGTGCCGCCAGGTTGACGGCTTCGCCATAGATGTCATTGGCGTCCTGCAGCACACGGCCGGTGTGCACGCCCACCCGCAGCAGCAGCTGCGCCTCGGGCGCACGCTGCGCATTGAACGGTGCCATGCGCTGGTGCATCTCCAATGCCGCGGCGGCGGCCGAAGGGGCGTGCTCGAAGACCAGCAGCAGCCCATCGCCAAGGCTCTTGACCATTTCGCCGCCGCGAGCCGGCAGCGTGTGTTGCCGGATGTCGCCGACGAAGCGCGTCCAGCGGTCGACCACGTCCAGTTCGTGCTGCTGGATGAGGCGCACCGATTCGACGAGATCGACGACCACGATCGCCTTGCGGCTTTCGGCAAGCGTTCGCGGGTGCGGTTGTTCGGCAGGCGCCTCAGTCATCGGGTGGGTGATGCTCTCCGGGTAAGCCGCGCGCATTGTGGCGGGTGGATCGCCGTCACGGCAAGGCCGGCGCATGCCAGACACCTCGGGTGTACGCAAGCGTGGTGCGAAAGCGGGCGGGGCGTTCACAGAGAAAACGCCTGTCGGAAACCGAAGTCGACGGCAGCGTCCGTGCGGCCCCGCCCGTGCTGCACGGCGCCGTTGAAGTACACGGCCACGCGCCGGTTCAATGGCAGCACATGGCCCAGGCTGAGGCGCGTGATCGAGGCCTTGCCGTCTTCCACCCGGTGGTTCAAGCCCCAGCGCCATTCCCCCCGGCGCGCCCCACTGCGCTCTTCCACGCTCAGCGCGACCAGTGCACTGCTGTAGCGCGCACCTCCCACGCGGCCGCTGGTGTGGCCCAGGTGCAGCCGTGCCATGCCCACCTGCCAGACGGCCGCCATCGGCAGCGCCTGGTTGTCGCTGTCCCAACGCTGCCAGCCGATGGCCAAGCGCCAGTTGCCGGTGTCATACCACCAGGCGCCGCCGTGTTCGACACCCGGGCCATCGCCCTCGGGCAACGAAGCCTGCAAGTCGATGCGCAGGCCGGCAAGATCCCTGGACTGCAGTGTCAGCGCGCGATCGGTGCGCATCCGGTGCAGGCCGCCGCGAACGGGCGGTGTCCGGTAGTGCTTGAGCCCGGGGGACCCCACGGAACTGCCGCCCCAGGGGTCGGCCAGGAGGGCCACCTGCCAGGCCGGCTGGTCACGCCGGCCGAGTTCGATGCGGCCCCAATCCTGATGCGAGATGGCCACCGACTGCGCCGCGTCGAAGAATACCTTGCAGTCGTTGGCCAGCCTGCCGCGCGAAGCGTCGAACGAGTGTTCCAGCCGCAGGTGCACGTTAAGCCCGCTGCCCAGCGGTGCATCCTGACGTAAGCCGATGTGGCTGCGCGAAGCACTGTCGAGTGCCCAACGCGTGCCGGTGGGCTCAGGCCGGCAGCGAAGTTCGTTGTCGGCACCGAATTCGCGGCGCACCAGGCCCAGGTCAACGCGGCCGTACACGCCCAGACCAGGGTCCTTGAGCAACGTGGGCCGCGGGTGCACGTCCAGCCGCTTCCACTCGATCTCGTCGGCCAGACGGCTGAACTGGGCGCTTGCATGGCCCGCACAGGCCAGCGCGCACAGCAGCGCCAGTTGCGATGCCGAAGCACGCCTGCCCGGAATCCGGATTGCCGTTGTCAGAGGAACCTCCCCAGCCTGAGCGCCGCGATTCTGCGGCCGTTGCACGGCGGCACACAAGACCCGGGCTGCCTGCAGCCAAACGCTCCTCCCCAGGCCTGTGGAGGGTGCCGCGCGCCTTCCCATGCCGGGTGGATGAGCGAAGCGGCTCGTCTTGCGATCCTTTGCCGGCCCTGCTCCACCACTTCACCGCAAGGAGATCGCCATGCACTCCCACTCCGTGCTCCCGCGCTCGGTTCGCGCCGCCTGCCTGGCGGCGGCTTCGGTGGCCAGCCTGGGCCTGCTGGGCGCGCTGGTGCTGGTCTGGCACCTGCAGGCCGACCCCGTATGGCTCGCCGCCACGCCCGAGGTGCTGGCCGAAGTGACTGCCTGTGATCAAGCGCGCGACCGCAGCCAACGTACCCAGTGCAAGCGCGCCCTCGTGCTGGCCCGCACGCAGCAACCCTCGGCCGTGGTGCTGGCTTCGCGCTGATCCCGGTGGGCTACCTGGGCATCGGCCCAAAGCCCATCGGCGCCTGCGCCGCCAGCGCGGCGATG
>DAORNK010000100.1:0-1085 GCA_035440985.1 Rubrivivax sp. | reverse complement strand
CACGGCCCAGCAGGCCACGTTCTGCGGCAGTGTGCTCAGGTCCACCCTGTCCAGCGTGTCGTGCACCGTGTGGTGCACGTCGAAGTAGGCCGTGCCGTCCTGGCTGAGTTCCACGGCCGGCCACTGGTGGCGGCGCATCAGCACGCCGGCGTCGGGGCCAGGGCTGCCCTGGTTGGCGTCCGCGTCGTCCGTCCAGCTCACGCCCAGCGGCGCCAGCACCTGCGCCATCTGGTGCACCAGGGGCAGCGCATCGGGCCGCACGCGGCATCGCAGGCGCCAGACGCGGCCGGCGCCGAAGTCGCTTTCGCCGACCCATTGGTGCGCATCCTGGCCATAGCGGTCGCCGTAGGCGCGCGCGCCGTCGAAGCCGTTTTCCTCGTTGCCGAACAGCACCACGCGCACCGTGCGGCGTGGGCGTGGTGCCAGCCGCGCGATGCAGGCTGCGGCGGCGGTGACGATGGCCACGCCGGCGCCGTCGTCCACTGCGCCCTGGCCCAGGTCCCAGCTGTCCAGGTGGGCGCTGATGAGCACGGTCTCGTGCGCCAGGTCGGTGCCGGGTACTTCGCCGATCACGTTGTGGGTGGTGGCCTCGACATCGCTCCTGGCGTCCAGTTTCAGCTCCAGCCGCAGCGGGCGGTCTTGTGCGTGCCAGCTGGCCAGGCGGTCGGCGTCGGGTACCGAGACGGCAAAGGCCGGGATGCGCGGCACGCCGATCTCGTAGCGCAGGGCGCCGGTATGGGCGATGCGTTCGCGGTCGGTGCCGATGGACCGGATGCCCAGGGCCAGTGCGCCTCGCCGGGCTGCTTCCACCGGCCCGATGGCACGGGCCGCCACGGCGGCGCCGTAGCCGCGTCCGTCGCGCGTGCGTTCGGTCTTCTGATCGATGAAGACGATGCGGCCCTGCGCGCGGCTGCGGCCGGGTTCGCGTGTATCGGCCTGCAGTTCGGCCAGGCTGCCGTACCAGGCCACTTCGGCGGTGATGCCTTCGGGCGGCGTGGCCACGCTGTTGCCCAGCGCGGCCATCGTCAGCGGCAGCACTTCGGGCGTCAGCACGCTGGCAGTTGCCGCACCGCGCTGCCACACGC
>DAORNK010000099.1:6443-12338 GCA_035440985.1 Rubrivivax sp. | reverse complement strand
CCAGCCCGCCGCCGCCCCGGTACCGGCGCCGACACCGCCGGCCCCGCCCAAGCCGCCGCCCACGCTGCCTTTCGAGCAGGCGGTGCTGAGCGCGGCCAACACGCTGCTGGCCAATGCCCAGTTGCCGGCCGACACCCGCTTCGACATCGTGGTGGACCCGCTGATCGACGGGGTCACCGGCCAGCAGACGCAGGCCACGCGCACGATGGGCACCATGCTGGTCAAGCTCATCGAAGAGCGCTATCCGCGCTTCAAGGTCAAACCCTTCAATGCCACCAACGTGGCCAGCGGCCCGCTGATCCTGATCGGCACCTTCACCGGCGTCAACGCCCAGCGCAAGACCGAAGGCAAGCGCGAGGCGTACTGGATCTGTCTGGCCCTGGCCGACCTGCGCACCGGCAAGATCGTCAGCAAGGGCGTGGCCTTCGCGCTGCCCGATGGCGTCGATGCCACTCCGCTGGCCTTCTACCAGGACGCACCCGCCGTGGTCTCCGACGACGCCACCTCCGGCTACGTGCGCACCTGCCAGGGCACCAAGCCGGGTGACAGCATCAACCCGATGTACATCGACCGCATCGTCACCGCTGCCACCATCGCCGAAGCCATCGACGCCTATAGCGAAAAGCGCTATGCCGACGCGCTCAAGCTCTACGAGACGGCACTGGAGAGTCCGGGCGGCAATCAGTTGCGGGTGCACACGGGCCTGTATCTGACCAACCTGCGTCTGGGCAAGCGGCCGGCCGCGGCCAAGGCTTTTGGCAGCATCGTCGATCAGGGCCTCAGCTCGCAGCGCATGGGCGTGAAGTTCCTCTTCAAGCCCGGCACCGCCGCGATGTGGACGCAGCCCGGCTCAGGCCCGGTGCCGTACACCCTGTGGTTGACGGAAATCGCCGCTCGCGCCGCCAAGCGCGATGCCTGCATGGACGTCGTGGGCCACACCAGCGCCACCGGCGCCGAACCGATCAACGAACGCCTGTCGCTGCAGCGCGCCGAGACCGTCAAGCGCGAGATCGCCCAACGCGCACCCAAGCTGCAGAAGAACCTCACCAGCGCGGGCGCCGGTTCGCGCGAAATGCTGGTGGGCAGCGGGCGCGACGATCTGTCGGACGCCCTCGACCGCCGGGTGGAGTTCAAGGTCAAGAGCTGCTGAGCCCAGCCCTGGAACTCGGGGCGTGGGTACACTCCACGCCCCCATGACCGGCATCCACATCACCGACATCGAAGCCGCCATCAACTGGTGGCGGGAGCGCCGGCCTTCGCCCGACGGGCTGACGGCCTGCGCCGAGGTGCGCGCTTTGGCCGAGGTCTATGGCCTGATGGTGTATTACCGCGAGGCCCATTGCGACGAATCCACCATGCCCGCGGGCGCCCGCGCCGCCTGGCTGGCCTGGTACGACAGCACACCGGATGCGCCCTGCATCGCCATCTGCTCCACCAGCCAGGGCGACGCCTTCTGCAAGGGCTGCGGGCGCAGCTTCGACGAGGTCCAGCACTGGCCGGCCCTCAGCCCGGTCGAGAAGCGCAGTGTCTGGCGCCGCATCACGATGGAAGGCACGGCCTGGCGCTTCAACCGCTATGCCGAGCGCGCCCGCCTTGCCACCGGCGAAGACCACCCGAGTGCCGAATCGCTGAAGGAATCGCCAGCCGCCGGGACGGCTCGGCGGTGAGCGCAGGCCCGCTGGCCCAAAGCGCGCGCCGCATCGCGCCGCTGGCCTGGCCGGTGTTCGTCGGCCAATTGTCGGTGCTGGCGTTTGCCACCATCGACACGGTGCTGGTGGCCCGCGCTTCGGCGATCGATCTGGCCGCGCTGGCGGTGGGCAGCGCCGCCTATGTCACGGTCTTCATCGGCCTGATGGGCGTGGTGCTGGCGCTCTCGCCCATCGTCGGCCAACTCTACGGCGCGGGCGATCGTGCCGAGGCCGGCCGCCAGGTCCACCAGGCACTGTGGGTCGCGGCGGCGCTGGCGCTGCTGGGCAGCCTGCTGCTGATCTTTCCCTACCCCTTCCTGGCCCTGTCGGGTGCCAGCCCGGCGGTGGCCGAAAAGGTCCGCGGCTACCTGCTGGCGCTGGCCTTCTCGCTGCCGGCCTCGCTGCTGTTCACCGTCTTCCGGGGCTTCAACGTCGCGGTGTCGCGCCCCAAGGCGGTGATGGTGCTGCAGGTAGCGGCGTTGGGGCTGAAGCTGCCTCTGTCCACCCTGTTGGTGTTCGGCTGGCCGGCCCTGGGCCTGCCCGCGCTGGGCGTGGTGGGCTGCGGCATCGCCACCTGCGTGGCGATGTGGGCACAGGTGCTGGCGGCCCTCTGGCTGTTGCGGCGTGACCGCTTCTACGCCGGCTTCCAGCTCTTCGGCCGCGGCCTGGACCGCCCGCACGGCGCGTCGCTGCGCCAGTTCCTCCGGCTGGGTCTGCCGATGGGGGCGGCCATCCTGGTGGAAGTGACGGGCTTCGCCTTCATGGCCATCTTCATCGCGCGCCTGGGCACCACGCCGGTGGCGGGGCATCAGCTGGCGGCCAATCTGGTTTCGATGCTGTTCATGATGCCACTGGCGCTGGCCAACGCCACCGGCACGCTGGTGGCGCAACGCATCGGCGCCGGCGACGCGGCAGACGCCCGCCAGCTGGGCTGGCATGGGCTGCTGATCGGCTGCGTGGTGGCGGCCCTGATGGGCGCTGCCGTGTTTACGGCGCGCGAGCCTGTGCTGGGGCTGTACACGAGCAATGCCGCCGTCATCGCCGCCGCGTTGCCGCTGGTGGCCTGGATGGCGGTGTTCCATGTCGCCGACGCGGCGCAGACCGTGGCCGCCTTCGTGCTGCGCGCCTACAAGGTGGCCACCATGCCGGTGCTGATCTATGTGGCGGCGCTGTGGGGCGTGGGCCTGGGCGGTGGCTACGGGCTGGCCTTCAACCTGCCGGGCAATGTGCCACCGGCGCTGCGCGGAGCGCCGGGCTTCTGGGTGGCTTCAACCGCTGGCCTGGTCATCGCCGCGCTCGCGCTCAGTGCCGTGATGCTGCGCCTGATGCGGCACCAAGGCCGGAACGCCTGAGCAGCACCTGCCGGGGAGCGCCCTTCAGAGCCGTGGCAGGTCCAGCACGAAGCAGCTGCCACCTCCTTCGCGGGGCTCGCAGCGCACCTGGCCGCCATGGCGCTCGGCAATCTGGCGCACCAGCGACAGCCCGAGCCCGACACCCCCCGCCCGCTCGGCGTGGCCAGGCAATCGGAAGAAGGCCTCGAAGATGCGCTCGCGATAGGCCGCCGGAACGCCGGGCCCGCGGTCGCACACCCGCACCTGGACCTGCTGGCCGCGGCGTTCGACGCTGGCCAGGATCTCGTTGCCGCCATAGCGCTGGGCGTTCTCCAGCAGATTGCGCAAGGCCCGGCGCAGCAGCCGCTCATCGCCCTGCACCTGCAGGTCTTCACCCTGCACCTCGGCACCGACGCGGGCGGCTTCTTCGGCCAGCAGGCCCAGCAGGTCCACGCGGTCGTGGTGCTCCAGCGTGGTGCTGGCATCCAGCCGACCGGCCAGCAGCACCTCCTCCACCAGGGCGTCGAGCTCGGCGATGTTGGTGTCGATCTCGCGCCGCAATGTCGTGCGCTGGGCCGGTGCAGCGTCTTCCAGCATCTGCAGGGCCATCTTCAAGCGCGCCAGCGGCGAACGCAGTTCGTGGCTGGCGTTGGCCAGCAGGCTCTGGTGCGAACGCACCAGGGCTTCGATGCGCGTCGCGGCGCGGTTGAAGCTGGCGCCCACGGCGGCCACCTCGTCCTGACCGTCCTCGGCCACGCGCTGATTCAGCGCCCCGGCACCGAAGGCCTCGACGCCCTGCTTGAGCGATTCCAGTCGGCGCGTCAGGCGGCGCACCACCGGAAAGGCACCCCCCGCCACCGCCAGGAAGAGCACCACCAGCAGCGCCGCCAATCCAACGCCGTCCGGCCAGGAGCGCGGCACCAGCCAGGGCGGGCGGCTTTCGGGCGGCGGTGGCCGCGCGCCGCCGTTGAGTCGCGCCGGGTTCAGGCGCGGCACCCACAGCGTGCGCCCATCGTCGAAGCGGATGGGCTGCAGGCGCGACCCGAAGGCCGGCAGCTCGGCCATGCGCCGCATGAACGAATCCGATGCCCCCAGCCGCTTGCCTGCGGCGTCGTCCAGCGCCATCGGCACGCGCAGGCGCAGCGACCAGTCACGCACCGCAGCGACCTGCTCGTCGGCACTGGCTTCCGCCGGCGGCAGCGAGCGCTGCAGCAGTTCGCCCCAGGCTTCGACGCGATCGCGCACCGCGCCTTCGGCGCGCACGCGCTGGTCCTCCAGGTGGCGCTGCACCAGCCAGCCCGAGACCAGCGCAAACAGCGCCAGCGCGGCCACCACGGTGAGGTAGATGCGCAGGTAAAGCGAACGCATCGTCAACCCGCGCGACGGGCCGCGACGCCAGTCGCCGGTGGCCTAGTCGGCATCCTGCTTCTTGGCAAAGACATAACCGGCGCCGCGCACGGTCAGCACGCGCTTGGGGGCCTTAGGATCGTCTTCGATCAGGGCCCGGATGCGCGAGATGTGCACGTCGATGCTGCGGTCGAAGGCCTCCAGCGGGTGACCCTTGAGCGCGTCCATGATCTGGTCGCGCGTCAACACACGCCCCGGGCTGCGCGCCAGCACCGTGAGCAACTCGAACTGGTGGCTGGTCAGGTCGCATGCCTGGCCGGCCACGCGCGCCTGGCGTGCGCCCAGGTCGACCTCCAGGCGGCCGAAGCGCAGTACCTCGTCTTCCACTGCATCGGGTGCCGCGCGGCGCAGCAGGGCCTTCACGCGGGCCAGCAGTTCGCGAGGCTCGAAGGGCTTGGGCAGGTAGTCGTCGGCACCCAGTTCCAGCCCGACGATGCGATCCATGGGCTCACCGCGCGCGGTCAGCATCAGCAGCGGCAGCCGTCGGGTGCGCGGCTCACCGCGCAGTTCGCGCGTGAAGTCCAGGCCGTCGCCGTCGGGCAGCATCAGGTCCAGCAACAGCGCGTCGAAGCTGGCCTGGCGCAGCATCTCGCGCCCGCTGCTCAGCGTGGGCGCGGTGCTCACCTCGAAGCCGTTCTGGCGCAGGTAGCCGCCGACCATCTCGGTCAGGCGCAGATCGTCGTCGATCAACAGCAGGTGGCTGGCCACGGTGGCAACTTCATCCAGGCAAAACGCCCCGGCACGCCAGGCGCCGGGGCCAAAGGCCCGTGCCTGCAGCACGGACTCCCGAAAGCGGCAGGATAGCGCGCCGCCAGGTGGCTCAGCGCCGGGACTCCAGCGCCTGGCGCTCTGCCCGATGGCGCTCCAGCAGCGCGCGGTGTTCGCCGATGAGCTTGCGCTGCTCGGGCGTCAGCACGCGGCTGGCATCCACCAGCGCCTGCGTCATGCGCTTGCTGGCCTGGTCGTGCTGGGCCAGCATCTGCTGGCGCAGCGCTTCCACGGCAGCCGCGTCCACGTTGGGCTGGGTCAGCAGCGCATGCTGCTGGTCACGCAGCTGGCGACCGGCCTCGCGCTGCGAGCGCAGGTCCTGGCGTGCGGCCTGCATGATCTGGTGGATCTGGCTGCGCTGCTCCGGCGTGGCCTTGGCCAGGTCGAGCATGCGACCCATCAAACGCGCACCGCCGGCCATCTCGGGGCCGAGGTGCATGTCGCGCTGCATGCCTGGCCGCATGCCCGGGTGCATGCCCGGGTGCGTGCCGTGCGGCCTCGGGCCCATGCCCGGTGGCGGGCCTTCGGGGGGCGCCGCAGCCGCGGTCTGGGCCACACCGCCGGCCACGGCCAACACCAGGGTGGCCAGCATCAGTTGCCAGGGGTGAAATCCGAATGAAGTGGTCTTGACGATTGGCATGTCATCTCCGGGGTGGCGGTGAAGAGCGTTCACGATGGATCAGCATGTTCGGCGTGGCGGG
>DAORNK010000099.1:0-6429 GCA_035440985.1 Rubrivivax sp. | reverse complement strand
TGGGGTAAAGATGTGTGTCGCCGTTGATCCTGGGCCCTCGGTACAGTGAGGCCCCATGTGCACGCGCTACATCTCGCCCGAAGCCGGCGACATCGAACGGCACTGGCACGTCGGCGGCCGCCAGGCGCCGCCCTGGGTGCGGGACGTGTATCCACGCTACCTGGCGCCTTTCATCCGCAGCGCCAGGCACAGCCTCAGCCATGAACGGGAACTGGTGGTCGGCCAATGGGCACTGGTGCCCTGGTTCGCCAAGACGGCCAGGCTGCCCTACCTGACCTGCAACGCACGTTCGGAGGAAGTCGCCGGCAAGGCCAGCTACAAACTGCCCTGGGCGCGTGGGCAGCGCTGCATCATCCCGGCGTTGGCCTTCTTCGAGCCCAACTGGCAGAGCGGGAAGCACGTACCCTGGTGCTTTCGCCGTGCCGACGGCCAGCCCTGGGGCCTGGCGGGACTGTGGAACACCTGGACCGATCAGGCGACCGGCGAAGTCGTCGAGAGCTACACGATGCTCACGATCAATGCCGACGCCCACCCCCTGATGAACCGCATGCACCGGCCAGATCCCAAACGCCCGCCCGATCAGCAGGACAAGCGCAGCGTGGTGCCCATCGAAGCCGAAGACGTGGACCTGTGGCTGAGCGCCCCGGTGGCCGAAGCGGCCCGGCTGCTGAAGCTGGCGCCGGAAGCTGTCTTCGAGGCTCAGCCGCTGGCGGGTTGAAGCGCCCTCGGGCGCACCCGCCCCACACCGAAGGCACTGAGGATCATCACCACCTGCAGCAAGGCCAGCGCGAGCCAGACGCTGCGAAACGCCGCCTGGTCCATCAGGGCACCGACGATGATCGGCACCACGGCCTGGCCGATGTCCAGGCCGGAATAGACCACACCGTAGACACGCCCGGTGGCGTGGTCGGGCGTGGACTGCTTGACGAGCAGGTCGCGCGAAGGACCGGTGATGCCCGAAGCGAAGCCCATCAGGCCGAACACCATCGGCACGGCGTTGGCGGGGACGGAGCCCAGGCCGACGAGCAGCGCCAGGCAGGCCGAAACACCCACAGCCGCCGTGACGATGCGTTCGCAACGCTCCGGGTCGGAAGCCAGGAACCCGCCGAGCACCATGCCCAAGGCGCTGCAGACCATGTACACGCTCAGGCACATGGCTGCCAATGACGGCGGCACGCCGTGCAACCGGGCCGCCGCCTGTGCCGCAAAGGTCTGCACCACCGACAGCGAGCCGGCGTAGAAGAAGAAGAAGGCAAAGCAGAGCCAGACAGCGGGCAGGCGCAGAAAGGCCAGCAGGTGTTCCGGCGCGCCGGCGGCCACCTCCCTGGCCGGTGCCGTCAGGCGGGGAACTTCGAGGTCGCGACGTCGCCACAGCAGCAGCGCCAGCACCGCAAATGCCAGCAGGCTGGCGCACACCAGTGCCACCCGCCACGAGTAGGCCAGGGTCAAGGGCACCAGCAGGGCCGGCGCGGCGGCCCAGCCCAGGCTGCCGGTGATGCCGTGCACGCCGTAGGCGTGGCCCAGCCGCGTCTTGCCCACCTTGCGGTTGATCAGCGTGAAGTCCACCGGGTGGAACACCCCGTTGCCGGCGCCGGCCAGCAACGAAAAGCCCGCCAGCATCCAGTAACTGGTGCTGGCAGCGAAGCCCAGCGCCGCCACGCCCAGCAAGGTCAGCCCCGCCAGCAGCACGGGCCGCGGACCATAACGGTCCACCCAGAAACCCGAAGCCGTCTGCACGATGCAGGACACCGTGAAGAACAGGGTCAGCAGGAAGCCCAGTTGCGCATAGCTGACGGCAAACTCCACCTTCAGCCAGGGGAACAGCGGGGCCAGCAGCAACTGGCTGAAGTGGCTGATGCCGTGCGCCAGCCCGACCAGGCCGACCAGCGTGGCCTCTTCGCGCACGGTGGAAGCGGGTTGGATGATGGCGGACATGAGAGGCTTGGGCCAGGCGCTGGGCAAGCATAGTCCATCGTCCTGCCGGGACGATACGTGGCGCGCAGGCGCGGCGGGGACGAGACGACTACCATCGTCGGCATGAGCGCGCATGGCCGCTCCAAAGCGCTCATACCGGAGCGCGATCAGCGCGGAGGTTGCCTTTTGAGCACGACCCAGTACGACTTCACGCGGCAGGACCGCAGCGGCGCCAGTTGCACGGCCCAGGCCTGGGCCCAGGTACCCACCCCGCTGCCACCGGCCGCACGCCAGGCGCTGAAGGCCCGCGCCGCTGCGTTGCTGCACCAGCACCGCGCCGTGCTGGTGGCCCACTACTACGTGGACGGCGACCTTCAGGATCTGGCGCTGGAAACCGGCGGGCTGGTCGCGGATTCGCTGGAAATGGCGCGCTTCGGCCGTGACCATGCGGCGCAGACGCTGGTCGTGGCCGGGGTGCGCTTCATGGGCGAATCGGCCAAGATCCTGAGCCCGGGCAAGCGAGTGCTGATGCCCGACCTGCAGGCCACCTGCAGCCTGGACCTGGGCTGCCCGCCGGATGAATTTGCCGCCTTCTGCGACCTGCACCCGGACCGCCAGGTCGTGGTCTACGCCAACACGAGTGCCGCCGTGAAGGCCCGCGCCGACTGGATGGTCACCAGTTCCTGCGCGCTGGCCATCGTCGAGCACCTGAAGGCCCAGGGCCACAAGATCCTGTGGGCGCCCGACCGGCACCTGGGTCGGTACATCCAGGAGCAGACCGGCGCCGACATGCTGATGTGGAACGGCGCGTGCATCGTGCACGACGAATTCAAGGGCCTGGAACTGGAGCTGCTGCGCCGCGAACACCCGCAGGCCCAGGTGCTGGTGCACCCCGAATCGCCCCGCAGCGTGGTGCAGCAGGCCGATGTGGTGGGCAGCACCAGCCAGTTGCTGCAGGCCGTGGTGCAGGGCACAGCGCCTGCCTACATCGTGGCCACCGACAATGGGCTGATGCACCGCATGCGGCAGCTGGCCCCCGGCAAGCTGCTCATCGAAGCGCCCACGGCGGGCAACAGCGCCACCTGCAAGAGCTGCGCACATTGCCCGTGGATGGCCATGAACGCGCTGCAGGGTGTGGTGGACTGCCTCGAACAGGGCAGCGGCGAGGTCCGGGTGCCCGAGCCGGTCCGTACGCAGGCGCTGGGCTGCATCGAGCGCATGCTGGCTTTCGTCAAGGCCCACCCGGCCAGCCTGGCCCGGCCGCAGGCCGGCTTCGTGAAGGATGTCGGGCCGGCATGAACCCGCCCTTCAGTCACGGCGCTGCCCGGTCGATATCGGACCAAGCCCCGCCCAGGGGTGGAGCCCGACGATGACCCCTGATTTCACCTCCGTGCGCAACCACAACGAGCGCGCCGTCTACGAAGCCGTGGCGCGCCATGCCGAGCAATACCCCGGGCTGCAGCACAACCAGGAACTGCTCGCCGACGTGGCCTGCGTGGCCCTCAATCGCCTGCCCCCGCGCTACATCCGCCACCAGGTGGACTATGTCTTCTACCTCAGCGAGCGCGAACGCGGCGATAGCGAGCGACAGATCCTGGAGGCCGTCGAATATGCCTTCGGTTTCGTCCAGGCGCGCACCGCCATGCGGGCACGCAGCTGAACCATCACCGTTGCCCTGACGGGCATGCGCTGGTTCCGCGCCTGGTCAGGACTTCTGGCTCTTGGCCGGCCGCGTGAGCACCGTCGGGAAGCTGACAGGCAGCGTGTGCGGGAAGTCACGGCTGTAATGCAGCCCCCGGCTCTCATGGCGCCGCAGCGCCGAGCGCACGATCAGTTCGGCACAGACCACCAGGTTGCGCAGTTCCAGCAGGTCGCGGTTGACGCGGAAGTTGGCGTAGTAGTCCTCGATCTCGCCACGCAGCAGCTTGATGCGGTGCAAGGCGCGCTCCAGCCGCTTGGTGGTGCGCACGATGCCGACGTAGTTCCACATCACCAGCCGCAGTTCGTCCCAGTTGTGCGCGATCACGACCTGCTCGTCGGCATCCTCGACCTTGCTTTCGTCCCAGGGCGGCAAGGCGGCACCGGGCGGCGCTGCCTCGCGCAAAATCGCGGCGGCGCAGCCGCAACCGAGCACCACGCATTCCAGCAGCGAATTGCTGGCCAGGCGATTGGCGCCGTGCAGGCCCGTGTAGGTGGTCTCGCCGACCGCAAAGAGGCCCGGCAGGTCGGTGCGGCCGTCCAGATCGGTGACCACGCCACCGCAGGTGTAGTGCGCTGCCGGCACCACCGGTATGGGCTGACGGGCGATGTCGATGCCCAGTTGCAGGCAACGCGCATGGATGGTCGGGAAGTGCGACTTGAGAAAGTCCTCGCCCAGGTGGCGGGCATCCAGCCAGACATGGTCCAGGCCATGTTTCTTCATCTCGAAGTCGATGGCCCGGGCGACGATGTCGCGCGGTGCCAGCTCGGCCCGCGGGTCGTGGTCGGGCATGAAGCGGTGCCCGCCCGGCAGGGTCAGGTGGCCACCTTCGCCTCGCAGGGCCTCGGTGATCAGAAAGCTGCGCTCTTCGGGGTGATACAGGCAGGTCGGGTGGAACTGGATGAATTCCATGTTGCCGACACGGCAGCCGGCCCGCCAGGCCATCGCGATGCCATCGCCGGTGGCCGTGTCGGGGTTGCTGGTGTAGCGATAGACCTTGCCCACGCCGCCAGTGGCCAGCACCACGGCCGAGGCCGCCAACGTCTCGATGCGGCCCTGGTCCATGTCCAGCGCGTAGACACCATAGCAGCGCGGCGGCTCGGCCCGCTTGAGGTGGCGCGACGTGATCAGATCGACCGCCATCCAGCGCTCGCGCAGGCTGATGTTGGGGTGCGCCGCGGCCCGCGCCAGCAGGGCGACGTGAATGGCCTTGCCGGTGGCGTCGGCAGCATGGGCGATGCGGCGCACCGCGTGCCCCCCTTCGCGCGTCAGGTGCAGGCCCAGCGGGCCGTCCGGATCAGGGGAGAACGGCACCCCCGCGTCGACCAGCCATTGCACGGCGCGCGCGCTGTGCTCTGCAATGTGGCGGGCCGTGTGTTCGTCCACCAGCCCGGCACCGGCTTCGCGCGTGTCGCGCACGTGCGACTCGATGCTGTCGTCGCTGCCCAGCACGCCCACGATGCCGCCTTGCGCCCAGGCGGTGGCGCTTTCTTCGAACTCACGCTTGGCCAGCACGATCACCGGGCGTTCGCGGGCCAGTTCAAGAGCCACGGCCAGACCGCCAAGCCCGGCGCCCACCACCACCACGGGCGCGGAAGGGTTGTTGGGCAGGGATTCGCTCATCTCTGTTGTTTTCTGCGGGTTTCCTGCCGATTCTACGGAGCGACTACTCCGAGGAAGGATGCACGCCGCATGGCGGCAGCCTATTATCTTTGTGTTACCAGGAGGCTTGCCGCATGAACCGCCCCAGCGACACCAGCATTCCACCGCGCCTGGTCCAGGCCAGGAAGTCCGATGGCGAACGTGCGCCGAGCCAGGAAGACCTGAATGCGCCTCAGACGCAGGTCGTAGCCGACCGCGACGCCTATCTGGGCCAGGGGCGCCACGACGTGGGTCGGCGCATCTCGGACGACCAGGTCGAACTCTTCATCAGCGGGGATCTGGCCCAGTCGCTGCAGCAGGAGTTCAGCCGTCACGCCCCCGAGTTCATCGCGCTGCACGATGTCGGCACCAGTGCATCGTTGCGCCTGCTGGCCAGCATGGCCAACCCCGCCGGCGCGCGGGTGCAGAAGCTGTCGGTCCGCCGCCAGGGGCATGGCGTGGCACTGGCGGTCCTGCAGTTTGTCGAAGTTCCGCTGGCCGACGGCACCCCGGTGCGCGTCTATTCCACCGACATCAGCACCGACGCCATCTCGCGCGCGCAGGTGGCCCGCGTCCTGCTGGCCTACAGCCGCCTCGGAGTGCTGATGGTGGGCGAGTTGCCTTCGCATGCGCTGGCCCTGCAGATCAACCCGTTGCGCGACGCAATGCTGCGCGGCCCCTGGCCCAACCGCGATCTGCTGATGGTGCCACTGGGCTCCGGCGTGGCGCTGGCCGCACAGGCGTCGCAGATGGCCGGCGTCGGCGGCGTGGCGGTACACGTGACACCGCACGCTGCCAGGGCCAAGCATGTGTGGAGCTTCATCGGTGGCGCCTGGAACCGCCTCCATGCGGCGACCAGCAGCTACCGTACCCTGCCCACCGAGATGACGCGTGCCGTGCCGCGGCCCGCCATCCCGCCCACGGAAGCCGCCACGCAGCCGATGGATCTGCAGCCCTTGAGCGTCGAGGCCGCCACGCGTCTGCTCAGCACGCCCGATCGCCGCCGGCCCGGCCGGTCCGACGTCGCTGCGCCGGTGCCGGCTCCAGCGAGCCAGGCACCCTGGGCGATACCCGCTGCAACACCGGCGATGGCGCCTATGCCCACGGTCGCGCCGACGCCCATGCCGGTGCCCGGTGGTACCCGTTGGCAGGCGTATGCCGACCGCTGTGCGTTG
>DAORNK010000098.1:12180-12423 GCA_035440985.1 Rubrivivax sp. | reverse complement strand
CTGATGAAGCCCTGCGTACGCAGCTCCCGCGTGCGGGTGGCGTTCTGCTGGGCCTGCGCCAGATTGGCCTGGGCCTGGGCAACGCCGGCGTCCGCGCCGGCCAGCCCGGCCTGTGACTCGCGTTCGTCGATGCGCGCCAGCAGCGCACCGGCCTTCACGCGGTCGCCGGCCTTGACGGCCAACTGGAGCACGTTGCCGCCGACCTGGGCGGCCACCGTGCTCTGTTGCAGCGCCTGCAACGCG
>DAORNK010000098.1:6466-12029 GCA_035440985.1 Rubrivivax sp. | reverse complement strand
ATCGTATCACATACCCTGCACCGTATCAAGAGGGTGCGCCCGGCCCGCCGGGCGGGTGCCGGGGCCCGCCACCGCAGCCCTGATCTAGAAAGGGATGTCGTCGTCCATGTCGTCGAAGCCCGTGCTCGACTTGGGCGCCGGCTTGGGTGCCGGGGTGCTGCGGGCCTGGGGGGCGCTGCGCGGGGCGGAAGCGCGCTCGCCGCCGCCCGAATCGTCGCCCCCCATGCCACCGCCGCCTTCACGGCCGCCGAGCAACTGCATCTCCGTGGCGACGATGTCGGTGGCGTACTTTTCCACGCCGTCCTTGTCGGTGTACTTGCGCGTCTTCAGGCGCCCTTCGACGTAGACCGGGCGGCCCTTCTTGAGGTATTCGCCGGCGATTTCGGCCATGCGGTCAAAGAAGGTGATGCGGTGCCATTCGGTTTCCTCCTGGCGTTCGCCGCTGTTCTTGTCCTTCCACTGCCGGCTGGTCGCCACCGTGATGTTGCAGATGGCCGAGCCGCTGGGCAGATACCGCACTTCGGGATCCTTGCCAAGGTTGCCGATGATGATGACTTTGTTGACCGAGGCCATGGGCTGCTCCCGTTGTGCTGGTGGTGACGATGGGCGATGGGCCCATTATCCGTCCCGCCCCCGCGCCGGCGCATCGCCAGGGTGGGTTCGCCACGATGGGGGCACCCGGCTGGCGGAATGGCCGCCAGCCTCTTGCGCACGGCCCCTCGCGTAGCATCGCTCACCCACCATGTCTGCGCTGCTGTCCGAAACCCCGTCAATCGATCCCCGGCAGGTGCTGCACGAGGTCTTTGGCTACCCCGCCTTCCGCGGCGCGCAGGCTGAGATCGTGGCCCACGTGGTGGCCGGCGGCGACGCGCTGGTGCTAATGCCCACCGGCGGCGGCAAGAGCCTGTGTTACCAGGTGCCGGCCCTGGTGCGCCACCGCGCCGGGCAGGGCGTGGCGGTGGTCGTCAGCCCGCTGATCGCGCTGATGCACGACCAGGTGGGCGCCCTGCACGAGGCCGGCGTGAGCGCCGCCTTCCTGAACTCGACGCTGGACGCCGACGAAGCGCGCCGGGTGGAGCGCGAGCTGATGGGCGGCCGCCTGACGCTGCTGTACGCCGCGCCGGAACGCATCCTCACCCCGCGCTGCCTGGCGATGCTGGCTTCGCTGCACCAACGCGGCCTGCTGAGCCTCATCGCCATCGACGAGGCGCACTGCGTCAGCCAGTGGGGCCACGACTTCCGCGAGGAATACCTGGGCCTGGGCGTGCTGCACGAGCAGTTCCCGGGCGTGCCGCGCGTGGCGCTCACCGCCACCGCCGATGCGCACACGCGCGCCGACATCATCCAGCGCCTGCAGCTGCAGCAGGCGCGCCTGTTCGTGGCCAGTTTCGACCGGCCCAACATCCGCTACACCATCGTCGAGAAGGAAGACCCGAAGAAGCAGCTGCTGCGCTTCCTGCGCGACGAGCACGATGGGGAGGCCGGCATCGTCTACTGCCAGAGCCGCCGGAAGGTCGAAGAGACCGCGGCCTGGCTGGCGGCCGAAGGCTTCACGGCCTTGCCCTACCACGCCGGGCTCGACGCCGACCTGCGCCGCCGCCACCAGGACCGCTTCCTGCGCGAAGAGGGCGTCGTGATGGTGGCCACCATCGCCTTCGGCATGGGCATCGACAAGCCCGATGTGCGCTTCGTCGCCCACCTGGACCTGCCCAAGAACATCGAGGCCTACTATCAGGAGACGGGCCGCGCGGGGCGGGACGGCCTGCCCGCCGATGCCTGGATGACCTATGGGCTGGCGGACGTCGTCAACCAGCGCCGCATGATCGACGAAAGCGAGGCCGAAGAGGATTTCAAGCGGCTGCAGCGCGGCAAGCTCGATGCGCTGCTGGCGCTGTGCGAAGCGCACGACTGCCGGCGTGTGCGGCTGCTGGGGTACTTCGGGCAGGAGAGTGCAGCTTGCGGCAACTGCGACAGTTGCATCAACGAGCCTGAAACCTGGGACGCGACGGAGGCCGCGCGCAAGCTGCTCAGCGGCATCTACCGCTTTCGCCAGGCCGGTGGCCAGCGTTACGGCGCCGGCCACCTGATCGACGTGCTGCGGGGCAAGCTCACCGACAAGGTCAGCCAGCACGGCCACCAGCGGTTGTCCACCTTCGGCATAGGCGCCGACGTGAGCGAAGCGCAATGGCGCCTGGTGCTGCGCCAGTTGATCGCGCTGGGTCACGTACACACCGAGGGTGAGTTCAATACGCTGGCGCTGGCCGCCAGCGCCCGTGAGGTGTTGCGCGGCGAAGTGCCGGTGCGCCTGCGTGTGCCGGCCGACCCCAGGCGGCGTGGCAAGACGCAGCGCGATCGCACCGCCAAGGCCGGTGGCAGGGCAGCGGGCAGACCGCCGCCGGTGCCGCTGGACGACGAGGCCACCACGCGCTTCCTGGCGCTGAAGGCCTGGCGCACCGAAGTGGCCAAGGCCCACAACGTGCCGGCCTATGTGGTGTTTGCCGACGCCAGCCTGGCGGAGATGGCGCGCGAACACCCGGCCACGTTGGACAAACTGGCCGGCATCAGTGGCGTCGGGGCCAAGAAGCTGCAGGCCTACGGCGATCAGATCCTGCGCCTGCTGGCCGGGGCCTGAACGCCGATCGGGCGCAGATGCACCGGAGGGCGTTCAGCGCACCGAGATGCTGACGATCCCGCTGTCGCTGGTGTTGCCCCAGCCGTCTTCCGCGCGGGCAAAGAAGTGCACCCGGCTGCCAGGCGTGGCGTGGTCGGGGATCAGCGCATCCCAGTCGTAGGGTTCACGGTCGTCCGCGCCCAGCAGGATGTGACGCCCGGCGCTGTCGATGCGGTAGAAGCGCACCTCGTAGATCCAGCCGTTGTCGCTGGCCGCGGCGGCCAGGCGCACGAACTGACCAGGCTCGGCGCTGGTGCTGGCGCTGACCAGGCTGACCGAAGGCGGTTCGTCCCAGTCGTCGTAGCTGAGGTAGAGACCCCCGCCGCAGCCGGTCAGCAGCGCAGCGCTGACCAAGATAGCCGAGGCGAGCAGCTTCTTCATGGCCAGATGGTACGCCGAGCGGCCCCGGCATGGGTGCGGGCGGTCAATCCGCCCGCAGGCATTCGATGGGCAGCAGGCGTGCCGCACGCCGCGCCGGATACCAGCCGAAGAACAGGCCGATGGCGGTGGAAAAGCCCACCGCGGTGATCACATGGCTGGCGCCCAGTGCCATCTCGAACTTGCCGGTGCTGTTGACGGCCAGCGCGCCGGCCCAGGCCAGCGCCACGCCGACCAGGCCGCCGACGATGCACATCGCCACCGCCTCGCTCAGGAACTGCGCCAGCACGTGCCAGGGCTTGGCGCCGATGGCCATCCGGATGCCGATCTCGCGCACGCGTTCGCTGACGCTGACCAGCATGATGTTCATGATGCCGATGCCGCCCACCAGCAGCGAGACGGCACCGATCACGCCCAGGCCCAGTGACAGCCCGGCGCCGATGCTGGCCCCGGTCTCGGCGATGCTGGCCAGGTTGACGACCTGGAAGTCGTCCTCCTTGTCGCCGGTGATGCGGTGGCGGTCGCGCAGCCGCTCGGCGATGTCGGCTTCGGCGCTGGCCAGCGAGACCTCGTCCCGGGCGCGGGCGCTGATGTAGTGCACCAGCCCCGGCCGCGGCATGCGTACCGGCACCGCGGTGATGGGCGCGATCAGCATCTCGCCCAGGTCGGTGCCGTCCAGCGTGCGCCCGGTGCCGGCCAGCACGCCGATCACGGTGAAGGGCCGGCCTTCGATGCGCAGCACCTGGCCCAGCGCCTCGCGCTTGAAGTAGTGCTGCTCGGCCAGCGTCTGGCCGATCACGATGACGCGGTTGGCCGAGCGCACGTCGTGCTCGCTGATCGGCACGCCGCGGTCCATCACCCAGCCGCGCACGGCAAAGATCTCCGGCGTCGTGCCCAGCACCGTGCTGTTG
The DNA here is from genome assembly GCA_035440985.1 of Rubrivivax sp. Classification (GTDB taxonomy): domain Bacteria; phylum Pseudomonadota; class Gammaproteobacteria; order Burkholderiales; family Burkholderiaceae_C; genus Rubrivivax. The sequence continues at coordinate 8,069 of DAORNK010000098.1, read as the reverse complement.
CTGTTGTCGTCGCCGTAGACGACCTGGAAGAAGCCCTGCAGCATCGGTGCGGCCCCGGCCACGCTCGCCAGGCCGTTCAGCGATTCGGCGTCTTCGATGGTCAGCGTGGGCACCTCGCCCGGGCGCCGGCGCGGGCCGCGCTCGCTGCTGGGCTGGCCAGGCCGCACGATGAGCTGGTTGCTGCCCAGCACGGCCAGTTCCTTGTCGATGAAGCGGCGCACGCCGTCGCCCACGCCCAGCATCAGCACCACGCTGGCGATGCCGATCACGATGCCCAGCATGGTCAGCGCCGTGCGCAGCCGGTTGGCAGCCAGTGAGCGGAAGGCCTCGACCAGCAATTGCGCCAGATTCATCGGTGCAGCCCCTCGGCGGCATCACCGTCGTAGACGATGAGGCCGTCCTTCAGCCGCACCAGGCGGCGGCAGCGCGCGGCGACATCGGCCTCGTGGGTGACGATCACCAGCGTCAGGCCCTGGTCGCGGTTGAGCGCGCCCAGCAGGTCCAGCACCTCGGACGTGGTCTGCGTGTCCAGGTTGCCGGTGGGTTCGTCGGCCAGCAGCAGAGGCGCACGGTTGACCAGCGCGCGCGCGATCGCCACGCGCTGCTGCTGGCCGCCGCTGAGCTGGTTGGGCATGCGCGTGCCGTATTCGCCCAGGCCCAGCTGCGTCAGCAGGGTGCCAGCGCGCTCGCGCGCCTGGCGCCGCGACGCACCGCCGTACAGCAGCGGCAGCGCCACGTTCTCCAGCACGTTCATGCGCTTGAGCAGGTTGAAGCTCTGGAACACGAAGCCGATGCTGCGGTTGCGTGCTTCGGCCTGCTGGGCCGGCGTCAGCTTGGTGGCTTCGTGGCCGTCCAGCGCATAGTGGCCGGCATCGGCGCGGTCCAGCAGGCCCAGCAGGTTCATCAGCGTGCTCTTGCCCGAACCGCTGGGCCCCATCAGCGCCACGTGTTCGCCGCGCTGCACCGTCAGGCTGACGCCGTGCAGCACCGGCGTGACGATGTCACCGACGCGGTAGGACTTCGTCAGGCCGCGCGCCTCGATCACCGGCGCCGCCGCGGGAGCGTCGGCTGTCACTTCTTCGTGCCCGGGGTCTCGGCGCGGCGCGTGATCAGCGCATCGCCAGCCTTCAGGTCGCCGCTGAGCATCTCGGTGAAGCGCGTGTTGCTGATGCCGATGGTCACCTCGTGCGGCTGTGGCCGCTGGCCCTCGCCGACGGTGTAGACGCGGAACAACCGCACGCCGTCGCGCCGCGCGCCCAGCAGGCCGTCATCGTCGGCGCGTGTCGTGACGGTGGGGCTGGTCGCGGCCGATGCCGCCGAGGCGGCGCCGGGCGGCGCCTTGAGCTCGTCCTCGTCGGGCCGAAAGCGCAGCGCCGCGGTCGGGATGCGCAGCACGTCGGTCTTGCTGCCCACCACGATGCGCACCTGCGCCGTCATGCCGGGTTTCAGCCGCTCATCGCGGTTGTCCACCGCCACCACGATGGGATAGGTGACGACGCCCGAGCTGCTGGTGGAGTTGAGGCGGAACTGCTCCACCGTGCCTTCGAACTCGCGCTCCGGATAGGCGTCGACCGAGAAGCGCGCCAACTGGCCCGGCCGGATC
>DAORNK010000098.1:0-6322 GCA_035440985.1 Rubrivivax sp. | reverse complement strand
ATGACGCTGTTGTTGACGTCGGTCTGCGCCGCATCGACCTGCGCCCGCGCCACGTCCACGCCGGCCTGGGCGGCGGCCACCTCGCGCTGGCTCTGGTCCAGCGCCAGGGCCGAGATGAAGCCCTGCGCCACCAGCCGCTGGTTGCGTTCCACGGTGGACCGGGCCAGCGCCAGCGAGGCCTCGGCCGACGACAGCTGGGCCTGCGTCTGGCGCAGCCGCGCCTGCAGCGTGGCCGGGTCCAGGCGCAGCAGCACCTGGCCCTTCCTGACACGGTCGTTGAAGTCGGCGCTGCGTTCCAGCACCGTGCCGCTGACTTGGGTGCCCACGTTGACGGTATTGACAGGCTGCAGCGTGCCGTTGGCCAGCACGGCCTGACTGATGGCGCCGCGGTCCACCGCCGCGGTGCGGAAGCGCGGCGCTTCGGGTGCGGGGTGCGCCTTGTGCCAGTAGATCCAGCCACCACCGGCGGCGGCCAGCACCGCGAACCCCATCACCGCCTTGACCCACTTGCCGCGCCCGTTCATCGTCTCTCCTGTCCGGCGCGCAGTGTAGCCAGCGTGCTTTGGCGGGCCTGGCTGCGTATGATGACCGGTTTGCCCCAAAGCCACCTGATGAGCGACCGCCGCGAAGCACCCCAGGCCGAAACCGGCGCGCCGCGCGTGCCATTCCAGGAGGCCCGCACCTTGCGGGTCCGGGGGGCGCGCACGCACAACCTGAAGAACATCGACCTGGACATCCCCAAGCACGCCCTGGTGGTGATCACCGGGCTGTCGGGCTCGGGCAAGTCCAGTCTGGCCTTCGATACGCTGTATGCCGAAGGCCAGCGGCGCTATGTGGAAAGCCTGAGCGCCTACGCGCGGCAGTTCCTGCAGCTGATGGACAAGCCCGATGTCGATGTCATCGAAGGCCTGAGCCCGGCCATCAGCATCGAGCAGAAAGCCACCAGCCACAATCCGCGCAGCACGGTCGGGACGATCACCGAGATCCACGACTACCTGCGCCTGCTCTACGCTCGGGCCGGCACGCCCTACTGCCCCGACCACGGCCTGCCGCTGCAGGCGCAAAGCGTCAGCCAGATGGTCGACGCCGTGCTGGCCCTGCCGGAAGACACCCGGCTGATGATCCTGGCGCCCGTGGTGCGCGACCGCAAGGGCGAGTTCACCGAGCTCTTCGAGGACATGCGCTCGCGCGGCTACGTGCGCTTTCGCGTCGGCGGCGATGGCGAGCCGGGCCAGGTGGTGGAAGCCGAGGATCTGCCCAGGCTCAGGAAGAACGAGAAGCACGACATCGATGTCGTGATCGACCGGCTCAAGTCGAAGCCCGAGGTCAAGCAGCGCCTGGCCGAGAGCTTCGAGGCCAGCCTGCGCATTGCCGATGGCCGCGCCATCGCGCTGGAGATGGACAGCGGCGTCGAGCACCTCTTCAGCAGCAAGTTCGGCTGCCCGGTGTGCAGCTATTCGCTGCCCGAACTGGAGCCGCGCCTGTTCAGCTTCAACAGCCCCGTCGGCGCCTGCCCGGCCTGCGATGGCCTGGGCCAGGTCACGGTGTTCGACCCCGAGCGGGTGGTCGCCTTCCCCAGCCTGAGCCTGGCCGCCGGGGCGGTGAAAGGCTGGGACCGGCGCAACGCCTACACGCACAGCCTGCTGGAGAGCGTGGCAAGGCACTATGGCTTCGACACCGAGACGCCGTTTGAAAACCTGCCGCCCACCGCGCAGCAGGTGCTGCTGCACGGCAGCGGCGAGGTGGAGATCGAATTCGTCTACCAGGCCGAGGGCACGCGCGGCAAGACACGCACCGTCAGGCGATGCCACCCCTTCGAGGGCATCATCCCCAACTTCGCGCGCCGCTTCAAGGAGACGGATTCGGTGGCCGTGCGCGAAGAGCTGGCCCGCTACCAGGCGGCCAAACCCTGCCCGCAGTGCCACGGCTCGCGCCTGCGGCGCGAGGCGCGGCACGTCTTCCTGCAACACGCGGATCAGTCCCGCGGCAAGCCCATCTACGAAGTCGAGCACGCCACGCTGGCCGAGGCGTTGGCCTACTTCCAGGGCCTGAAGCTGGTGGGCGCCAAGGCCGAGATCGCCGACAAGATCATGCGCGAGATCGCCAGCCGGCTGCGCTTCCTCAACGACGTGGGCCTGAACTACCTGAGCCTGGACCGCGGCGCCGACACGCTGTCCGGCGGCGAGGCGCAGCGCATCCGTCTGGCCAGCCAGATCGGCAGCGGCCTCAGTGGCGTGATGTACGTGCTGGACGAGCCCAGCATCGGGCTGCACCAGCGCGACAACGAAAGACTCATCGGCACGCTGAAGCACCTGCGCGACCTGGGCAACAGCGTGCTGGTGGTGGAACACGACGAGGACATGATCCGCGCCGCCGACCACGTGGTGGACATGGGCCCCGGTGCCGGTGTGCACGGCGGCCGCGTGATGGCCCAGGGCACGCCGCAAGAGGTGGCTGACCACCCCGATTCACTGACCGGCCGCTATCTCTCGGACGTGCTGCGCATCGAGGTGCCCCACAAGCGCCGCCTGGCCACCGGCTTCGGTGCCGCGCCCTTCCGGCTGGGCATCTGTGGCGCGCGGGGCAACAACCTGCGCGAGGTCCACGTCGAGATCCCGGTGGGACTGCTGACCTGCGTCACCGGCGTCAGCGGATCGGGCAAGAGCACGCTGATCAACGACACGCTGTACGCGGCGGTGGCGCGCAAACTCTACGGCAGCCACACCGAACCGGCACCGCACGACCGCATCGAGGGCCTGGACCATTTCGACAAGGTCATCAACGTCGACCAGAGCCCCATCGGCCGCACGCCGCGCAGCAACCCGGCCACCTACACCGGGCTGTTCACACCCATCCGCGAGCTGTTTGCCGAGGTGCCGACCGCGCGCGAACGCGGCTATGGCGCAGGGCGCTTCAGCTTCAACGTCAGCGCGTCAGCTGGCGGCGGCCGCTGCGAAGCCTGCGAAGGTGACGGCGTGATCAAGGTGGAGATGCACTTCCTGCCCGACATGTACGTGCCCTGCGACGTCTGCCACGGCGCCCGCTACAACCGCGAGACGCTGGAGATCCTCTACAAGGGCAAGAACATCACCCAGGTGCTGGAGTTGACGGTCGAGGACGCCTTCAAGTTCTTCAACGCCGTGCCCAACCTGGCCCGCAAGCTGCAGACCCTGCTGGACGTGGGCCTGGGCTACATCCGCCTGGGCCAGGCAGCGACCACCTTGTCCGGCGGCGAAGCGCAGCGCGTCAAACTGGCGCTGGAACTGAGCAAGCGCGACACCGGCCGCACCCTGTACATCCTGGACGAACCCACCACCGGCCTGCACTTCCACGACGTGGGCATGCTGCTCAAGGTGCTGCACCAGCTGCGCGACGCCGGCAACACCATCGTCGTCATCGAGCACAACCTGGACGTCATCAAGACCGCCGACTGGCTGATCGACATGGGGCCCGAAGGCGGGGCGGGCGGCGGGCTGGTGGTGGTGGCAGGCACGCCGGAGGCGGTGGCGGCCTGCGAGGCCAGCCACACGGGGCGGTTCCTGAAGGCTGTGCTGTGAGTTTGCAGTGACTCTGGTCCGGGCTCTCTGTTCCCGATAGCCCCGAAAACTCAATGAAGCCGAACGATCACGTTCCCGGCAACCCGCGCTGGCCGTTGTTGAACCAAGCCAGATCGAAGCCGTCTCGCAGGAGGACGGCCTTCACGGCGCTGCGGCCTGCGGCTTCGAGTTGCCGGGCGAACTTGGCAAGCGTCCGCTCATCTTCGGTCAGAACGTAGGGGATGGCCGTGCACACCGCCTGTGCCAAGAGCTTGAGGTCGTCCTTGACCGCATCGCGCGCGTCACCAGGGTCGCGGCGAAGTGACGATGCCAACTCGCCCGCCATCATCGCGTGATCGATGTTGAAGGGCAGCACTCGGAAGTTGCGCAGTGGCAGATCCGTGATCGGCTGCTTGGCGTGGAACTCCGAAACCACGACCGCCGACAGGTACAGAGTCGAACCGCGGGACACAGCCTCGCGCAAGTAGCGCATCGCGTCGGCATGATGGGGCCGACCATCGTCGACCAAGGTGATCAGAAAACTGGTGTCAACCAGGAACGCACTCAAACGTCGTTGCCCCTGAGTTCTTCCACCCAGTCGGATGCGCTGGGCACATCGGCCCAGGCGCGGCGGCCCCGCTCCAGCATGCGGGTCAGGGCCTTCTCGTCCACGCTGCTGTCTTGAGGTTCGAAACTCAGCAGCTGGGCGTTGCGGTGTTCGCGGGTCTGGACGTTGTAGTCGGCCACGATGCGAACCAGCGCCTGCTTGAAGAGCCGGTTCTTGGGGTCGTTGCTCAAGACGTCACGCGCCGCGCTCACCAGCAGTGTCGATCCATCCGCCAGGCGCAGGTGTGTGTTTACGTTGTTCAGCCCACCCAGTTCGAACACCTCGCCCTGGACATAGCGCTCCACCCGCACCCATTGATCGGAGTCGTCCATGTGAAAGTCTGTTTCGGCGCTGATCACCACCGGCTTGGTAAGCCAAGCTGCCGAGATCTCGTAGCGCAATTGCCGACTCGAACGCGCCGCCTTCTGCCAGCGCTCCACCACGGACCGGCGCTTCGGATTCATGCTGTCGATGAGTTCCGAAGATGCCAACAAGTGCAGGTCCCGCAAGAGGCCAGGGTTGGCGGTGGGGCGTGTCTCGATGGCCAGCGAGCCCGCCATGACGGCCACTTCCAGTTCGCGGGCTGGCAGGTCGCCTGCATCCCCGCGCAACAACTCATCCACGTCTTTGGCAAAGGCCCGCAGCGCGCCCAGAGGCACGCGCGCCGGTGACACCGGATAACCGGCCGACTCGTCGTGCAGGGCGATGCGGATGCTCTGGGCTTCCATGGCCGAGATTGTTGGCGATTGCGGGAAAACCCGCATCGGGGTTAGCGCGGACCTGTCTTCAATTCCTCGACGATGCGCACCGTCTCCACGCTCACGCGCGCCACGCGGGCCAGCAGGTCGATGACACGTTCCTTGTGGTCGGCAAAGCGGTAGGTGTCGAACTTCTCGCGGATCGTCGGGTCCTTGGGCTTCTTTTCCTTGTGCTGGTCGAGCACCCAGTCCAGCGCGCTGCGGTTGCCCAGCCGGTAGGTCCAGGCCGCGGGCGGGATGCCGGCGAGCACGGTTTCGCTGTCCACCAGGATGCGGCCGGCCTCGGGCTCGCTTTTCAGGATGCACTTCGGCGCCTGCCCGGCGGCGCGGGCCTTGGTGTCGGGCGTGTCGCTGCGCTGCAGCGGCCAGGGCTCGACGGCCTCGTAGCCGATGTGCAGCGCCATCAGCTCGGCGCCCCAGGCGGCCCATTGCTCGAAGTGCGCCACCGTGCTGCCGTAGAGCGGGATGCGCGGGAATTCGCGCTGCAGGTTCTGCGCGTAGGTCTCGCGGTAGACCGGGTCGTGCAGCACGGCGTAGACGTAATGGAAGATGGCTTCCTTGCTGATGGCCGCCGGCTTGCGGCCCTTGCCAGGGTAGTAGTGCTGCTGGAACTGCTTCAGCGCCCAGTCGGTAATGCTGTAGTGGCGGGTGCCGTCTGGCCCATACCGGAAGAGCGAGAAGTAGCTGGCGCCCGAACCTGCGCCCTTGACGTGCAAGTCCACTGGTGTCTGTGCGGCCAATACCGAAAAAGGCTTTGGCGTCGAGATGCCAATCATCGCGATAAGCCTGTTCGATGAGTCGGATGCAGCGGGGAAGAAGTCGTCGACACCCGAACGCCGATCAATGAAGAGCGGCGAGTCGAACAGAGTCTGGGCGACGAACGGCCGGTACTCAACGCGGCGAAGGAGGTTTCAGCGGGTACTCGGCCAGGAACACCAGGTCCTGCGCACGGCCCCATCCCTTGAGCAGGTCCTTGAAGGCCTCGCGCACGATGGTCTCGCGACTGCTGCCGCTGGCCTGCCGCAGCCGGCTCAGCTCGGCCAGGTACTCATGGATCAGGACTTGGCTCATGGTGCTCTTCTCGTTGTACGCTCCCTGGCCGTGATTCCAGCACATCGCCGCCGCCCAGGGCACAACGAATGACCCCGATGGACCGCCGCGCCAGTCTGGCCTGCCTGTGCTTGGGGGCTTCGTCGCTGCTGGTTGGCTGCAGCCGCGCCCCCATCCGCGGCCGGCCGGTGCCCGCCGGCGCGCCAGTGCTGGCGGTGGGCGATTCGCTCACCCACGGCACCGGGGCGACACCCGAGACCAGCTACCCGGCCGTGCTGGCCGGCGAGCTCTACCCGCAGGGCATCCCCATCTACGCCGAGGCCGAGTTGGATCGCCTGGTGCGCGAGCTGGCGGTGGATCAGGTGATCTTT
>DAORNK010000097.1:0-12432 GCA_035440985.1 Rubrivivax sp. | reverse complement strand
GCAACCAGGCACCCGACCCGATCGCGCTGGCTGCCCCGGGTACGGCGCCCGTCGGCACTGCTGCCGCGGGTTCGCCGGCGCGGCTAGGCGGCGTGCTGCCGCTGGCCGCGCTCAATGCCGCCGGCCAGAACACCGGCCGCAGCTTCGCGCTGCACCCGCTGATGAGCACGCTGCAGACGATGTTCAACAGCGAGCGTCGGCTGGCCATCGTGCCCAACGTGGGTCCGCTCGTGATGCCGACGAGCAAGGCGCAGTACGCGCAGGCCACGCATCCGCGGCCGGCGCGGCTGTTTTCCCACAACGACCAGGTCAGCACCTGGCAGGCGTTGGCGCCGGAAGGCGCCACACGTGGCTGGGGCGGGCGCATGGGCGATGTGCTGGCATCGATGAACACCCGGGCCGTGTTCACCTCGGTTTCGGCCTCGGGCAACGCCGTCTGGCTCAGCGGCCAGGGCGTGCAGCCCTACCAGGTAAGCCCCGGCGGGGCGATCCGTCTGGGTGCCAACGCGGCGGGCCAGGTCTTCGGTTCGACCGCGGTCGCCAGCGCACTCGAACGGGTGGTGGCCAGCCCCCGTGGCACGCACGTCTTCCAGGCCGATCTGGCCGCCGTTGCGCAGCGTTCCATCGACGCGGAAGCCACGCTGCGCAATGCGCTCAAGCCGGCCAGCAACCCCGCGTTCGGCACCGCACCGGCCACGGGTACCTACAACGCCAACGCCGACCCCAAGCTGCAGTACCCGAACCCGCTCACCGGGGCCAATGCCTTCAACCCGGTGGCGCAACAACTGCAGGTCGTGGCGCGGATGGTGGAGGCGGCGCTCAGCGGTGCCACCGGGGCGCGGCGCCAGGTCTTCTTCGTCAGCATCGGCGGCTTCGACACGCACGACCTGCAGAACCGCAACCAGGCCAACCTGATGGCCCAGCTGGCGCACGCCCTGCGCTACTTCGACACCGCACTGGGTGCGCTGAATGCCCGCGGCAACGTCACCACCTTCACCGCCAGCGACTTCGGCCGCACTTTCACGAGCAACGGCGACGGCACCGACCACGGCTGGGGCAGCCACCACTTCGTGATGGGCGGTGCGGTCAGGGGCGGCGACCTGTACGCGCGCTTCCCGACGCTGGCCGTGAAGAACGCCAACAACAACAACTTCGACGGCAGTGCAGACCAACTGGGCAACGGCGCGCTGCTGCCGGAGACTTCGGTGGACCAGTACGCGGCCACGCTGGGCGCCTGGTTCGGTCTGTCGGCCGGGCAACTGGCCGACATCTTCCCCAACCTCGCCCGCTTCGACGCGGCACGCCGCGATCTGGGCTTCATGGTGTGAACGCGGCGGCTATCATCCGCCGCCCCATGCCTGCGCCACCGCACTCCACCGGCCTCAACCGGGCCCAGCTCGAAGCTGTGCACCATCTGGCCGGGCCCTGTCTGGTGCTGGCCGGGGCGGGATCGGGCAAGACGCGCGTCATCGTGCACAAGATCGCGCGCCTGTTGCAATCGGGGCTGGAGCCACGCCAGATCGCCGCCATCACCTTCACCAACAAGGCGGCGGCCGAGATGCGCGAACGCGCCAAGGCCCTGGTCGGCCCCAAGGCCGCCAAGGATCTGGCGGTGAGCACCTTCCACAGCCTGGGCGTGCGCCTGCTGCGCACGGATGGCGAGCGCGTGGGCCTGAAGCCCAACTTCAGCATCCTGGATGCCGACGACGTGCTGGGTGTGCTGCGCGACGCCGGCGCCTGCACCGACAACGCGCTGGCCCGCCGCTGGCAATGGGCCATCAGCCTGTGGAAGAACCAGGGGCTGGACGCCGCCGGCGCCGCAGCCGCTGCCGGCAACGACGACGAAGGCGTGGCGGCACGCGTGATGCGGCTGTACCAGGAGCGGCTGCAGGCCTACCAGGCGGTGGATTTCGACGACCTGATCCAGCTGCCGCTGAAGCTGCTGCAACGCGATGAAGCCGTGCGCACGCGCTGGCAGCAGCAGTTCAGGCACATCCTGGTCGACGAGTACCAGGACACGAACGCCGTGCAGTACGAGTTGCTCCGGCAACTGGCCGGTGAGAAGGGCATCTTCACGGCTGTGGGCGACGACGACCAGAGCATCTACGGCTGGCGCGGTGCGACCATCGAAAACCTGAAGCGCCTGCCGCACGACTACCCGCAGCTGCGGGTCATCCCGCTGGAGCAGAACTACCGCAGCACCGGCCACATCCTGCGCGCCGCCAACGCGCTCATCGCGCACAACCCCAAGCTCTACGAGAAGAAGCTGTGGAGTGAACTGGGCGACGGTGAGCCGGTGCGCATCGTCGAATGCGACGGCGAAGAACACGAAGCCGAACGCGCCGTCGCGCGCATCCAGAGCCTGCGGGGTGGTCACACCACGGCCGGCGGGGGCCTGAAGTTCAGCGACTTTGCCGTGCTGTACCGCGCCAACCACCAGGCCAGGGTGTTCGAACAGAAACTGCGCGCGGCGCAGATCCCGTACAAGGTCAGCGGCGGGCAGAGCTACTTCGACCGCGCCGAGATCAAGGACCTGTGTGCCTGGTTGCGCCTGCTCGTCAACCAGGACGACGACCCTGCCTTCCTGCGTGCGGTGACCACGCCCAGGCGCGGCATCGGCCATCAGACGCTGGGCTCGCTGGGCGAGTTTGCGGCGCAGTGGAAGACGAGCCTCTTCGAGGCGTTGTTTTCGCCCAACCTGAACGCCGTACTCAAGGGCAAGGCCATCGAATCCCTGCACGGCTTCGGCCGCGAGGTGAATGAGCTCCAGCACCGCGCGGTGCGCACCTCGGGCCGCGAAGACGCCCAGGCACTGCTGCTGGGGTGGCTGAAGGACATCGGCTACGAGCAGTTTCTCTTCGACAGTGAAGACAGCGAAAAGCTCGCCGCGGCGCGCTGGGCCAACGTGCTGGACTTCGTGGACTGGATCGCGCGCCGCTGCGGTGGCGAGATCACGCAGGAGGGCGGCAGCTTCGAGAGTGAACGCAGCAGCGTGCTGCAGGTGGCGCAGACCATCAGCGTCATCATCAGCCTGGCCGAACGCGGGGAAGAGCAGGATGTGGTGACCTTGTCCACCCTGCACGCCGCCAAGGGCCTGGAGTGGCCGCATGTGGTGCTGGCCGGCATCAACGAAGGCCTGCTGCCGTTCTCCAGCGCCGACAGCGCCGGCGAGGCGATGACGCCCGAGCGGCTGCAGGAAGAGCGCCGCCTGATGTACGTGGGCATCACGCGCGCCCGCCACACGCTGATGGTCAGCACGCTCAAGCGCCGCAAGAAGGGCCGCAGCACGGTGGCGGGTGTGCCCAGCCGCTTCATCGCCGAGATGAAGCTGCACGAGGCCAGATCGCAGGAAGACCCGCGCGAGCGGCTGAAGAAGCTGCGCGATGCGATGGCGGCCAAGGTGGCGGCCGCACCGCCGCAGCCCTGAGCACCCGCGCAGACAGGGCGCGCGGTTCACAGGGGCGACGGGCAAGCCCGCCGCCCCTGCCCCGGAGCCTTACTTGGCGGCTGAAGCAGCCTTGGCCTTGGCGGCTGCCTTGGGCTTGTAGCGGAACTTCTGGCCGGCGACGGCGGCTTCGTACATGGCACCGCCCTTGACGATGGTGAAGGTGGCCATGCCGTTGTTGTAGACGCCGGCCACCTTGGCGGTGTGCTGGTCCGCGCTGGCGGTGGCCGCCGCGCCAGTCGAGCCGGCCTTGGCGCCGGCCGACAGCGTGATGGCCACGGCCGAGGCCTCGGCGCCGAACTCGTACTCGCCCTTGGTGAACTCCTTCAGCGCCGCCTCGTTCTCGAAGAAGATGATCTGGCTGAAACCCTGGCCGCCAAGCTGGAAGCCCAGCGAGAGCTGCGTCATCGCCACGTCGCCGATGTAGCGGCCCTTCTCGAACACGCGGCCGCGGCCGAAGGCGCCGCCGACCACCGCGCCCCCCTTGCCAATGGTGGGGAACACGGCATAGCCGTGGGCGCCGGAGAAGAACTTGCCGGTGACTTCGGCCTTCTTGAAGTTCCTGATCGTGTCCTGGTAGTCATCCGCCCACGCGGGTGCGGCGCCCAGGCCCAGCACGCCGATGGCGAGGACCGAAATCATTCTGCGAGAGATCATGCCTGGCTCCTTTGTCCGGTGCGGTTCGCACGGTCGCGCATTATGGCGGCCGCCCCAGGGCAACACGCCCGCAGGCGCAGCGCCGGACTGGGCGCAAGCATATGAGCCCGGTACACCTTGTTCCTGGCCATGGGCACTGGAGTGTCGTGACACTCGCCCTGCGCGGGCGACGGTCACGCGCCATGACTTCGAGCAACTGCACTCGGTACGCCAAAGCTTGCGCCCGGGGCTCCAACCTCACCGTGGTGAGCGGGTGCGTGGTGCCGTGCAGATGCCATCTCGATGGACAGGTGATGTTCGGCTACTCCGAAAAGGCCAACCACCGACAGACTTATCCGACCCGCGCTGCAAGGTGAACGGGTCAAGCCACCGGCGGCAACCGCCGAAGGCGAGACCTGTGCGGCACTGGACGGCTCGACCGGGCGTTCGGAGGAACCTGCCGCTGCCGATCGGTCCGAGCCCTTCGGGCTCACGCTGGAAATGGGCCTGCTGGCCATCAGTGACAGATTCCTCATAAGCTCAGTACGCCTTCTTCCTTGCCTGGGCGGCCACTTGTTGCCGACACTCGCAGGTCTTTCTTGCAAAACGGCCGACGAATGAACTTCCAGCAATTGCGATCCGTGCGCGAGACGGTTCGCCAAGGCCTCAACCTGACGCTCGTTGCCGAAACGCTGCACACCTCCCAGCCAGGCGTGAGCCGACAGATCAAGGAGCTGGAAGAGGAGCTGGGCGTCGAGCTCTTCGTGCGCGTCGGCCGCCGCTTCACGGGGTTGACGCCCCCTGGTGAGGCGGTGCTGCCCATCATCGAGCGCTTGTTGCAGGAGGCCGACAACCTGCGGCGCGCCGGTGCCGACTTTGCCCAGGCCGACCGTGGCCTGTTGAGTGTGGCGGCCACCCACACGCAGGCGCGCTACGCCTTGCCCACGGCGGTGCGGGATTTCCGGATTTCGCACCCTGAAGTCGGCCTGCACCTGCAGCAGGGTTCGCCGCGGCAGATTGCTGAACTGGTGCTCAGCGGTCAGGCCGACCTGGGTGTGGCCACCGAAGCCCTGGCCGACTACCCCGAGCTGGTGGCCCTGCCCTGCTACCGCTGGACGCACGTGGTGGTGGTGCCGCCACAGCATCCGCTGGCGCAGGAAGCCGCTGCGGGTCAGGCCCTGAGTCTGCAACGCTTGGCGCAGTTTCCCTTGATCACCTACGAGCCCGGCTACACCGGTCGCAGCCATATCGATGAGGCTTTCGGCCATGCCGGCCTGCAGGTGGACATCGTGTTGTCAGCGATGGATGCCGACGTCATCAAGACCTACGTGGATCTGGGCATCGGGGTCGGCGTGATCGCCTCGGTGGCGTTCGACGAAGCGCGCGACACCCATCTGGTGGCCCTGGATGCGCGCCACCTGTTTGCCATCAACACGACGCGCGTGGCCATCAAGCGCGGCGCCTGGCTGCGCGGCTACGTCTACGACTTCATCCACACCTTCGCGCCTTCGCTGACGCGCGAAGTGGTGCAGCGCGCGCTGTCCACGGCCCCCGGCGAGGTGATCGCCGGGTAAGGGCTGGCGCACCGGGTGCCGTCAGGTTGGGCTCGCGACCTCGAAGCGCGTGACCTTGCGCGGCCGCAGGAACACCCGGCTGCCACGCTCCAGCCGCAGCTGGTCGCGCAAGGCGGTGTACTCGCTGCGCAGCAGTTCCACGTCCAGGTAGCCGTCGGCGCCGTCGCGCTTGAACTCGATGCGCATGTGTGCGCCCACCGTCAGCGTCTGGCTCAGGGTCACGGGCCAGGTGTCCGCGCCGGGTTCGGCCAGGATCTCCAACTCGTGCGGGCGCACATACACCACGTTGCTGCCCGCCGTGGCGCCGCCAGGTGCGTGCTCGGTGCGGCCATGAAACAGGTTCACGTCGCCCAGGAACTGCAGCACGAAGGGCGTGGCCGGGTGGTCGTAGACCTCGTCGGGCGAACCCACCTGCTCGATGCGGCCTTCGTTCATCACGACGATCCGGTCGGCGACCTCCATCGCCTCTTCCTGGTCATGGGTGACGAAGACGCTGGTCACGTGCACCTCGTCGTGCAGGCGACGCAGCCAGCGCCGCAGTTCCTTTCGCACCTTGGCGTCCAGCGCTCCGAAGGGTTCGTCCAGCAGCAGCACCTTGGGCTCCACCGCCAAGGCACGGGCCAGCGCGATGCGCTGGCGCTGGCCGCCGCTGAGCTGGTGCGGGTAGCGGTCGGCCAGCCAGTCGAGCTGCACCAGCTTGAGCAGCTGCATCACCTTGCTGCGGATCTCGGCTGCGCCGGGGCGCGTCGACTTGGGTCGCACGCGCAGCCCGAAGGCCACGTTCTCGAAGATGCTCAGATGGCCGAACAGCGCGTAGTGCTGAAACACGAAGCCCACGTTGCGTTCGCGCACGTCCGTGCTCGTGGCGTCCTCGCCATGAAACAGCACATTGCCCGAATCGGGCACCTCCAGGCCGGCCAGGATGCGCAGCAGCGTGGTCTTGCCGGAACCCGAAGGCCCCAGCAGCGCCACCAGCTCGCCGGCCGGGATGTCCAGGTTCAGGTTGTCGCAGACGATCGTCTTGCCGAAAGCCTTGTTCAGGTTGCGTACTTCGATGCTCATGGCGGCTGTTCCGTGTCTTGCGGGGCTATTCGTGGCGGTCGCCATCGGCGCGCATCTGCTGCTTCACGCGCTGCTCGACCACGTACTTCAGCACCAGGGTGACGAGCGCCAGCAGCGCCAGCAGCGAGGCCACCGCGAAGGCGGCCGCGAACTGGTACTCGTTGTAGACGATCTCGATGTGCAGCGGCATGGTGTTGGTCTGCCCACGGATGTGGCCCGACACCACGCTGACGGCGCCGAACTCGCCCATGGCGCGCGCGTTGCACAGGATTACGCCATACAGCAGTGCCCACTTGACGTTGGGCAGGGTCACGCGCCAGAACATCTGCCAGCCGTTGGCGCCCAGCACGCGCGCGGCTTCCTCCTGCTCGATGCCCTGCGCCTGCATCAGCGGGATCAGCTCGCGCGCCACGAAGGGAAAAGTGACGAAGACCGTGGCCAGCACGATGCCGGGCACGGCGAAGATGATCTTCAGGTCGTTGTCGATCAACCACGAACCGAACCAGCCCTGCATGCCGAACACCAGCACATAGATCAGACCGGCGATCACCGGGCTCACCGAGAAGGGCAGGTCGATCAGCGTCAGCAGCAGGTTCTTGCCATGGAACTCGAACTTGGCAATCGCCCAGGCTGCGGCCAGGCCGAAGACCAGGTTCAGCGGCACGCTGATGGCGGCGGCGATCAACGTCAGCTTGATCGCACTCAGCGCGTCGGGTTCGGTGATGGCGGCCAGGTAGACGTCCCAGCCCTTCTTGAAGGCCTCGTAGAACACCGTGACCAGCGGCACGAACAGGAACAATGTCATGAAGCCCAGCGCCAAGCTGATCAGCAGCGCGCGCACCCAGGGTGCCTCGGCCGTGGCGTGCCGGATGCGGCGTGGTGCAGCGCCGGCCGCCGCCGGGGCGGCGAGCGTGGCGGTGTTCATGCCAGCCCCCCCTGCCGTTTGCGCCCCCAGCTCTGCAGCAGGTTGATCAGCAGCAACAGCGCAAAGGCCGCCACCAGCATCACCACGGCGATGGCGGTGGCACCAGCGTAGTCGTACTGTTCCAGCTTGGTGATGATCAGCAGCGGTGTGATCTCGCTCACCATCGGCATGTTGCCGGCGATGAAGATCACGCTGCCGTACTCACCCAGCGCGCGGGCAAAGGCCAGGGCAAAGCCCGTCAGCAGCGCCGGCATCACGATCGGAAAGATCACGTGCCGAAAGGTCTGCAGCCGGTTGGCACCCAGCGTGGCGGCGGCCTCTTCCAGTTCGCGGTTGACGTCTTCCAGAACCGGTTGCACCGTGCGCACGACAAAGGGCAGGCCGATGAAGACCAGCGCCACCCAGACCCCCAGCGGCGTGTAGCTCACCTTGAAGGGCAGGTACTGCCCCAGCGAGCCGTTTTGCGCCCATATGGCCGTGAGTGCGATGCCAGCCACGGCCGTGGGCAGCGCAAAGGGCAGGTCCACCAGCGCGTCGATCAGGCGCTTGAAGGGAAACCTGTAGCGCACCAGCACCCAGGCCACGATCAGCCCGAACACGGCGTTGAGCAGCGCGGCCAGGAAGCTGGCGCCAAAGGTCAGCCGGTAAGAGGCCAGCACGCGCGGCGTGGTGGTGGCGTCCAGGAACTGCTGCCACGTCATCGTGAAGGTCTTGAGGAACGCCGCCGACAGCGGGATCAGCACGATCAGGCTGATGTAGAGCAGCGCGAAGCCCAGCGCCAGGTCGAAACCCGGCAGCACGCTGTGGCGCTTGAGCAGCGTACGGCGAAGAAGCATTCAGCGCGCCTTTGCCGAGGCGATGACCTGGTCGTACAGCGCGCCGTCGTTGAAGTGGTCCTTCTGGGCCTTGGTCCAACCGCCAAAGACATCATCGACCGTGAAGGTGTTGACCTTCGGGAAGGCCTTGGCGTACTTGGCCAACACCTTGGGAGAACGCGGGCGCAGGTTGAACTTCGCCGCAATCTCCTGCCCCGCGTCGCTGTACAGGTACTGCAGGTAGGCCTCGGCCAGCTTGCGCGTGCCCTTCTTGTCGACCACCTTGTCGACCACGCTCACGGGGTTCTCGGCCAGGATGGTGCGGGCCGGGTAGATGACCTCGAAGTGGTCGCCGAACTCGCGCGTGATCAGCGGCACTTCGCTTTCGAAGGTGACCAGCGCATCACCCAGGTTGCGTTGCGCGAAGGTGGTGGTGGCACCGCGGCCGCCACCGTCCAGCACCGGCACGTTGGCGAAGATGCGCGTCACCAGGGCCTTCGCCGCGCCGGGGCTCACGCCGCCGGTGACGGCCGCGCCCCAGGCCGCCAGGTAGGTGTAGCGGCCGTTGCCGCTCGTCTTGGGGTTGGGGATGATCACGCTCAGGCCGCTGCGGCCCAGGTCGGTCCAGTCGCGGATGGCCTTGGGGTTGCCCTTGCGCACCAGGATCACGCTGATGCTCGTGGTGGGCGAGGCATTGTTCGGCAGCCGCTTGGCCCAGTCGGCCGGCACCAGGCCGCCGCGGGTGTGCAGGATGTCGATGTCGTTGTGCTGGTTCATCGTGATGACGTCGGCCTCCAGCCCGTCCACCACGCTGCGTGCCTGGCGGCTGCTGCCGCCGTGGCTCTGGTTCAGCGTCACGTCATTGCCGGTGGTCTTCTTCCAGTGCGCAGCGAAGGCGGCGTTGTAGTCCTTGTAGAACTCCCGGCTCACGTCGTAGCTGACGTTGAGCAAGGTCTGGCCGGCTGCATGGGCGGTTCCGGCGGCCAACAAGCCCGGCAGGGCCGCGACGAAGGCCACCACGGGCAGAAAGCGCAGGACACGGCGGCGGCTGAGAGGCACGGGTCACTCCGGGAAGTTGGGTTCGGGGCGCGACTCTAGAAGCCACGCTGCAGCGCAGCAACGAAGCAAAACACGGCTGCTCATGCGAAAAACGAATGAGTGAAGTCAGGCGGTGGGCTTTGCCCCGCCTGACCCTCCTTCCCGGTGGGCAGGCGGAGCGCCGCGCCCCCAAGTCACTTCTTCGTGTAGATGCGGTCGAAGCTGCCGCCGTCGTTGAAGTGCTCGGCCTGCGCCTTGCTCCAGCCGCCGAAGATGTCGTCGATGGTGAACAGGTTGACCTTCAGGTTGAAGGTGCTGGCGTGCTTGGCGGCCACCTTGGCGTCCCGCGGGCGGTAGTAGTGGCTGGCCGCGATCTCCTGGCCCTCGGGTGTGTAGAGGTACTCCAGGTAGGCCTGGGCCACGGCGCGGGACCCACGGCGGTCGACGTTCTTGTCGACCACCGTCACCGGCGGCTCGGCCAGGATGCTCAAGGACGGCACCACGATCTCGAACTTCGTCGGGCCCAGTTCCTTGACCGCGAGGAAGGCCTCGTTCTCCCACGACAGGAAGACGTCGCCCACGCCGCGCTCGGTGAAGGTGAGGAGCGAGCCGCGCGCGCCGCTGTCGAGCACGGGCACGTTCTTGAAGAGGTCGGCGACGAACTTCTCCGCCTTGGCCGCGTCGTTGCCGAACTTCTTCAACGCGTAGCCCCAGGCCGCCAGGTAGTTCCAGCGTGCACCGCCGCTGGTCTTGGGGTTGGGCGTGACCACCGAGACGCCGGGCTTGACGAGGTCGTCCCAGTCCTTGATGCCCTTGGGGTTGCCCTTGCGCACCAGAAAGACGATGGTGCTGGTGTAGGGGCTGCTGTTCTGCGGCAGGCGCTTCTGCCAGTCGGCCGGGATCAGCCCACCGTTCCTGTTCAGCACGTCAATGTCGTAGGCCAACGCCAGCGTCACGACATCGGCCTCCAGCCCGTCGATGACCGAACGCGCCTGCTTGCCCGAGCCACCGTGGCTCTGCTTGACGGTGAGCACCTCGCCCGTCTTCTTCTGCCATTGCGTGGCGAAGGCCTTGTTGAACTCGACGTACAGCTCGCGTGTGGGGTCGTAGCTGACGTTGAGCAGAGTCACCTGCTTCTGCGCCCAGGCGGTGGGCGCCGGCAGGGCTGCCAAGGTGGCCAAAGACAGCACAAGGAGCAGGGTGCTGTGTTGTCGTTGTCGGTGGTCGATCCAGTTCATGTGCGGGTCCGGGTGTGTGGATTCGATGAGGTCCACGCATCCTAGGAAGCCCGCCCCTTGCCGCCAACGAACGACTTCAGATTTGCTGATGCGGCCACCGCAGTTTCGAGGTGGCCGATCCAGGCAGCCTCAGACGGCCGCCAGCGCCTGGTCCAGATCGGCCAGCAGGTCGTCGATGTGCTCGATGCCCACGGACAGCCGCACCGCGTCTTCGCCGACACCCGACTGGGCCAGTTCGGCGGGCGAGAGCTGGCGGTGCGTGGTGGAGGCCGGGTGCGTGGCCAGGCTCTTGGCGTCGCCGATGTTCACGAGCCGCGTGAAGAGCTGCAGCCCGTCCAGGAAGCGCGCACCGGCTTCGCGCCCCGCACCCGGCGCGGCCTTGACGCCGAAGGTGAGCAGGCCCGAGGCCTGGCCCGAGAGGTACCTGGCCACCAGGGCGTGATCGGGGTGGGTCGGCAGCCCGGCGTAGTTGACCCAGCCCACCTTGGGGTGGCCTTGCAGGTGGCGCGCCACGGCCAGCGCGTTGGCGCTGATGCGCTCCACGCGCAGTGCCACGGTCTCGATGCCCTGCAGGATCAGCCAGGCGTTGAAGGGCGAGATGGCCGCGCCCATGTTGCGCAGCGGCACCACGCGCGCGCGGCCGATGTAGGCGGCCGGGCCCAGCGCTTCGGTGTAGACGACGCCGTGGTAGGACACATCCGGTTCGTTCAGGCGCTTGAAGCGGGCCTTGTGCTGCGCCCAGGGGAACTTGCCGCTGTCGACGATGGCGCCGCCCAGGCTGGTGCCGTGGCCGCCCAGGTACTTGGTGAGCGAGTGCACGACGATGTCGGCGCCGTGCTCGATGGGCCGGCACAGGTAGGGCGTGGGCACGGTGTTGTCCACAATCAGCGGCACGCCGTGGCGGTGCGCCAGCTCGGCCAGGCGCGCGATGTCGCTCACGTTGCCCTGGGGGTTGCCCAGCGATTCGACGAACACGGCCTTGGTGCGCGCGTCGATCAGCGTCTCGAGTCGATCGGGCTGGCGGTAGTCGAAGAAGCGCGCCTGGATGCCGTACTGCGGCAGCGTGTGCGCAAAGAGGTTGTAGGTGCCGCCGTACAGGCCCGTGGTGGCGACGATGTTGTCGCCCGCCTCGGCGATGGTCTGGATGGCGTAGGTCACCGCCGCCTGCCCCGAAGCCAGCGCCAGCGCGGCGATGCCGCCTTCCAGCGCAGCCACGCGCTGCTCCAGCACGTCCTGCGTGGGGTTCATGATGCGCGTGTAGATGTTGCCCGGCACCTTCAGGTCGAACAGGTCGGCGCCGTGCTGCGCGCTGTCGAAGGCGTAGGCCACCGTCTGGTGCAGCGGCACGGCCACGGCCTTGGTGGCATCGGGTGAATAGCCGGCGTGTACGGCCAGGGTTTCGAAGCGGCGGGTGGGTTCGGACATGGGTCTCTCCAGGCGGGCTGCACAAAGGTGGCAGGTTAGGGCGAGCGGCGATTGTCGCCAAGTGTGGGTAACGCATCAGCAGATGCGCCCTGCGAACCGATCCAGGAGTACGGGGCGGGCCGTAACATCGCGCCCCAGAGGAGACAAGCCCGGCCCATGGAGGACCCTGCGTCGATCCGCGCCGCGATGGCCGAACTGGAGGCACGACGTGGCCTGCTGGGCGACGCCGTCGTGGATGCCGCCCTTGCGGCACTGGCGGCGCAGCTGACGCCGG
>DAORNK010000096.1:937-12518 GCA_035440985.1 Rubrivivax sp. | reverse complement strand
CGAGCGCGCAGCACGTCGAGGGTGACACGGAACTCCTGACCCTCTCGGGTTCGGTCGGTATCGATCATTCGCACCTGCACCTGAGCCTTGCCGATGCCCAGGGTCGGGTGCTGGGCGGCCACGTGGCCTACGGTTGCATCGTGCGCACGACGGCCGAGGTGCTGCTGGCGCCCTTACCCGGCTGGCAGTTCAGCCGCGAGCCCGACCCCGCGACCGGCTGGCACGAGCTGGTGGTCGCCGGCGGCACACCGCGATGAGCGTTTCATCGGCACGCGGACACGCGAATTGATTTGACTCAAGGCGTCGTGAGCGCGAGCGGCTTCAATAGCGCCGTGGTTGCCAGGTCTTCGAAGGACCGGCACCGTCGGGTGCTTGCTGAGTCACTCGCCCGATGGCTGTCCATCACCGCACGATGCCCTCGTCGTCCGGCACCATGTTCTGCTGCGCAGGATGCGCGCGTTGAGAACCCGCCCCGGCACGCCTGCAACGCGTCGGACGGGCAAAGCGCGGCCCTGTCCGCCCCGCGAGGAACTCGCCATGTCCCTTTCTTGCCTGCGCCCCGGGCGCAAACTCCTGCTGGCCATCGTCTTCGGGTGGGTGGCCCTGCTCGCACCCCTGGTTGGCCATGCTCAGGACAAGTCGCCCTTGTTCATGAGCGTCACCAACGAAGACCCCTGGAAAGTGGCCATGGCCGCCTTCTTCGGGACCAACTTTGCGCTGAAACAGGGGCACCCGGCAGTCCTGTTCGTGAATGTCCAGGCCACGCCGATGTTCCACAAGAACAAGGCCGACGTGCGGGCAGAGCAGTTTGGCCGAACCGTGCACGACATGGTCCGCGAATTCCAGGCAGCCGGAGGCAAGGTGCTGATTTGCCCGGTCTGCATGAAGGCCACCGGCATCGCGGCGTCCGATCTCATCGAAGGGGCGGAAGTCGCCACGGTCAAGTCCGTCAATGACGTCCTGTTTCGCGCAGACACCAAGACGCTGGCTTGGTAAGAGCCTGCTGACACGAGGAGCCCTTCATGAAGTACGGCGCCCGCAACCGCATCGTCGCCAAGGTCACCTCGGTGAAACGAGGGGATGTGATGGCCCTGGTCAAGTTCGATGTGCCCGAACCCTCCAAGATGTCGTCCGTGCTGACCACCGAATCGGTGGACGACCTGCAACTGGCAGTGGGGGACACGGTGGAACTCGTCATCAAGGCCATCCACGTCCTGCCGGTCAAGGAGTGAACGCCCGGGACGCGGAGCCGGTCGAGCCCCGCATCCGGCCTTATGCGAACTTAAGCGGATCTGTGCCGAAGGCACCGTGGCCACTCCCGTTCTCCGCAAGTCTGGCGAGAGGTGGAAGGCTTGCCGGATGCCGCGCAGGCCCAACCGTGGCCTGCGCGCGTCCTCGACCCGGTGGCCATCGTCAGTTTGAAGATGGGGAACTCGATTCGCTTGCGGCCGGCGCAGGCGGCATGGCCTGCGGCCCAGGTGGGCTGAGTCAGCGTGGCGCGTGGGCGCGATCGCACCTGCTCCCGGTTGAAGCGCATCGTGCCGTGCCCGTTGGCTTGAGGCCCATTGAACCTGCGCTGCGAGGGTGTGGGACCCTGTGGCACAGTCGGCGCCATGACTCCAGACCCTTCCGAACCCAGCCACTTCGTGCAGGCCGCCTGCCCGCACGATTGCCCCGACACCTGCGCCTTGCACGTCACCGTGCAGGGTGGCCGTGTGATCCGCGTGGCCGGCGATCCGGACCACCCGCCCACGCAGGGCGTGCTGTGCACCAAGGTCAGCCGTTATGCCGAACGCACCTACCACCCCGGGCGGGTGCTGACGCCGCTGCGGCGCATCGGCCAGAAGGGCGAGGGGCGCTTCGAACCCGTGAGCTGGGATGCGGCACTGGACGACATCGCCGCCCGCCTGAAAGCTATTGCGGCGCGTGACCCGCAGGCCATCCTGCCTTACAGCTACGCCGGCACCATGGGCCTGGTGCAGGGCGACGGCATGGCGGCGCGCTTCTTTCACAAGCTGGGCGCCAGCCTGCTGGATCGCACCATCTGCAGCAGTGCCGGCAGCGAAGCGCTCACCGCCACCTACGGCAGCCCCGTGGGCATGCACCTGGAGTGGTTTGCCGAAAGCCGGCTGATCCTGATCTGGGGCAGCAACTCGATCACCTCCAACCTGCATTTCTGGAACCTGGCGCAGCAGGCCAAACGTGCCGGCGCGCGACTCGTCTGCATCGACCCCCGGCGCACGGAAACGGCCGAGAAGTGCCACCAGCACATCGCCCTGTTGCCCGGCACCGATGGCGCGCTGGCGCTGGGCCTGATGCACGAGTTGATTGCCCACGCCTGGCTGGACCAGGACTACATCGACCGCCACGTGCAAGGCTGGCCCGCGCTGCGCGATCGCGCCCTGCAGTGGCCGCCCGAACGCGCCGCCGCGGTGTGCGGCATCACGGCCGACACCGTGCGTGAGTTGGCGCGTGCCTACGCGCAGACACGCCCCGCCGCCATCCGCCTGAACTACGGCATGCAGCGCGTGCACGGTGGCGGCAGCGCGGTGCGCCTGATTGCGATGCTGCCTTGCCTGGTGGGCGCGTGGCGACACCGCGCGGGTGGCCTGCTGTTGAGCAGTTCGGGCTGGTTCAAGCCGGCGCGACGCGACGCCTGGCTGCAGCGGCCCGACCTGCTTGGCGGCGCCAAGCCCCGTACCATCAACATGGTCACCATCGGCGACGACCTGCAGCGCGAATCCAGCCCCGGCTTCGGCCCGCGCGTCGAAGCGGTGGTGGTCTACAACAGCAACCCCGTGGCCGTGGCGCCCGACAGCGCCCAGGTGGTGCGCGGCTTTGCCCGCGAAGACCTGTTCACCGTGGTGCTGGAACACTTCCAGACCGACACCGCCGACTATGCCGACTACGTGCTGCCGGCCACCACCCAGCTCGAACACTGGGACGCCCACCGCGCCTACGGCCACACCTGGGCGCTGCTCAACCGCCCGGCCATCGCGCCGCTGGGGCAGGCGCTCAGCAATGCGGCGATCTTTCGTGCGCTGGCAGCGCGCATGGGCTTCGACGAACCCTGCTTTGCCGACAGCGACGAGACGATGGCGCGCCAGGCCTTCGAGCCCAGCCACATCGACCCGCGCCTGATGGATCAGCAGGGCTGGTGCCGACTGCCGGTGCGCGAAGCGCCGTTTGCAGAAGGCGGTTTTCCCAACCCCACGGGCCGCGCGCTGGCCGACCCGCCGGGCCTGGGTGTGGCCGACTTCGTGCCCAACTACGAATCGGCCCAGTCGGCACCCACGCTGGCCGCGCGCTACCCGCTGGCCATGATTTCGCCGCCGGCGCGCCACTTTCTCAACAGCAGCTTCGTCAATGTGGACAGCCTGCGTGCCAGCGAGCGCGAGCCACTGGTGGAAATGCATCCGCAGGATGCCGGCGCGCGCGGCATCACCGACGGGGCCACGGTGCGCGTCTTCAACAGCCGTGGCGAGTACCGGGCCAAAGCGGCGGTGTGCGAACGCGCGCGCCCCGGCGTGGTCAACGGCCTGGGCATCTGGTGGCGAAAGTTGGGTCTGAACAGCACCAATGTCAACGAACTGACGCACCAGCAGTTGACCGACATCGGCCGCGGCCCGTCGTTCTACGACTGCCTGGTGGAAGTGGCCGCGGTGTGAGCCCGTGTTGCGCAAGAGGCATTGGCTGATGGCCGCCGGCGGCTTGCTGGGCGCGCTGCTGCTGGCGGCAGCCACCGTGTGCCTGACCAGCGGCTGCAGCACCCTGGGCTACTACGCGCAGGCCGTCAATGGCCACCTGGCCCTGCTGCAAAGCGCACGGCCGGTGGCCGAGTGGACGGCCGATGCGGCCACGCCTGAACCCCTGCGCGAACGCCTGCAACTGAGCCAGCGCATGCGCGACTTCGCCAGCGCGGAGCTGAAGCTGCCCGACAATCACAGCTACCGGCGCTATGCCGACCTGAATCGCAGCGCCGCGGTGTGGAACGTGGTGGCCGCGCCGGAGCTGGGGCTGACGATGAAGACCTGGTGCTTTCCGGTGCTGGGCTGCGTGGGTTACCGCGGCTACTACACGCGCGAGCCGGCCGAGGCACTGGCGGCCGAACTGCGGGCGCAAGGGCTGGAGACCCTGGTCTACGGCGTGCCGGCCTACAGCACCCTGGGCTGGAGCAACTGGGTCGGTGGCGATCCGCTGCTCAACACCTTCATCCACGGCGCGCAGATCGACCTGGCGCGCCTGATCTTCCACGAGCTCGCGCACCAGGTGGCCTATGCGGCCGACGACACCACCTTCAACGAAAGCTTCGCCACTGCGGTGGAACGCATCGGCGGCCGCCTTTGGCTGCAGCGGCATGGCACGGCCGAAGCGCGCGCGCAGGCGGATCTGGCCGACCAGCGCCGGCAGGACTTCCGTGATTTCACGCTGCGCTGGCGCGGGACCCTGCTGGCGCTGTACCAGGGTGGCGATGCCGATGCGGCCAAGCGCGCGCGCAAGGCCGAGCTGATGGCGCAGATGCGTGCCGACTACCAGCGGCTCAAGGCTGAACGCTGGGGCGGGTTTGCGGGCTATGACGGTTGGTTCGAACGTGCCAACAATGCGGCCTTTGCGGTGCTGGCCGCCTACAACGAACTGGTGCCGCAGTTTGAAGCCCTGTACGAACACCAGGGCCGCGAATTCGCGCGCTTCTATGCCGAGGTGCAGCGCCTGGCGGCCCTGCCCAAGGCCGAGCGGCGCGCCGCGCTGGCTTCCAACCCACCCACCACCGCAAGGAACTGAACACCGTGGCCGACATCCGCATCCACCGCGAACACCATCTCGGCCTGGCCAAGGCCCGCAAGGTGGCCTGGTCCTGGGCCGAACAGGTCGAGAAGGAATTCCAGATGGAGTGCACGGTGATCGAAGGCGATGCCTGCGACACCGTCGAGTTCACGCGCAGCGGCGTCAAGGGGCAACTCATCGTGGCCGCCGATCACTTCGACCTGCACGCCAAGCTGGGCTTCCTGCTCGGCGCCTTCAGCAAGACCATCGAGACCGAGATCATCAAGAACCTGGATGCGCTGCTGACCAAGGATGGTGGCAAGGCGGGCGCGGGCAAGGCGGCCAGGAAGAAGTAAGGCAGGCGGCGGGCCGATCGCCGCCTGCGCGGCTCGCGTCAGGCGTGCATCACGGCACCGGCGTCATGCTGTGCGGAAAGCTCTGGCCGTAGGCGCCGGCGAAACCTGGGCTGGCGGCGGCGTTGAAGAGTTCCATCGCTGCGAAGCCGATGGCCGGCAGGCCCAGTTGGCCCTGCCCTGGCGTCCCCAGGCGTGCCCAGCCGCCGAGCGACTGCTCGAAAGCCGCCCAGTCCGAATACAGGTTCGGCCGCCCGAGCACACCGGTGACCTGCGCGGTCGTGGGCAGTTTGACGAACTCCATCCTGATGGCCGCGCCGCAAAGCCTGAAGGGGACGGGGATGGTCACGATAGGTGACTCCCAGCGGCTCCCCAGGTTGCCTTCGGCATCCGCGAAGACGGCTTGCTGGCGCTCGCCGGCCGCCCCTGCCAGTTCGATGTTCGTCGCGCACAGGATGCGGTCCGGTTTCCAGGTGTTCAGCGGTCCGAAGTAGTTGGCCGTGCCGCTGGCCAGCGCCATGCCCTTGTCGTCTGCTGCCCAGTTGCTGTAGCGCAGGCTCGCGAACTGCGGGCCATAGGCCAGCGCCGCGTTGTAGCGCCGGGTCGGCAGGCTGATGACCCAGCTCGTGCGCGCCGCGATGGCCGGGTTGATCACATATTCGTTGGCGATGGACCTGACCGCCAGGGCGCGGCTGATGGCCTGCGCCTGCGCCCGCGTGGCCACCCCATTGGCCATGCTGGACGCCTGCTGGGAGGGTAGATAGGGCGTCGAAAGATCCGGCAGGTCGCTGAACAGCGCCGTGACGCCGGGCACGACGCCGTCCAGGTTCTGGCCGGCCACCAGGCTGTTGTCATCCACGCCGCCACGCAGGACGGGGTCAGTCGTGTAGGTGCGCAACAAGGCCAGGCTGGGCACCGGGGCCTGGGTTTGCGGAAAGAGCACGATGTTGCCGAAGCCGGCCGGGCCATTGGCCGCCACCCGCGCTTCGAGCGCCGTGGCCACGCCGGTGTAGGCGGCGGCGCGGGCCACGTTGATCAGGGTCCAGCGTGTCATCAGCCCCGTGGTGGGTACGTCCAGGCCTTTGCTGCGCGCATCGGGATAACTGTTCGCATCGATGGCCAGTGGGTCCAGCGCCGATGCCGTGCACGCCGCCACGCCGGCCACCTGGCGGATGGCGGTGAACAGTGGCGGGTCCGCCGGCCCCGTGCGTGGCGGAATGTCGGCCATGGTCAGGATCTCGACATAACCCTCGCCCGCCTGCACGCTGGCGGGGTTGGCCTGAGGCGAAGGGTCGAGCCGCGCCGTGCCGAAGGTGGTCTGCACCTGCGCTGGCAGCGTGCAACTGCGGTCGCCATGCACCAGGCGTGGCAGGCCGCTGGCCGGGTCCTGGGTCAGGGCGCCGGCCCACATGTCCCCGGGCGAGAGCAGCAGCGTGAAGTCGAAGACCGTGTCGCCATTGCCCGCGCTGCGAAAGCGCAGCTTGACGGCCTTGCCGTTGCGGGTGTCGGTGTTGACGAGATTCAGATAGGTGTCGAAGCCGTCCAGCACCGTGTAGTAGGGGACCAGGTTGACGTGGCCGATGCCATGGCCATTGAGCTGCATCACGCTGGCTGCTTCGACGCCGTCCACGCTGCCGCCCGTGAGGCCGGTGACCACGGCCAGGCACGCCTGGGCCGACAGGGCCAGTGACCCGAGTGTGAGTGCCCGAAAGGACCATGGGAGGTGCATCGAACCCGCCTGCGTCGAAATGAACTGGGGCAACGCTAAGGCATCCGGGCCAACCCGGCACGCAGTCCAACACACGTTCGCCCGACCGGTCGGCAACATGGCGTGTCGACGATCAGATAAACCTGAATCCAACCAACAACATTCTTTAGTTGTTCTTATCTTCCAGGGCTCCTAGGGTTGCTTCCGTTCGCAGGCACACCCCAGAAAGCCCTCCACGGACCAGTCCAACCGCTATGCCGACCTGAGCCTCCGCGAAGAGGACCTGATCAAGGGTGGCCGCCACATCCTGGTGGCCTACAAGATGAAGCCCAAGGCCGGCTACGGCTACCTGGAGGCGGCGGCGCACTTTGCGGCCGAATCCTCCACCGGCACCAACGTCGAGGTCAGCACCACCGACGAGTTCACCAAGGGCGTCGATGCCCTGGTCTACCTGATCGACGAGGCCACCGAGGAGATGCGCATCGCGTATCCGCTGGAACTGTTCGACCGCAACATCACCGACGGGCGCATGATGATGGTCAGCTTCCTGACCCTGGCCATCGGCAACTACCAGGGCATGGGCGACATTCAGCACGCCAAGTTCTACGACTTCTGGATGCCGCCGCGTGCCATCCAGCTCTTCGACGGTCCGAACAGGGACATCTCCGACATGTGGCGCGTGCTGGGCCGCCCGGTCAAGGACGGCGGCTACATCGCCGGCACCATCATCAAGCCCAAGCTGGGCCTGCGCCCGGAGCCCTTTGCCGCGGCGGCCTACCAGTTCTGGCTGGGTGGCGACTTCATCAAGAACGACGAGCCACAGGGCATCCAGTGGGCCAAGGAGCACCGCGAGTTCGCACGCGCCTTCGATTCCTTCCTCAAGGATGCCGATGCGTTGTACCCGGGCTGGCGAGACAAGCTTGCCGGCGCGCATCGCTGAGCAGCGGCCATGCTCGACACCTGGCGCGTTCGCCAAGAGCCCTACTACGCACCGCAGGCCGACGAGACCCGACTCTTCGAAGCCGCGTACGCCGCGCGCCTGCCGGTGATGGTCAAGGGCCCGACGGGCTGCGGCAAGAGACGCTTTGTCGAGTACATGGCCTGGAAGCTGCAAAGGCCACTGGTCACCGTGGCCTGGTCCTGGGCCGAGCAGGTCGAAAAGGAATTCCAGATGGAGTGCACGGTGATCGAAGGTGATGCCTACGACACCGTCGAGTTCACGCGCAGCGGCGTCACGGGGCAACTCATCGTGGCCGCCGATCACTTCGACCTGCACGCCAAGCTGGGCTTCCTGCTCGGCGCCTTCAGTAAGACCGTCGAGACCGAGATCACGAAGAACCTGGACGCCCTGCTGGCCAAGGATGCCAAGGCGGCCCGCAGGTGCGCGGGGGGATCCACGCTCCTACTCTCTGAAGACCCGGCTGGCCCGGATGTCGGCCTCGGCCAACGTGCTCAGGTCGTCGCGCGTGAGCACGCGGTCGCGCTGCGCAAAGAGGCGACTCGCCTGGCGCAGCCGCATGCGATCCAGTGCATTGCGCACACTTCGGGCATTGGCGAAGTGCGGCTGGGCGATGCGGCGCTGCAGATACGCGTCGAAGGCCTCCCGGGCCCCCGTGCCGAAGCGGTAGTTCATGCTCTGGAGCATCCGGTCGGCAATGGCTTGAAGTTCGCCGTGGCTGTAGTCCGGGAAGTCCAGGTGGTGCGCGATGCGGCTGCTCATCCCCGGGTTGCTCTGGAAGAAAGTGTCCATCCGGTTCTTGTAGCCGGCCAGGATCACGACCAGGTCGTCGCGCTGGTTTTCCATCACCTGCAGCAGGATCTCGATGGCCTCCTGGCCGTAGTCGCGCTCGTTGTCGGGGCGATACAGGTAGTAAGCCTCATCGATGAACAGCACGCCGCCCATCGCCTTCTTCAGGACTTCCTTGGTCTTGGGTGCGGTGTGGCCGATGTACTGGCCGACCAGGTCGTCGCGCGTCACGGCCACCAGGTGGCCCTTGCGCACGTAACCCAGGCGGTGAAGGATCTGCGCCATGCGCATCGCCACCGTCGTCTTGCCGGTGCCGGGGTTGCCGCTGAAGCACATGTGCAGCGATGGCGTCTGGGCCTGCAGCCCGTGCGCAAGCCGCAGCTTGTCCACCACCAGCAGCGCGGCGATGTCGCGGATGCGCTGCTTCACCGGATCCAGGCCGACGAGGTCGCGGTCGAGCTCGTCCAACACGGCCTCGACCTGGCTTTGCGCCAGCACCTCGCCGACGGTCTGAGGTGCCGCGCCGGCCGCTTGCGGGCTGCGCGCGGCCTCGTCGTCGAGGGCAGCGCCCGGAATGCGATACAGCGGCGCGCTCATTGCCAGGCAGGTCAGTATCTTTGCGCCTCGGGCTTGTCGGTGGCGTAACTGTGCACGGTGTAGCGCAGGTTGCGGCCATCCGCTTCCTGGCGCACGAGACCGAAGCCGGGCTCCTGCGCAGGCCGGTTGACGATGAAGCTCATCGCGATGCTCTCGATGCCGCGCGTGCTGTCGAAGGCCATCAGCCGGATGTAGTGGCCGGGGAAGGTCTTGCGGCAGTTGCGCAGTTCCATCATCACGCCGGCGGCATCCTGCAGGTCAAACATCGGCATGCCGAACATCTCCCAGTAGGTGTTGCGCGGGTGCGGATCGTCGGTGTACTCCACGCTCCAGGCGTAGCCCTTGCCCAGGCCGTACGCGATCTGGGACGTGATTTCGGCGTCGGTCAGGTCGGGCAGGAAGCTGAACTGGCCCTGCGTGAGGCGGCCGGTGGGGTTGCTCATCATGGTGCGGTTCTCCTTGTTCGTTCAGGCCACGGCCGGGGTCACCGCGTAGTCGCTGGTGTCGGTGGACGTGTAGTTGAAGCTGATATCGCCCCAGGTGTCGAGGGCCTGCTTCAGCGGCGTGCAGAACTGGGCGGCCTGGCGCAGGATGTCCGGGCCTTCGTTCAGGATGTCCTTGCCCTCGTTGCGCGCCTTGACCATGGCTTCCAGCGCGACGCGGTTGGCCACGCCACCGGCCTGGATGCCGGCCGGGTGGCCGATGGTGCCGCCGCCGAACTGCAGGATCACGTCGTCGCCAAAGAGGTGCAGCAGCTGGTGCATCTGGCCGGCGTGGATGCCGCCCGAGGCCACCGGCATGACCTTCTTCAGGTCGCACCAGTCCTGGTCGAAGAACAGGCCGCGTGGCAGGTCCTGCTTGTTGTAGGCCTCACGGCAGACGTTGTAATACCCCTGCACCGTCATCGGGTCGCCTTCGAGCTTGCCCACCGCAGTGCCGGTGTGCATGTGGTCCACGCCGGCCAGGCGCAGCCACTTGGCGATGACGCGGAAGCTCACGCCGTGGTTCTTCTGCCGCGTGTAGGTGCCGTGGCCGGCGCGATGCAGGTGCAGGATCATGTCGTTGCGGCGGCACCACTCACCCAGGCTCTGGATGCAGGGCCAGCCGACGATGAGGTCGATCATGATCACCACGCTGCCCAGCTGCTTGGCCAGTTCGGCGCGCTCGTAGATCGCCTCCATGGTGCCGGCGGTCACGTTGAGGTAGCTGCCCTTGACTTCGCCGGTCATGGCGCTGGCCTTGTTGACGCCGTCCATCACGTAGAGAAAACGGTCGCGCCAGTGCATGAAGGGCTGCGAGTTGATGTTCTCGTCGTCCTTCATGAAGTCCAGCCCGCCCTTCAGGCCTTCGTAGATGACACGGCCGTAGTTGCGCGCCGACAGGCCCAGCTTGGGCTTGGTGGTGGCGCCCAGCAGCGGGCGGCCGAACTTGTCCAGCCGCTCGCGCTCGACGATCAGGCCGGTGGGTGGCCCCTTGAAGGTCTTCACGTAGGCCACCGGAATGCGGATGTCCTCCAGCCGCGCGGCCTTCAGCGGCTTGAAGCTGAAGACGTTGCCGATCAGGCTGGCCGTCATGTTGGCGATCGAGCCCTCTTCGAACAGGATGATGTCGTAGGCGACCCAGGCGAAGTACTCGCCGGCACGCCCCGGCACCGGCTCGACCTTGTAACACTTGGCGCGGTAGTTTTCGCAGGCCGTGAGCCGGTCGGTCCAGACCACCGTCCAGGTGGCGGTGCTGCTCTCGCCGGCCACGGCGGCACCCGCTTCCACAGGGTCGACGCCGTCTTGCGGCGTGATGCGGAACAGGCAGATCGTGTCCGTTTCCTTGGGCACATAGTCGGGCACCCAGTAGCCCATCTGGCGATACTTGAGCACGCCGGCGCTGTAGCGCTTTTTCGCGTCGGTGATCTGGGTGGCGTCGGCCTTCAGGCCGGCGTCGGTGACGGTGTTCATGGCTGGGCTCCTGGCTGTCAAGGTGCTGAAGGCGCAAGCATCATCAGCGGGCGCTGACATAAAATCCAGTCAAACTTCGTTGGCATTCGATTAACGTTTGCCTTAACGAGAGCCGGGACCGCCATCGCCGTCAGGCCGCCCGGAAAAGGAGCGCTGATGTCCGATGCTGCCAGCTGCGCTTACATTGACAACGACCCCTCGCGGAACTCGGTCTTGTCCAGCCACACGTTGACCAGCACCGGGCGGCCCCGCCGGGCCAGTGCGCGGGCCTTGCGCAGCGCAGGCCGCACCTGATCCTGCCGCGTCACCAGCAGGCCTTCGGCGCCGAAGCCGCGCGCCACCTCGTGGTAGGCGGTGCGGGCCAGCACGGTGGCCACGTCGTCCTTGAGCATCTTGACCTGCTCGCGGGCAATCTGCGTCCAGCCGGCGTCGTTGCCGACGATGGCGATGACCGGGATGC
>DAORNK010000096.1:0-867 GCA_035440985.1 Rubrivivax sp. | reverse complement strand
GCCCATGCCCAGCGTGGTGGCCGCACCCAGCGCAAAACCCGCACCCACGCCCAGGGTGCCGAAGGCGCCGGGGTCCAGCCAGGTGAGCGGGCCGCGCGGGTGCAGCACGTAGCTGGCGGTGGCGACGAAATCGCCGCCGTCGGCCACGAAGACGGCTTTGTCCCCGGCCACCTGCTCCAAGGCGCGGAACAGGGCGATCGGGTTGACGTGCTCGCCACGCGCGGCGGCCTGCTGGTCGATCTCGGCTTCGCGGTTGCGGTCGCGGTCGCGCAGGCTGGTCAGCCAGTCGTGGCGCTCGGGGCCGACGGGCGCGGCCGCGGCCAGGTCCTGCAGGAACTGACCCGCGTCGCCCAGCGCCGTCACCTCGGGCATGCGGTTGAGATTGGCATCCTTGGCACTGCGATTGGCGGCGATCAGCGTGGCACTGCGCCGCACGTGCTTGCCGTAGTCGAGGCGAAAGTCGCAGGGCACGCCGGCCAGCAGCACGCAATCGGCCTCGCGCAGGGCCTGCCGGCGCTGGTGGCGCATCTGCAGCGCATGGTCGCGGCCCAGCAGGCCGCGCGCCATCCCCGACAGGTAGACCGGAATGCCCAGCCGCGTGATGGCCTTGGCCAGTTGCTGCACTTCGCCGGCTTCGACCACGGTCTGACTGCCGACCACCATCAGCGGGCGTTGCGCCTTGGCCAGCGCGGCCAGTGCGGCGCGCACGGCGCTCCGGCTGGCACGCGGCGCAGCCACGTTCTGTACGGCCGGCGCTGCCAGCGCCTGGCTGCCTTCGAACATCTGGCGCACGTGGCGGCCCAGGTACCAGCGCAGTGCGCGGTCCGCCAGGCCGCTGCCCTTGCCGGCCGCATCGGCGGCGGCGAG
>DAORNK010000095.1:0-12572 GCA_035440985.1 Rubrivivax sp. | reverse complement strand
GGCGCAGCGCCGACGGCTCCCCGCGCGATGGCCGTGCCGCCCGCGGCGCTGCGCGTCGAGGGCGTGCCGCCTCTGCCGGCGGACCTGCTGCAGGAGATCCAGCGCTTCGACCAGGTTGCCGGGCATGGCTTCGTGGACTGGCATCCGGTGCTGCGGGAAATGATCGTTGCGCACCGCGCGCCAGGCGCCAGCACGACCCAGATCTACCGCCTGCGCGCCCCGGGCGCGCCGCTGGAGCCCCTGACCGAAGGCAGCGACCCGGTCTCGCGCGCCAGTTGGGAGCCGCGCGGCCGCTACCTCGTCTTCGCACGCGGCTCCGAAGGCAACGAGGCCTTCCAGCTCCATCGCCTGGATCCCGAGACACGCCAGGCCACGCAGATCACCGCACCGGACCAGCGCCACTCGCTGATGGGCTGGTTGCGCGGCAAAGGTCTGCTGCTGGTGGCCTCGCTGCCCCTGGACCGCACGGCGCCTGCCGGCGAACCGCGGCGGGACGTGACGACCACCCTTTCGCTGATCGATCCGCTGAATCCGGGCACGGCGCGCACGCTGGCCGAACTGCCGGGGGGCGGCTGGCTGCGTGGGGAGGTTTCACCCGACGACCGGCAACTGGCCGTCACCCGCTACATCTCGGCCACCGAGTCCGAAGTCTGGCTCGTCGATCTGGGCAACGGCCAGCGTCGCCGCATCCTGCCGGCTCCAGGCGAACCGCAATGGGCCAGCCACAGCATCGGCGGCTGGTCCGGCGACGGACGCGCCCTCTTCATCACCAGCGACCGGGCGGGTGAGTTCCATGAGGTAATGCGCCTGGATCTGGCGCGTGCCACGCTGACCCGGCTCACGGGCCAGATCCCCTGGGACGCCAGTTGGAGCAGCGGCGGCCCCGATGGGCGTACCTCGGCCATCGTCGTCAACACCGACGGCCGCAACGAACTGCGGCTCATCGACAACCAGACCGGCGCGGCGCGCGCCCTGCCCGCGTTGCCCGAAGGCGGTGTCACGGCGGCCGAGTTCCATCCCGCACTCAACGAGCTGGCGCTGGTGGTCAACAGCGCACAGGCCCCCTCGCGCATCCATACCATCGACCTGGGCTCAGGCCGGGTGACGGCGTGGACCCAGCCCGTGGGCACCGAAGGCCTGGGGCTGGCCAGCCTGCCCGACCAGCAGATCGTGCGCTGGCAGTCCTTTGACGGGCGCACGATCAGCGGCATCCTGACCTTGCCCCCCGTGCGCTTCAAAGGCCCGCGGCCGGTGGTGATGGTGATGCACGGCGGGCCTGCCACGCAGGCCAAACTGGGTTGGAAGGGGCGCAACAACCACCTCGCCGAACGCCTGGGCGTGGCCGTTCTCGAGCCCAACGTGCGGGGCTCCAGCGGCTACGGCAAGACCTTCGTCAACCTGGACAACGGTCGGCTGCGCGAAGACAGCGTGAAGGACATGGCCGCCGCCATCGACTGGATCGCCACCCAGCCCGGGCTGGACGCCCGCCGCGTGCTGGTGATGGGCGGCAGCTACGGCGGCTACATGGCGCTGGCCGCGAGCACCCGGCTGGCCGACCGCATCGCCGGTGCCGTGAGCATGGTGGGCATCAGCAACTTCGTCACGTTCCTCGAGAGGACCGAGAGTTACCGCCGCGACCTGCGGCGCGTGGAATACGGCGACGAACGCGACCCGGCCATGCGGTCCTTCCTGCACGAGATCTCCCCGCTGACCCACGCCGAACGCATCACCAAACCGCTGATGGTGGTCCAGGGTCGGAACGACCCGCGTGTTCCCTGGACGGAGAGCGAGCAGATCGTGCGCAGCCTGCAAGGGCGTGGCCAACCGGTCTGGTACCTGCTGGCCGACAACGAAGGCCATGGTTTCGTGCGGCGCGAGAACGCCAATTTCCTGTTCGCAGCGCTGGTGCAGTTCATCGAGCTGACGCTCAGGCCCTGATCGGTGGCGACGGCGGCGCGTCCGGGCGTCATCTCGGGGCGTTCAGGTGGGATTTGCGTCCCAATGAGAACAATTCTCATTAGAATGCAGACCGTGAACCGACGAACCGCGCTCCAGCCTGCCCAGCCCCAGTTGCGCCGGCGCCGCTGGTGGGCTGCACGGGCCCTGGCCGCTTCGCTGAGCCTGCTGGCCGCGTGCGCGGGCGCCCCGGTGGGGCAAAGTCTGGTCCTGCACAAGCCCGTGGTGCTGCTAGGGGAAGTGCATGACAACGCGGCCCAGCACGCGCTGCGCCTGCGCGCTTTCGAGACGCTGCTGGCCAGCGGTGCGCGTCCGGCGCTGGCACTTGAGCAATTCGACCGCAACCGCCAAGCCGACATCGACCGCGCGCTGGCCCGGAACCCTCGCCCCGACGCCGACGCCCTGATTGCCGCAGCAGGTGGTGCCAAAGGCTGGCACTGGCCCTTCTACCGCCCGTTCATCGAGCTGGCGCTGCGGCACGACCTGCCCATCGTCGCCGCCAACGTGCCCGCCAGCGAAGCCCGCGCCGTGATGCGCGACGGGCTGGCCGCCAGCGGATTCGACCCTCAGGTTCCCGACGCCGTGATGCAGGCCCACGCCCTGCAGATCCAGCAAGGTCACTGCGGCCAGATCGAGGCGGCCACCGCCGCCCGGATGGCCCTGGCGCAGGTGGCGCGGGACCAGTACATGGCGCGGGTGGTGCGAGCCCAGGCCGGGCGCGGCGTGGTGCTGCTGGCGGGCAATGGCCATGTGCGCAACGACATCGGCGTCCCCCGCTGGCTGGACCCGCAGACCCGGCAGCGCAGCGAGGCCATCGGTGTGCTGGAAACCGGCGACAGCGAAACCGCGTACGACCGCTGGGTGCACACCGCGGCCCAGCCCCGCAGCGACCCCTGTGCCGCGTTGATGCGCAGACCATGAAGCCGCATCCGCCGCTGCCGTTGGGCACGTGCCCGCTGCGCCGCCCCTTCACCGTGCAGGCGGTGCAGGTGCCCCCCGGCATGCCGGAATGGGCCAGCCAGTTGCACGACCTGGGTTTCGTGCCCGGCGAACGCGTGCAAGTGATGGCGCGCGGCCTGGGTGGCGACCCACTGGTGGTACGGGTGGGCTGGTCCACCTACGCCCTGCGGCGGGCCGAAGCGGACTGCATCCGGGTGCTGCCGGTCTGAAGACAGGAATCGATGCAGGAAGCCGTCATCCACGTCCACCCGACGGGTGCGCTGCTGGCCCTGGTGGGCAACCCCAACTGCGGCAAGACCGCCTTGTTCAACCATCTGACCGGCAGCCGGCAGAAAGTGGCCAACTACGCCGGCGTCACCGTCGAACGCAAGGAGGGCCGCTTCGCCACCGAGGCCGGCCGCGGGCTGCGCCTGCTGGACCTGCCGGGCACCTACAGCCTGCAGCCGCGCAGCCCTGACGAGCGGGTCACGGCCGACGTGCTGTATGGCCGCGCAAGGGGCGAGAAGCGACCCGACCTCGTGGTGTGCGTGGTGGACGCCACCAACCTGCGGCGCAACCTCAAGCTGGTGCTCGCCGTACGACGCCTGGGACTGCCGGCGGTGGTGGTGCTGAACATGGTCGATCTGGCCCAGGCACGCGGCCTGGCCATCGACACCGACGCGCTCGCGCAGGAACTGGGCCTGCCCGTGGTCCGCACGGTGGCCACACGCGGCACGGGCGTGGACGACCTGCGGCGCCTGCTGGACCAGCCCGGCGTCTGGCATGGCCGCGCAGCGCCAGCCACGCTGGACAGCGACAGCGGCGACCACGAAGCCGTGCAGCAGATCCTGGCCCGGCTCGGCCTGGACAGCCATCTGCCGGAACTGCTCAGCGACCGCATCGACCGCCTGGTGCTGCACCCGGTGGCCGGTCCGCTGCTGCTGGCCGTGTTGCTGTTTGCCGTCTTCCAGGCCGTGTTCAGCCTGTCGGTGGCCCCGATGGATGCCATCAAGGCGGGCACCGAGTGGCTGGGCCAGCAGGCGGCGGCCGCCTTGCCCGGCCACGGGCCCTGGCACTGGATGAACAGCCTGGTGGTGGATGGCGTGATCGCCGGCGTCGGCGGCGTGCTGGTCTTCCTGCCGCAGATCGTGATCCTGTTCTTCTTCATCCTGGTGCTGGAGGAATCGGGCTACCTGCCCCGTGCGGCGTTTCTGCTGGACCGGCTGATGGGCAGCGTGGGCCTCAGCGGCCGGTCCTTCATCCCGCTGCTGTCCAGCTTCGCCTGCGCGGTGCCGGGCATCATGGCCGCACGGACCATCGGCAACCCGCGTGACCGGCTGGTGACCATCCTGGTGGCCCCGCTGATGACCTGCTCGGCACGCCTGCCGGTCTATGCCCTGCTCATCGGTGCCTTCATCCCGGCGCGCCGCGTGGCCGGCGGCCTGCAGTTGCAGGGGCTGGTGCTGTTCGGCCTGTACCTGGCCGGCATCGTCGGTGCCCTGGCGGTGGCCTGGCTGCTCAAGCGGCTGACCACCGGCGCCCAGGTGCGCACGCTGATGATGGAACTGCCGGCCTACCATCTGCCCACACTGCGCAATATCGGCATCGGCCTGTGGCAACGGGTGCGCATCTTCCTGCGACGCGTGGGGGGCGTGATCCTGCTGCTGACACTGGCCCTGTGGTTCCTGGCCAGCTTTCCGGCGCCGCCACCCGACGCCACCGGCGCCGCCATCGAATACAGCATGGCCGGGCGGCTGGGCCGCGCGCTGGCGGTGGTGTTCGAGCCCATCGGTTTCAACTGGCAGATCAGCATCGCGCTGGTTCCCGGCATGGCCGCTCGCGAAGTGCTGGTTTCTTCGCTGGGCACCGTCTATGCACTGGGCGCCACGGCCGAGGACACGGCGGCCGCATTGATGCCCTTGATCGCCGGCTCCTGGAGCCTGGCCACCGCGCTGTCGCTGCTGGCCTGGTTCGTCTTCGCTCCGCAGTGCCTGTCGACCCTGGCCGCCGTGCGGCGCGAAGCCAGCGTCGGCATGGCCGTGGTCAGCGCCGCCTATCTCTTCGTGCTGGCCTATGCCGCCTCGTTCATCACCTACCGCGTGGCACTGGCCGCCGGCCTGGGCTGACCGGTCCTTCCCCCGGCCCGCCGGGCAGCGGGCCAGACACACCGCTTCAGACGCCCGCCGCAGCGCCGATAAGCCAGCATGGCTGCACCGGCCAGACGCCCGCCCCACCCTGCCACCGAAGAGACCTGAATGCCTGTTGCCACGTCCGTCCACGAAGCCGAACGACATCTGCACGATCCCGCTGTGGATGCCCTGGTACGCGACCTGGGCATCCCGCCCCGCCCGCAGATCCTGGCCGAGCTGTCCCAGGAGATGGCCCGTCCCGAGCCCGACGCGCCACGCATCGCGCGCATCGTCGCATCCGACGTGGCGCTGACGGCGGCGGTGCTGCGCGTGGCCAATTCACCGGCCTACGCGCTGACGCGCCGCGCCGAGACGCTGGGCCAGGCCATCGGGCTGCTGGGCCTGCGGCAGATCGGGGTGATGGTCACCGGCCTGGTGATGCGCAAGGCCTTGCGCACGGACGGCCCGCAGCTGACGCGCTTCTGGGACGTGTCGGCCAAGCGTTCATGGGCCCTGTCGATGCTGGCGCGCAACCTGCGCGGCGTGGACGTGGATGTGGCGCAGACCTTCGGCCTGTTCTGCGACGTGGGCATCCCTCTGCTGATGCAGCGATTCCCGGACTACGGCCGCACCTTGCAGGCGGCCAACGCCGCCACCGATCGGTCATTCACCGAAACCGAACAGGCCGCCCATCACACCGACCATGCCCTGATCGGGGCGCTGATGGCGCGCAGCTGGGGCGTGTCGCAGTCGGTCTGCCTGGCCATCCGGTTGCATCACGACTACGCGGTGTTCAGCGACTCGAAAGTACCCGAAGCGGTGGCCCGCCTTATCGCGATGGGCCTGGTCGCCGAACGCGCCATCCAGACCTTTGCCGGGCTCAACAACAGCACGGAGTGGGCCAGGGGCGCCGAAGGCGCTCTGGGCGCCTTGATGCTCGGCGACGCCGATGTGCACGACTGGGTGGAGCGGCTGGTGGAAGGCTTCTCGGAAGGCGCCGCCTGATCGGCCGCAGCCGTCGCCGCCCCTGGGGCAGGTTACGGACCGTACAAACGGTGACACCCACTCAGGTGGCTTCCCTAGGATCGTGATGCAGTTCACGCATCACGGGCAAGGGGAGTCCTCATGCAACAAGTCAGCTCGCCAGGCGGAGTATGGGGCTCCGGCCTGCTGCTGGCCGCCGCGCTGGCCGGCGCGCCCGCCGGCGCAGCACCGGTCGCCAGCGCTGAAGCCGGTGTCATGCTCTCGATGGGCACCCAGGCACCACTGAGCACCTTCTTCGAGAACCTGCCAGGGTCCAGACCGTCTGCGGCGTTGCCGGCACCGCCCCCTCTGCCAGTTCCTGTCGCCACCCTGCATGACTTTCTGGCGGCCGAAGAGTCGCCCGCCCTCGCACCGGAAAGGGCCGGGGCTCTGGCGCCGGCGCCACGTCAGCTGATGATCCATGGGCTGCTGGCCGATCTGGCGCTGGCCTTGCACGCGCTGCAGGAAGGCGGCGACGAGGCGCACTTGATGGCCTCGCGCGAGACCGGCCCCGGCGCCTACCTCAGGGTGGCGCAGCAATCCAGGTCTCGTTCCAGCCTGTACTGAAGCCCTGGAAACGGACCAGCCCTCGACAGGATTCTGGTAACACGCCATTGCAGGGTGTCCGGCCCCCGGGCCCCGATCGAAGCGCCCCTTCAACGGCCACGCGGCCCCGATCAACCCAACCAGCGCCGGGCGTTGGCGAACATGCGCATCCAGGGGCTGCGCTGGGTCGGGTCACCGGGAGTCCAGCTCAGCTGCACGTTGCGGAACACCCGTTCAGGATGCGGCATCAACGCCGTGAAGCGGCCGTCGGCGGTGGTGACGGCCGTCAGGCCGCCTGGGCTGCCGTTCGGGTTGAAGGGGTAGGTCTCGGTCGCCGCGCCGTGGTGGTCCACGAAGCGCATCGCCCGGTGCACTGCCACCGCGTCGCCACGCTGGCTGAAGTCGGCAAAGCCCTCGCCGTGCGCAACGGCGATCGGCAGCCGGCTGCCCGCCATGCCCTGGAAGAACAGGCTGGGTGAGTCCAGGATCTCCACCAGCGAAAGGCGGGCCTCGAACTGTTCGCTGCGGTTGCGCGTGAAGCGCGGCCAGGCTGCGGCGCCGGGAATGATGGGTGCCAGCGCAGCGAACATCTGGCAGCCGTTGCACACGCCCAGTCCGAAGGTGTCGCCGCGCAGGAAGAACACGGCGAACTGTTCGGCCAGCACGGGGTTGAACAGCACGCTGCGCGCCCAGCCTTCGCCGGCACCCAGCGTGTCGCCGTAGCTGAAACCGCCGCAGGCCACCAGGCCCTGGAAATCCGCCAGACGGGCCCGGCCCGCCTGCAGGTCGGACATGTGCACGTCATGGCTGTCGAAGCCGGCCAGCGCCATCGCATGGCTCATCTCGACCTGCGAGTTGACGCCTTGCTCGCGCAGGATGGCGACCTTGGGGCGCGCGCGGTGCAGATAGGGCGCCGCCAGGTCCTGCGCCGGGTCGAAGCTCAGGTGCAGGTGCAGCCCCGGGTCGCCGGGCTGGCCCGCTGCGGCGTGTTCGGCATCGGCGCACTCGGGGTTGTCGCGCTGGCGGGCGATGCGCCAGCTGACCTCGTCCCACTGCTGCTGCAGCACCTGCAAGGGCGCACTGAACTGGCATTGCGCGTCGCGCCAGACTTCCAGCACGCCGCGTTCTTGGGGCTTGCCGATGACATGCGCATGGCGGCTCAGACCCTGTTCGCGCAGGGTCGCCATCACGGCATCGCGCTCGGCGGCGCGCACCTGGATCACGACGCCCAGTTCTTCGTTGAACAGGGCCTTGAGCGTGAGCTCGTTGCGTCTTTCGCCCACCTGGCCGGCCCAGTTCTTGGTGTCGCCGTGGTCGGCCCGGCTGTCCTGGATGCCGTCGCTTTCGGTGACCAGGATGTCCACGTTCAGGCTCACGCCACGCTGCCCGGCAAAGGCCATCTCGCACACCGCCGCCCACAGGCCGCCATCGCTGCGGTCGTGGTAGGCCAGGATGCGATCCTGCGCGCGCAGCGCGTTGATGGCCGCCACCAGCTGCCGCAGCAACGCGGCATCGTCCAGGTCGGGCACGGCGTCACCGAACTGGCCCAGCACCTGGGCCAGCATGCTGCCGGCCATGCGCTGGCGGCCCTGGCCGAGGTCGATCAGCACCAGCACGCTGTCGACCGGCTGCAGCTGCGGGGTGAGCGTGCGCCGCACGTCGGCCAGCGTCGCGAAGGCGGTGACGACCAACGACACCGGCGCCGTCACCTGGTGCGTGCCCGTCTCGTCCTGCCAGCGCGTGCGCATGGACAACGAATCCTTGCCCACCGGGATGCCGATGCCCAGCGCCGGGCACAGTTCCAGGCCGACGGCGCGCACGGTGTCGTACAGCGCCGCGTCCTCGCCCGCTTCGCCGCAGGCCGCCATCCAGTTGGCGCTGAGCTTGACGCGGGACAGCTCGATGGGCGCCGCCAGCAGGTTGGTGATGGCCTCGCCCACGGCCATCCGGCCGCTGGCCGGCGCGTCCAGCGCTGCCAGCGGGCTGCGTTCACCGATGGCCATCGCCTCGCCGGCCAGCCCGGCAAAGTCGGCCAGCGTGACGGCGCAGTCGGCCACCGGCACCTGCCAGGGGCCCACCATCGGGTCACGGTGATTGAGACCGCCGACCGTGCGGTCGCCGATGGTCACCAGGAAGCGCTTGCTCGCCACCGTGGGGTGCCGCAATACATCCAACGCCACCTGTTCCAGCCGGACACCGGTGAGCTGCAGCGGCGTCTCGGAGCGCACCACGCGGCGCACGTCGCGGTGTGTCTTGGGCGGCTTGCCCAGCAGCACGTCCATCGGCATGTCGATCACACGTTCGCCACCCGGCCCGTCCTCCAGCACCAGCTGGCGTTCGGCCGTCGCCACGCCCACCACCGCATACGGGCAACGCTCGCGCTCGCACATCTGCTGGAACAGCGGCATGAGGTCGGGCCTGATGGCCAGCACATAACGTTCCTGGCTCTCGTTGCACCAGACTTCCTTGGGGGCCAGGCCGGTCTCTTCCAGCGGCACACGCCGCAGGTCGAACGTGGCGCCCTGGCCGGCGCCATCCACCAGTTCCGGGAAGGCGTTGCTGATGCCGCCGGCACCGACATCGTGGATGGCCAGGATCGGGTTCAGCTGGTCCAGGGCCCAGCAGTGGTTGATGACCTCCTGGGCACGACGCTGGATCTCGGGGTTGCCGCGCTGCACGCTGTCGAAGTCCAGCGCCGCCGTGTTGGTACCCGCGGCCATGCTGCTGGCCGCGCCACCACCCATGCCGATGCGCATGCCGGGCCCGCCCAGCTGCACCAGCAGCGTGCCGGCGCCGAACGGCAGCTTCCTGACCTGCGATTCGCTGATCGCGCCCAGCCCGCCGGCGATCATGATGGGCTTGTGGTAACCACGCCGCACGCCGGCAACCTCCTGCTCCCAGACGCGGAAGTAGCCCCCCAGGTTGGGGCGCCCGAACTCGTTGTTGAATGCCGCGCCGCCCAGCGGCCCTTCGGTCATGATCTGCAGCGGGCTCGCGATGTGTTCGGGCTTGCCGATGGGGTTGCGCTCCCAGGGCTCCTGCGTTCCAGGCAGGTGCAGGTTGCTGACGGAAAAGCCCGTCAACCCGGCCTTGGGTCGGGCCCCGCGGCCGGTGGCGCCTTCGTCGCGGATCTCACCGCCGGCGCCGGTGGCCGCGCCCGGGAAGGGGCTGATGGCCGTGGGGTGGTTGTGCGTCTCCACCTTCATCAGCACATGGGCGACTTCTTCGCGCGGACCGTACGGCGGTGCGTTGGTGAAGCCCTGCGGCAGCCAGCGCTGCACGCGGTGGCCTTGCATCACCGCGGCGTTGTCGTCGTAAGCCACTACGGTGTGCTGCGGCGACACCTGCTCGGTGTGGCGGATCATGCCGAACAGCGTGTGGGGCTGGGCCTGGCCGTCGATGGTAAAGCGGGCGTTGAAGATCTTGTGCCGGCAGTGTTCGCTGTTGGCCTGCGCGAACATCATCAGCTCCACGTCGCTCGGGTTGCGCTGCAGCCGGCCGAAGGCGGCAACCAGGTAGTCGATCTCGTCGTCCGACAACGCCAGGCCGAACTGGCCGTTGGCCTGCACCAGCGCCTGGCGGCCCGCACCCAGCACATCGACGTGGGCCAGGGGCTCGGCCCTCGCGGCATCGAAGAGGTGGGCGGCGGCTTCGCGCTCGAACGCGACGTGCTCGGTCATCCGGTCGTGCAGCAAGGTGGCCACGGCCCGGCGTTCGGCCTCGGTCAGGGGTTTGCCCGCCCCCAGCAGGCCGGTCTTCACCGTCAGCCGGTACTCGGTGACACGCTCCACCCGGTGCAGGACCACGCCGCAGTTGCGTGCGATGTCGGTGGCCTTGCTGGCCCAGGGGCTGACCGTACCCAGCCGCGGCATCACGAGCACGAGTTCGCCTTCGGCAGGGCCCTGGTAGGCAGGGCCGTAGTCCAGCAGGGCCGCAATCTTGTCCAGGCTCGGCGGCATCACGTCGAATGCCGCCCAATGCACGTGGCGCGCGGCCACGGCGGTGATGCGCGGGCAGGCGGCCTGCAGTCGCGCCAGCAAGGCCCGGGCGCGAAAGGCCGAGAGCGCATCGCCGCCCTCGAAGTGCTTCAGATGGAGGGGGGTGGCGCTCATGCGATCCCGTCAGGGCCTTGGAGAACCCGGCATTTTAGGGTGCGGTGGGATAATCGCCCGATGCCCATTCACATCAAGTCCGCCGCCGAGATCGAAGGCATGCGCGTCGCCGGCCGTCTGGCATCGGAAGTCCTGGACCTGCTCACGCCCCACGTGCGCGCCGGGGTCACGACGCTGGAACTCGACCGGCTGGCCCACGACCACATGGTCCACGTGCAAGGGGGCGTGCCCGCCACGCTGGGCTACCAGCCACCGGGCTACCCGGCCTATCCGGCCTCGCTGTGCTCGTCGATCAACGACGTGGTCTGCCATGGCATCCCCGACAGCCGGCCGCTGAAGGACGGTGACATCGTCAACATCGACGTCACCATCATCAAGGACGGCTGGCACGGCGACAACAGCCGCATGTACATCGTCGGCGAAGCCTCCATCGCGGCGCGACGACTGTGCCAGATCACCTTCGAAGCCATGTGGAAGGGCATCGTCAAGGTCAGGCCCGGCGCGCAGCTGGGCGATGTCGGTCACGCCATCCAGAGCTTTGCCGAACATGCCGGCTACAGCGTGGTGCGCGAGTTCTGCGGCCATGGCGTCGGCGCACGCTTCCACGAAGAGCCGCAGGTGCTGCACTACGGCCGCCCCGGCACGCTGGAAACGCTGGTGCCGGGCATGATCTTCACCATCGAGCCGATGATCAACGCCGGCAAGCGCGAGATCAAGGAAGACCGCAAGGGCAACCGCCCCTACGATGGCTGGACCATCGTCACGCGAGACCGCTCGCTGTCGGCACAGTGGGAACACACCGTGCTGGTCACCGAGACCGGCTACGAAGTGCTGACCGTGAGCAACGGCAGCCCTCCACCGCCGGCCTTTGCCACCGCTGGTTTCGGGCAGGCCCGGGCGCTGGCCCCCGCTTCCTGACCCCAGGCCGATGGCCGATTCGGAACACCCGGCTCCGCCCATCAGCCTGGCCGCCTTGCGGGCCGGCTTTCGCGACGGCAAGGCTGAACTGCTGCAGCAGTTCCGCGACGCCCGCGCGACGGCCGACACGACGCACCAGCTGACCCGTTCGCTGGCGCGGCATGTCGATGGCACGCTGCGCGCGTTGTGGCGGCGTTGTGGCCTGCCGCCACAAGCCGCCCTGGTCGCGGTGGGCGGCTATGGGCGCGGCGAGCTGTTTCCCTACAGCGACGTGGACGTGCTGGTGTTGCTGCCGGCCGAGCCGGACGCCACCCTGCAGCCGGCCGTCGAAGCCTTCGTGACGGCCTGCTGGGACATCGGGCTGGAGGTC
This sequence comes from Rubrivivax sp., assembly GCA_035440985.1. Classification (GTDB taxonomy): domain Bacteria; phylum Pseudomonadota; class Gammaproteobacteria; order Burkholderiales; family Burkholderiaceae_C; genus Rubrivivax. Next base: position 579 of record DAORNK010000095.1, on the reverse strand, counting down.
GGCTCTTCGGTGCGCACGGTGCCGGACTGTCTGACCGAATCGGCGCGCGACGTGACGGTGCAGACCTCGCTGCTGGAGTCCCGGCTCGTCTGTGGTGCACGCAAGCTGTACCAGCAGTTGCACGTCGCGCTCGACGCCGCGATGGACCCGCGGGCCTTCCTGCGCGCCAAGCAACTGGAGCTGCAGCAGCGCCACATCAAGCACGAGAGCACGCCCTATGCGCTGGAGCCCAACTGCAAGGAGAGTCCCGGCGGGCTGCGTGATCTCCAGGTGCTGATCTGGGTGGCACGCGCCGCCGGGCTGGGCGGCACCTGGCGGGAACTGGCCGCCAACGGCCTGCTCACGCCCTTCGAGGTCAGCCAGCTCGTCAAGCACGAAGCGGCCCTCAAGCTGATCCGCGCGCGGCTGCACATCGTGGCCGGGCGGCGCGAGGATCGGCTGGTCTTCGACCTGCAGACCGCGGTGGCCGAGAGCTTCGGCTACAAGCCCACGCCTTCCAGCGGTCAGCGCAGTTCGGAGGTGCTGATGCACCGCTACTACTGGGCCGCCAAGGCGGTGACGCAGCTCAACCAGATCCTG
>DAORNK010000094.1:0-12584 GCA_035440985.1 Rubrivivax sp. | reverse complement strand
GATTCGGTGTAGCGCCAGTCGGCACCGGCGCCGGCATCCAGCAGCACGCTCACCACCGTCAGGTCGAAGTGCGCGCGTGCGCGATCGGCCACACTCAGGCCGGCCAGCGCGGTGTCCAGCTCGGCCTTGCGGTTGACGCCACCCGCTTCGAAGTGCCGCCAGCGGCTGTGGAAGGGAATCACCAGGTCCGGAAAGCGTCGCAGCGTGAGTGCCGCCACGCGCTCGGCCACGGCCGGCAGGCGGCTGCGGTCCAGCGTGAAGCTGGGGCTCACGCCGGCTTCGACGGAACGCGCAATGGCCGCGCAGCGGGCGCGGATGGTGAGCGGGTCGTGCAGATGCGCCAGTGGATGCAACGAGGCAGCGGACTCGGTCGGCAGCGGGGTTTCACTCAAGGCCACGCCCCTTGACCTGGGCCAGCGCGGCTTCGGTCGGCACGCTGCCTTCGGTGAAGTAGCCGGCGGCGATCTTGGCTTCCATCTCCACCTTGGCGTCGGCGGGGATGAGCGCATCCGGAATGGGCACGCGTTCGCCCACTTCGATGCCGCTGCCGGTGATCGCGTCGTACTTGTCGTTGCTCATGCTGACCAATCGATGAATCCGGCGGATGCCCAGCCAGTGCAGCACATCGGGCATCAGTTCCTGGAAGCGCATGTCCTGCACGCCGGCCACGCACTCGGTGCGCAGGAAGTACTTGTCGGCGCTGTCGCCCCCCAGCTGGCGCTTGCGCGCGTTGTAGACCAGGAACTTGGTGACCTCACCCAGCGCGCGGCCTTCCTTGCGGCTGTAGGCGATCAGCCCCACGCCGCCGGCCTGGGCGCCGCGGATGCACTCTTCGATGGCGTGGGTCAGGTAGGGCCGGCAGGTGCAGATGTCGCTGCCGAAGACATCGCTGCCGTTGCATTCATCGTGTACCCGCGCCGTCAGTGTGACCTGCGGGTTGGCCAGGTCGCGGATGTCGCCGAACACGTACAGCGTCTGCCCGCCGATGGGTGGCAGGAAGACCTCCAGGTCGCTGCGTGTCACCAGCTCGGGGTACATGCCGCCGGTCTCTTCGAACAGGGCCCGGCGCAGGTCCGCCTCGCTGACCTTGAAGCGCCGCGCCACGCCCGGCAGCCACCACACCGGCTCCAGCGCGACCTTGGTGACCGTGGCACTGGCGTCGTCCAGCAGGACCTTGCCGTCCACGGCCAGGCGCTGGAAGGCGATCGCCTGCTTGATCTCCGGCAGGTGCACGTGGGCCTTGGTCACCGCGATGGTCGGGCGCACGTCGTAGCCCCGGGCCAGGAAATCCGCGTACGCCTCCTGCACGCGGGCTCCCCAGGGGTCGATCGACACGATGGTGTCGGGCCTCCCCCATTGCGGGTAAGGCCCCACCTGATCGGTCGGAGCGGTGTTCGTGAGATCGGCCCGGTGGCCGCGCGTCAGGTTGCCGGCGGCGACGGCCAGGGCGCGGTAGACGCCATAACTGCCGCTGTGCGTGCCCACCACGTTGCGCTGGTTTCGATGCGCCGTGGTGCCCACGATGGGACCGCGGACCAGCGGATCGCCGGCGCCCCACTGGATGGCCGGCGCACCGCTGGTCCCGGGGCCCGGGTGGGACGTGAGCCGGATATGGCCGCTGGCGGACGCACTTTCCATGGGGACGATACCGTGGTGCAAAGGGGCGAAGATACGCCAGAACCGTGGACCTGCCCTGTGCAGTGCCCAACAACTCATCCGTAGACTCCCTCCGGAAGAGCCCCGGCCCGAAGACTGCTGCGCTGGCGCTGGCTGCCTTGATGGCCGGTCTGACCCCGTTGGCGGCTTGCGCACAAGCCGCCACGAAGAACAGCATCTCGGTGGCCCGGAACCCGCACCAGGGCGTGGCCATCGATGTCCTTGCCAGGGAAGTCGAAAAAGCCACCGGCGGTCGCATCAAGATCCGGAACCTCTGCTCCGCCGCGCTGGGCTCCGAACGCGAGAGCATCGAGGCGGTCCAGCTGGGCACGCAGGACCTGACGCTCACGTCCACCGGCCCGGTGCCCAACTTCGTGCCCGAAACCCGCATCCTGGACATCCCCTTCCAGGTCTGCGACAAGAGCCACGCGCGTGCGGGGCTGGACGACCCCATCGGACAGGATCTGCTCAAGACCTGCGAAGCGAGAACGGCCTGCGGCACATGTCCGACAGCAAGCGGGCGGTCAACACGCCGGACGACCTGAAGGGACTGAAGATGCGCACGATGGAGAACCCCGTGCATGTGGCCGCCTGCAGGGGCTTGGGCATCATCACCATGCCGGGCCTTTGCCGACGTCTTCTCCGCGCTGCAACAGGGTACCTTCGACGGGCAGGAGAACCCGCTGCCGGTGATCATGGTGGCCAAGTTCGACCAGGTGAAGAAGTACCTGTCGCTGACGGGCCACGTCTGTGCCATGCTGTGCGTGGCTGCCAGTCTTGGCTTGTGGCAGATCATCACGCGCTTCGTCATCGAGCGCGCGGCCGAGTGGACCGGAGTGCTGATCCGCTTCAGCCTGATCTGGATGGTCTTCCTGGGCGTCCCGCTCGCCTTTCGCGTCGGCGCGATGGTCAGCGTGGACGTGCTCTACCGCTGGAGTGGCGCCTGCACGCGGCGGGTGCTGGACGGCGTGGTGGCGCTGGCCGCGCTGCTGCTGGTGGCGGTCAAGGAGATGCTCTCCTCGATCAACAAGCTCCCGCTCGCAGCCATCCCATTCCTCATCATGGCCGGCAACATCATGGGGTCCGGCGGCATCAGCCGGCGCCTGGTGGAGTTCGGCAAGAGCATCGTTGGCGGCGTGCAGGGCGCCCTGCCGATGAGCTGCGTGCTGACCTGCATGATCTTCGCAGCCGTGTCGGGCTCCAGCGTGGACACCACGTTTGCCATCGGGGCCATCCTCGGTCCCGCGTTGGTGAGGCACGGCTACCCGCCACCCTACGCCGCCGCACTGCAGGCTGCGAGCACCGAGCTGGGCGTGATCGTTCCGCCCTCGATCCCGCTGATCCCTTACGGCGTTTCGGCCGAGGTCAGCATCGGCGAACTGTTCATCGCGGGCATAGTCCCGGCCGATCTGCTGGCCGTCCTCAGGCGCTCGGTGGTGTCCTCGTCGGTGATCATGTTCATCATCGCCAACGCGGGCCTGTTTGCCTATCTGATCGCGCGTGTCGGCGTCCCCGGCCCCAACCTGGCGCCCGTCGCGGTGTTCTTCGGCATCGACGCGGTGCACTTCGGCATCGTGATGGTCGTCAATCTGGCGCTGGACATGATCACGCAGCTGGTCCCATTCGTTCTGGTGGTACTGGGTTGCCTGATGGTCATCACCTACTTTCCAGCTGTCGCGCTGACGCTGCGCGACTGGGTTTATCACTGATCTTCGTCAAGCTTTTCGTAGCCTGCCAGGTTTGACAGCTTCACTTTTCGCCCGCGACATGAGATTGTTGCGGCGCGTCAATCTCTGGCGCTATTCAAGAAAAGACCGACAGGAGTGATCGATGTTTGACTGGACGCGTGAACAGGCCCCCGTGGCCAAGGCAGCCGGCATCCCGGTGCTGAGTCAGGAAGAAATGAAGCAGGTCTCGGGCGCTGGCTTCCTGCTGACCGAAGACGGTTTCCTGCTGACCGAAGACGGCTTTCTTCTGACCGAAGACGGTTTCCTTCTGACCGAAGACTGAACTTGATCCTAAAGCCGTGCCCGCCGGCCAACGCCCGCGGGCACTTCCCTTTCTTGGCCAAGTCTTCTTGTTTTCCGGCCGGGTGCCGCAACGGCTGACCTGCACGCAGGGCTGAAGCCGACGCACCCTGGGACGCTGAGCGACGTCAGGTCCGCACCCGTGGCCATGGCAACACGGATTTCCGGCTCCATGCGTCGCAGCCCATCTCGCTCGTCTTCGACGTAGTGTGAACAAGCCGCGAATGTTGGGCCGGCCAGCCACTTCGGATGACCACTCGACGCGCCCTGCGCCTGCGCCGACGGGACTAGACTGCGCGTCGATGCGCACCTTGCAGCTGGGCCGCCGCCCCTACGCCGAAGTCGAAGCCGCGATGCGGGCCTTCACCGCGGCGCGCGAGGCCAATACGCCAGACGAGCTGTGGCTGGTGGAGCACGAACCGGTCTTCACGCAAGGGGTGGCGGGCCACGAAGCCCATGTGCTGGCCGCCGGCGGCATCCCGGTGGTGCGCACCGACCGCGGGGGGCAGGTGACTTACCACGGCCCCGGCCAGGTCGTGGCCTACCCGCTGGTGGATCTGCGCCGCCTGGGCTTCTTCGTCAAGGAATACGTGTTCCGCCTCGAAGCCGCCGTGCTGGACACGCTGGCGGAATTCGGCGTCACCGGTCACCGCGTGCGCACGGCGCCGGGCATCTACGTGAGGCTGGCCGACCCCTTCGGCCACACGGTGTTGCAGGTGGACGCCGCCGATCCCTTCCGCGACCTGGGCAAGATCGCCGCGCTGGGCATCAAGGTCAGCCGGCACTGCACCTACCACGGCGTGGCGCTGAACGTGGCCATGGACCTGCAGCCCTACAGCCGCATCAACCCTTGCGGCTACGCCGGCCTGCGGACGGTGGACCTGCTTTCGCTGGGCGTGGCCGTGAAGTGGGAGGACGCGGCGCAGCGCCTGGGCGGCCAGTTGGCCCGGCGCCTGCAGGTCTGATGCTGCCCAGCTTGCCGCCGGTGGACCTGCTGGGCCACAACGCCGTGGACTGGGGGCTCGTGGCGGTCTTCGCGGTGGTGTACCTGGGCATGTTCCTGGGCGGCCTGCCCAGCCTCAAGCTCGACCGCAGCGGCGTGGCCCTGCTGGGGGCCATTGCGGTGATGCCCATCGCCGGGCTTTCGGTCGACCAGGCGGCGCAAGCGGTGGATCTGCCCACCATCGTGCTGCTCTTTGCCTTCATGGTCGTCTCGGCGCAGATGCGGCTCGGCGGCTTCTATGGCGAGGTCACCAGGCGTGTGGTCGCGCTGCCGCTGTCGCGCCGCGGTCTGCTGGCGGCGCTGATCGTGGTCGCCGGCGCCTTGTCGGCCGTGTTCTCCAACGATGTGGTCTGCCTGGCGATGACGCCGGTGGTGGCGCGGCTGTGCCTGCAACGGGGTCTGAACCCGGTGCCCTTTCTGGTGGGGCTGGCCTGTGCCGCCAACATCGGCTCGGCCGCCACACTGATCGGCAACCCGCAGAACATGCTCATCGGTTCGGTGCTGCGGCTGCACTTTGCCGACTACGTGCGCCAGGCCTTGCCGCCGGTGGCTCTCAGCCTGCTGCTGCTGTGGCTGTGGCTGTGCCATGGCCCCGGCGCGCGCGCCGCCAGCACCATCGAGCCCGTCACAGATCCACCGGCGGACGAGGATCCGGAGCCTGCCTTCGATGCTTTCCAGACCACCAAAGGCCTGGTCGTCGCCGGCGGCCTGATGACCGTCTTCCTGTTCACCGACTGGCCCCGCGACGTGGCCGCGCTGGTCGGTGCGGCGGTGCTGCTGCTCAGCCGGCGGCTGCACTCGGCGCACGTGATGGGCTTCGTGGACTGGCAACTGCTGCTGCTGTTCATCGGCCTGTTCGTCGTCAACCATGCCTTCGAGACCACCGGGCTGGCCGCCCAGGCCGTGGCCTGGCTGGGCGCGCAGGGCGTGCAGGTGGGCCAGCCCGGGCCCCTGCTGGTGGTGGGTGTGGCGCTGTCCAATCTGGTGTCCAACGTGCCGGCGGTGATGCTGCTGCTGCCGCACGTGCAGGGCCATGCGGCCGGCACCGCGCTGGCATTGGTCAGCACCTTTGCCGGCAACCTGCTGCTGGTCGGTTCGATCGCCAATCTGATCGTCGTGGACCTGGCGCGCAAGGCCGGCGTGCTCATCGGCTGGCGCCAGCACGCGGTGATCGGCCTGCCGGTGGCCTTGCTCAGCCTGGGCGTGGTCTGGGGCTGGCAGTTGCTGACCTTCTGACGAACCTCAGCGCCGGACCCTGCCTTCCGCGGTGAGGATGGTCATCTCCACGAAGCGTGACCCGGTGTGCTTCTGCGGCCCGAAGTCGACGAAGAAGCCGCCCAGGTTCAGGTCGCGCAGGCTTTCCAGCGCCGCGACCAGGGCGTCGGCAGACGCAGCGGCACCGGGGCGGCGCATGGCCTCGGTCAGCACGCGCGCGGCCACATAGCCTTCGATGCTGCTGTAGTTGGGGGCGAACCTGTCACCCTCGGCGGCCCTGCCCGCCGCCAGGTAGTCGCCGGCGACCGTCGTGTTCGGGGCGAAGGGGTAGGGCATGACCTGGCTGACCACCACACCGCGCGCGTCGGCGCCCAGTTCATGGGCCAGCGCCTGCGTGCCCACGAAGGACACGTTGTAGAAGTTGCCGCCGTACCCGGCCTTGCGCGCTGCGCGGATGAAGGCGGCGCAGGACTTGTAGGCGCTGATCATCACGATGGCACCCGGGTTGGCGGCCAGGATGACCTGCACGGCCTCGTCGACCGCCACCGTGTTGCGCTCGACCGTGCCCCTTGCGGCTGGTTCCAGCTTCAAGGGTTTGAGGGCGCGCACCACACCTTCCAGCCCGGCCTTGCCGTAGCTGTCGTTCTGGTGGAACACGCCCACGCGCTGGATGCCCACCGAGGTGATCTGCTTGACGATGGCCGCCGTTTCGTCGAAGTACGAGGCCCGCACGTGGAATGCGTAGCGGTTGAAGGGCGCACGCAGCGCCTCGGCCCCCGTGAAGGGTGCGATGAAGGGCGTCTTCGCGGCCGTCGCCAGCGGCAAGGCTGCCAGGCTCGTGGGTGTGCCGATGTAGCCGAACAGCGCAAAGACACCACGCTCCAGCAGCTTCCTGGTATTGGCCGCGCAGCGGTCCGGCTCGTAGCCGTCGTCCAGGCTGACCAGATCGATCGGCCGCCCGCCGATGCCGCCACGCGCGTTGACGCGGTCGAAATGCAGCAGGGCGCCACGTTTGAATTGCTCGCCCAGTTCGCTGGCCGGTCCGCTCAAGGCCGCGGACTGCCCCAGCACTATGCTGTTGCCCTGGGCTCGCGTGCGCGGAGCCAGCAGCCCTGCACCCAAGCCGGCGGCGGCGGAAAGAATCTGGCGACGCTGCATCCGGTTGTCTCCTTGAAGGTGCACGCGACGAGGCGGCGCGCCCAGGGCTTGGCTGGCCCGTCCAGCCGCCCGCCATGCCGGTGACTGTATGCCGGCCCCGGTGGTTTTGGGGCGTGGCGCCGGCAGCACGGGCCCTGTGACCGGCCGCGCCGCATGCTGGCGTGCTGCATTCACGCCTGGACAGGGGTCCGGCCGCTAGACTCTGCAGCCTGTCCCAACACCGGCGCCCTGCTGCATGAGCCCACCTCCCCCCGCGCCCTACGACCCCAGCGCCAAGCAGAAATCGCAGGCCAAGACTTCGCGCATCCCGATCAAGGTCGTGCCCGCCGAGCCTGGCGCGGTGCTCAAGAAGCCCGAGTGGATCCGCGTCAAGGCCGGCAGCCCGAGCACACGCTTCTACGAGATCAAGCAGATCCTGCGCGAGCACAGCCTGCACACCGTCTGCGAAGAAGCCTCCTGCCCCAATATCGGCGAATGCTTCGGCAAGGGCACGGCCACCTTCATGATCATGGGCGACAAGTGCACGCGGCGCTGCCCCTTCTGCGATGTCGGCCATGGCCGGCCCGACCCGCTGGACCCGGCCGAGCCCGAGAACATGGCGCGCACGATCGCCGCGCTCAAGCTCAAGTACGTGGTCATCACCAGCGTGGACCGCGATGACCTGCGCGATGGTGGCGCCGGTCACTTCGCCGACTGCATCCGCAAGACACGCGAGCTGTCGCCGGCCACGCGGATCGAAGTCCTGGTGCCCGATTTCCGCGGCCGGCTGGACCGTGCGCTGGAGATCCTGAAGGCCGCCCCCCCGGACGTGATGAACCACAACCTGGAGACCATCCCGCGCCTGTACAAGGAGGCACGCCCCGGTTCGGACTACGCCTTCAGCCTGAACCTGCTCCGGCGCTTCAAGCTGGAAGTGCCTGGCGTGCCCACCAAGAGCGGCCTGATGGTGGGCCTGGGCGAGACGGACGACGAGATCCTGCGGGTGATGCGCGACATGCGCGAGCACGGCATCGAGATGCTGACCATCGGCCAGTACCTGGCGCCCAGCGGCCATCACCTGCCGGTGCGCCGTTACGTTCACCCCGACGTGTTCAGGATGTTCGAGCGCGAAGCCGCGGCCATGGGCTTCACGCATGCCGCCGTTGGCGCGATGGTGCGCAGCAGTTACCACGCCGATCAGCAGGCCCACGCTGCCGGCGTGGCCGGATCGGTGGGCTGAACCGGGAGATGCGAGATGAGCCACCCGAACCCCACCTGCCCGACGACACGCCGCCGCTGGCTGGCCCATGCGGTCGGTGTGCTCGGCCTGACGGGCGTAGCCGGCCGCGCCAAGGCGGCTGGCGAGCCCATCGTGGTGCATCACATCGGCCCGTTCACCGGCGTGCTGGCCGCCTCCAACACCGAGGCCATCGAAGGAGCGCGGCTGGCGCTGGAGGCCTTCAACAAGCGTGGCGGTCTGGGCGGCCGCCCCGTGCAGCTCAAGACACTGGACGATGGCCAGGATGCCAAGCGGTCGGCCGTGCTGCTGGATGAACTGCTGGCCGAGGGCAAGCTGCTGGCCTTGATGATGCCCCGCACCACGCCCTCGCTGGAGGCCATGATGCCGGCCATCAGCGCGCGCGGCGTGCCGGTGGTGGGGCCGCAGACCGGCGCCTCGTTCGTCAACCAGCCGCCCAAGCGCGAGATCTTCACGCTGCGTGCCAGCTACCAGAAGGAGGCCGAACGCGCGATCCGGCTGCAGCACTCGGTGGGGGTGCGCAGATTCGGTCTGGTGCTGGCCGACGACGCCTTCGGCCGCGACACGCGCATCGGCATCGACAAGGCGCTGGCGGAACTGCAGATCGAGCCCGTGGCCGTGGCGCGGATGGACAACCGCAAGGCCGACATGGCCGAACCGGTGAACCTCCTGCTGGCCAAACAGCCGCAGGTCGTGCTGCTGATCTGCTCGGCCAAGGCCGCGGCGGAGTTCATCAAGGGCTACCGCGCGGCGGGGGCCAGCGCCACCTTCATCAGCCTGTCCAACACCAGCAACAACGACTACCTGCAGGCCCTGGGGCCCAACGCCCGCGGCGCCATCGTGATGCAGGTGATGCCGTCGCCCTTCCACGACGGCACGCCACTGGTGCGCGACTTCACCGCGGCGGCCGCGGCGCGCAAGCTGCCGCTTTCCTATGCCGGCCTGTACGGCTACGCCAGTGCGCGGCTGTTGCTGCTGGGGCTGCAGAAAGCCGGCCGCGAGCTGACACGTGCCAGCCTGATCCAGGCGCTGGAAGGCCTCGGCGAACTGGATCTGGGCGGCCTGCACCTGCGCTATGGCCCCGGTGACCGCACCGGCTCGAACTATGTCGACGCGACCATCATCACGCAGGGCGGGCGCTTCATGCGCTGACCCTGGCCAGCCTTTCACCCGCACGCCCGCACGCATGAACACGGACCATCCCACGACCCTGCCGGCCGACCGCCTGGCGGCGCTGCTGCGGGCCATGCCCAAGGCTGAACTGCACATCCACATCGAAGGCTCGCTCGAGCCTGAACTGATCTTCGCGCTGGCGCGGCGCAACGGCATCACGCTGGCCTACCCCAGCGTGCAGGCGCTGCGCCAGGCCTATGCCTTCACCGACCTGCAGAGCTTCCTGGACATCTACTACGCCGGGGCCAGCGTGCTGCTGCACGAGCAGGATTTCTTCGAGATGGCCTGGGCCTATTTCCAGCGCGCCGCAGCCGACCATGTGGTGCACGCCGAACTCTTCTTCGACCCGCAGACCCACACCGAACGCGGCGTGCCCATCGCTGCCGTGATCCAGGGGCTGGCGCGGGCCTGCCGGCAGGCGCGCAGCGAACTGGGCATCAGCGCCAGCCTGATCCTGTGCTTCCTGCGCCACCTCAGCGAAGCGTCGGCCCTTGCCACGCTGCAGGCGGCGCTCCCCCACCGCGAGCACTTCATCGGCGTCGGACTGGACAGTGGTGAACGTGGCAACCCGCCGGAGAAGTTCGCGCGTGTCTTTGCGCGCTGTCGCGAACTCGGCCTGCACCTCGTGGCGCATGCCGGCGAAGAAGGCCCACCAGCCTACATCCGGGCGGCACTGGACGTGCTGCAGGTGCAGCGCATCGACCATGGTGTGCGCTGCACCGAAGACCCTGCCCTGGTGCAACGGCTGGCGGCGTCGCGCGTGCCGTTGACGGTGTGCCCGCTGTCCAATGTCAAGCTGTGCGTCTTCAAGACGATGGCCGAACACAACCTGCCGGCGCTGCTGCAGGCCGGCCTGTGCGCCACCGTCAACAGTGACGACCCGGCCTACTTCGGCGGCTACATCAACCAGAATTTCGTCGAGACCTTTGCCGCGCTGCCGCAGCTGGGCGTCGCCGAGGCGCATGCGCTGGCCTGCAACAGCTTCGAGGCCAGCTTTGCCCCGGCCGTGGACAAGGCGCGCTGGCGCCGCGAACTGGACGACTGCTTCGCGCGCTTCGCCGCATGATCCGGGGATGGTCCGTCGCGCTGTGGCTGGCCTTGTGCATCGGTGCCCTGATGCCGGCCCGGGCCGCCGGCCCGCTGCCCCTGGTGCGCACGCAGGGCACGCAGTGGGTGGCGGCCGATGGCAAACCCGTGGTGCTCAAGGGCGTCAACCTGGGCAACTGGCTGATGCCCGAGTTCTGGATGATGGCGCAGGGCTCGCACGACGTGGACGACCAGTGCAAGCTCGAAGCCGTGCTCGACCGCCGCTTCGGGCGCACCGAGCGTGAGCGCCTGTTCACGCTCTTTCGCGACCACTGGATCACCGAACGCGACTGGGACCTGTTGCCGCGTTTCGGCCTGAACCTGGTGCGCCTGCCCTTCATCTGGAGCCTGATCGAGGACGAAGACCGGCCGCGCCAGCTGCGGGCCGATGCCTGGCACTACCTGGATCAGGCGCTGGCCGCTGCTGAAGCGCGTGGCCTGTACGTCATCCTGGACCTGCATGGCGTGGTGGGTTCGCAGGGGCACGAGCATCACACGGGTTGCGCCGGCCGCAACCAGTACTGGACACGGCCCGACTACCAGGAGCGCACCGCATGGTTGTGGCGGCAGATCGCCACGCGCTACAGGGACCGCAGCGTGGTGGCGGGCTACAGCCTGGTCAACGAGCCCTGGGGCGTGGCCGAGCCCGAGATGGCCGCGCTGATGAAGCAGCTGTACGCCGTCGTGCGCGCCGCCGACCCGCATCACGTCATCGTCCTGCCTGGCCACCATACCGGCGTCGCTGCCTATGGCAAGCCGGCCGCGCAGGGTCTGGTCAACGTGGCTTTCGAGATGCACTTCTACCCCGGCTTCTTCGGCTGGGGGCAGCCGGGTGTGGACGTGCACCGCCAATGGCTGCGCTGCGAACCCCAGGGCGGCGTCTGCGACTGGGCGGCCCGCATGGCGGCGCTGGATGCGCCGATGTTCGTTGGCGAGTTCCAGCCCTGGGCGGGCATGGACGTGGAACTGGGCGGCCAGATCACGCGGGCCAGCTACGACCGCTACGCGCAGCTGGGCTGGGCTTCAGCCGCTTGGTCCTACAAGTGGGTCAGTGCCGGGGGCGGTGCGCAACGGTCCAGCTGGGGCCTGGTGACGAATGCCCCCGGCGCGCGCGTGCCGGCGCTGGACTTCCATACCGCGCCGCTGGCCGACATCGAAGCGCTGTTCCGGTCTTTCGGCAGCCTGCCCTATGAGCTGCATGCCGGCGTGCTGAAGTGGATGCACTCGGCGTTGCCGCCGGAGCCCTTCACCCAGTAGGGGTCACACGGTCAAGCCCCGATCACCGCACCGCGCTTGGCCTCAAGCCGCCGCGCGGCTCTCGACGAGACGCTCGGCTCCGGGCCCGAAGGCGTAGGCGTCCATGCCCAGGTCACCAAAAGTCAGGCTCTGGTGGATGCACCGTGCCGGCAGCGCCCCGGCGGCACCAGCCGCCACGAAGAACGGCAGCAGGTGCTCATCGGTGGGGTGCATCAGCACCGCGTGCGGGGCCTGCTGGCGGTAGTCCAGCAGGGCCGGCCAGTCGGCTGCCGCGCTGCGGCTCACGAACCAGTCGCGAAAGGCCGTGCTCTCCGGCGTGGCCGGGCGGTCGATGTCACCGCGTTGCCCGCCCGCAAACACGCGGCGCAGGTTGTGCGTGATGCTGCCGCTGGACAGGATCAGCACGCCTTCATGGGTCAGCGGCGCCAGGGCCTGGCCCAACGCGAACAGGCGCCTCGGACTCCAGTCGGGTGGCCAGGCCAGCGGCAGTACCGGCACGCTGGCGTCGGGCCAGAGGTAGCGCAGCGGGGTCCAGATGCCGTGGTCCAACCCGCCTTCGGCCACCGTGTGCACCGGCAGGCCGGCGGCGTGCAGCAGCTGGGCCGCGCGGCGGGCCAGTTCGGGTGCGCCCGGTGCGTCGTAGCGCAGCGTGTACAGCGCGGGGTCGAAGCCGCCGAAGTCGTAAACCGCTTCGTGGCGTGGCGCGGCCAGCAACACGGGTTCGCGCGTCAGGCTGTGGGCGGATACGGCCAGCACGGCGCGCGGGCGGCCG
>DAORNK010000093.1:0-12726 GCA_035440985.1 Rubrivivax sp. | reverse complement strand
GGCCCGCTTGCTCGCCACGGCCGCCAGCTTCGTGCTGTTTGCCGGGGCGGCGCTGCTGGCCAGCGCCTCCACCTGGTGCCGGCTGGACTGGACGCGCATGGCCGCTTCACCACCTCCGGGGCCGGTGGGCATCGGCAGGCCGGCGCCGCGCTGACTAGGGCAGCCGCTCCAGCGAGCGCTGGTACACCGGGTCGTGCATCAGCTCGTCCCAGCCCAGTGGCGCGCTCTGGGGCAACAGGGCGAGGCGGCGTTGTTCGCTGTCGGGGTCGGGGTGCCAGCGGTCTTCGCCCTCGGCGGCCTGCAGGCCGGCCAGCAGTTCATCCACGGCCGCGCCGCCGTCGACGCTCTGGTTGCACAGCAGCACCATGTCGCAGCCGGCCTCCAGCGCCAGGCAGGCGCCTTCGACGAAGCTGAGTTGCGCGCCGTCGAGGTGGCGCGCGCCTTCCATGCTCAGGTCGTCGCTGAAGATGACGCCGGTGAAGCCCATCTGGCCGCGCAGGATGTCCTTCAGCCAGCGCTCCGAAAAGCCCGCCGGGCGATGGTCGACCTTGGGGTAGACCACATGCGCCGGCATCACGCCGGTGAGCGTGGTGCTGAGCCACTCATAGGGCCTAGCGTCGTCGTCGAGGATGGCCTTGAGGCTGCGCTTGTCCACTGGCACCGCGGTGTGACTGTCGGCCTTGACGTAGCCGTGGCCGGGAAAGTGCTTGCCGCAGTTGGCCATGCCGGCGCGCAGCAGGCCGTGCATCAGGCTCTTGGCCAGCAGGCTCACCACGCGCGGGTCGCGGTGGAAGGCGCGGCTGCCGATCACGCCACTGGCGCCGTAGTCCAGGTCCAGCACGGGCGTGAAGCTCAGGTCCACGCCGCAGGCGCGCAGCTCGGCCGCCAGCACGTGGCCGGCGGCGCTGGCGGCATCGGTGGCGGTGAGCGGGTCCTTCATCCACAGCTCGCCCAGCACCTGCATGGCCGGCAGCTGGGTGAAGCCATCGCTGCGGAAGCGCTGCACGCGGCCGCCTTCGTGGTCCACGCAGATCAGCAGGTCGGGCCGGGCTTTCTTGGCCGCGGCGGTGAGCTCGGTCAGCTGGCGCCGGTTCTCGAAGTTGCGCGCGAACAGGATCAGGCCCCCGGTGAACGAGTGGCGCAGACGCTTCACGTCGGCCTTGCTCAGCGAAGTGCCGGCGATGTCGAGCATCACGGGGGCGTGGGAAGTCATGGCGTGTTGTCTCGCGGCGGTGTGAGTGTTTCGACGACGACGAAGGACGATGCGTAGTCGACTTCGTCCGTCACGGTGACATGGGCCTGCAGGCCCTGCGCGGCAAACCAGCCCGCCAGCTCACCCGACAGGCGGATGACGGGCTTGCCGCTGGGTTCATTGAGGATCTGGCAATCGCGCCAGGTCATGGGGCTGCGGATGCCCAGGCCGATGGCCTTGGAGAAGGCTTCCTTGGCGCTGAAGCGCGTGGCCAGGTAGCGCACGCCGCGTGCCGGTGCGCGCTGGCTGCGGGCGTGGAAGACCTGCAGCTCTTCGGGGCCAAGCACGCGCTCCGGGAAACGCTCACCGCGCCGCTCCAGCATGGCGGCGATGCGGCGGATGTCGCACAGGTCGGTGCCGATGCCGTGGATCACGGGGCTGGCCCGGCAGCAAGGCGGATGCAGCGCTGGTACTCGCGCACGGTTTCTGGCAGGCCGAGTTCCAGCGCATCGGCCACCAGGGCGTGGCCGATGGAGACCTCCAGCACGCAGGGCACGGCGCGCAGGAAGTCGGCCAGGTTGTCGCGGTTCAGGTCGTGGCCGGCGTTGACGCCCAGGCCCTGCCGCTGCGCGGCGGCCGCGGCGGCGGCAAAGCGCGCCAGCTGGGCACCTTGCCCTTGGCCGCCATGCGCCGCCGCATAGGGTTCGGTGTACAGCTCGACGCGGCTGGCACCGACGGCGCGCGCGGCGGCCATCGCATCGGGCAGCGGATCCATGAACAGGCTGACCCGCACGCCCAGTTCGCGGCACTCGTCGATCAGCGGGCGCAGGCGCGCGGCATCGGCAGCCAGGTCCCAGCCGTGGTCGCTGGTGAACTGGCCTTCGCTGTCGGGCACGAAGGTCGCCTGATGCGGCTTCACAGCACGGATGAAGGCCATCAGGTTGTGGAAGGGGTTGCCCTCGATGTTGTACTCGGCCTGCGGCCACTCGCGCAGCAGCGCGGCCAGGTCGTGCACGTCGTGGGCGCGGATGTGGCGCTCGTCGGGCCGCGGGTGCACGGTGATGCCGTCGGCACCGGCTTGCAGGCACAGCGTGGCGGCGCGCACGACGCTGGGGATGCCCAGGTGGCGGGTGTTGCGCAGCAGGGCCACCTTGTTGACGTTGACCGAGAGCGCGGTGCGCCCCGCGTGACGGTGGTTGGCAGCCGGGTCGGCGACGAGTGGATTCATGCAATCCGTGGCGGGGTCTCGGCCAGGCGCTGCACGCCGAGCCACACCTGGCGCGTGCGCAGTTGGGGTTGGCCCAGATGATAGTGAAGCATTTCGCGCAGGGGCCCGCGCAGGGCCGGTGCGACAGCGGCGCAGGTCTGGCGCAGCGCCGCCGCATGATCGTTTCCCGCCGCGTGGGCCAGCGCGGCTTCCAGCGCGACCCAGGTCGCCCCAGGCAGGCCCTGCGGGTCGGCCACCAGGCCGGCTTCGGCGTGCAGCGTGTAGCGCGCCTGGTTCTGCACGGGTGCGGCTGTGAGCGTGGCCGTGGCCAGATCCGGCAGCAGCCCCAGTTCACGCAGCAGTTGCAGCTCGAATGCGCGCAGCACGGAGGGCTCGTCATCGCCACCGGCCAGCGCCGCCAGCGCGTCGGCGTAGGCGTCGAAGAGGCCAGGATGCGGGTCCTGGCGGGCCAGCAACTTGAGCAGCAGTTCATTGAGGTAGAAGCCGCTGAGCAGGCTGGCCGCACCCAGCAGGGGCTGACCCCCGGCCCATTCGGCGCTGCGCAGGTTGTGCACCTCCCCGTGTTCGTCGGCCGGTGCCCGGCCCAGCAGGGCCTGCAGCGGCTGGAAGGGCAGCAGCAGCGCACGAAAGTTGGAGGTGGGCCGCTTGGCACCTTTGGCCGCCACCACCACGCGGCCCTGGGCCCGTGTGAACAGCTCGACGATCAGGCTGGTCTCGCTCCAGTCGTACTGGTGCAGCACATAGGCCAGCAGGGGCGAAGCACTGCGCCGAGGCCGGCTCGGTGCCTCACTCGTAGCCATAGCTGCGCAGGTGGGCTTCGTCGTCGGCCCAGCCCGAGCGCACCTTGACCCACAGCTCCAGGAACACCTTGGCGCCCCAGAGCCGTTCCAGCTCCTGGCGCGTCTCGCTGCCGATGCGCTTCAGGCGTTCGCCGCCTTCGCCGATCACCATGCCCTTGTGCGCCTCGCGCTCGACCACGATGGTGGCGGCGATGCGGCGCAGCTCTTGCTCTTCTTCGAACTTGTCGATGACCACGGTGCAGCTGTAGGGCAGTTCGTCGCCGGTCAGCCGGAAGAGCTTCTCGCGGATCAGCTCGCCGGCCAGGAAACGTTCGCTGCGGTCGGTGAGTGCGTCTTCTTCGTAGAGCCAGGGTTGCTCGGGCAGGTAAGGCCTGACGATGCCCAGCAGGCGTTCCACATCGGCCGCGCGCGTGGCCGACAGGGGCACGAATTCGGCAAATGGGTGGCGGCCCTGCATCTGCTGGAGCCAGGGCAGCACGTCGTGGCGCCGTGGCAGCTCGTCGAGCTTGTTGGCAACCAGCAGCACGGGCTTGCCCTGGATGGCATCGCTCTCCAGCAGGGCCAGCACCTGGGCGTCGGCCTGGCCGAAGCGCCCCGCCTCGACCACGAACAGCACCACGTCCACGTCACCCAGCGAGGACAGCACCGTCCGGTTGAGCGTGCGGTTGAGCGCGGCGGTGTGCTTGACCTGGAAACCCGGCGTGTCGACGAACACGAACTGCGCCGCACCCAACGTGCGGATGCCGGTGATGCGGTGCCGCGTCGTCTGCGCCTTGTTGCTGGTGATGCTGATCTTCTGCCCCACCAGCGCATTGAGCAAGGTGCTCTTGCCGACGTTGGGCCGCCCCACGATGGCCACCAGGCCGCAGCGTTGCGGCGGTGCGGTGACGGGCTGGGCGTCGTGCGGCGTCATGACCGCAGCGGGCTGCCCGGCTTGTCGCTGGCCTTGAGCAGGTCCAGCAGGCGGCGCGCGGCATCCTGTTCGGCCGCGCGGCGCGAGCGGCCCTCGCCTTGCTCGGCCAGGCCCAGGGCGGGCACGGCACACTCGACTTCGAAGGTCTGCGCGTGGGCCTGGCCCCGGGTGGCCGTGATGCGATAGGCCGGCACCGCGATGCGCCGGGCCTGCAGCCATTCCTGCAGTTCGGTCTTGGCGTCCTTGGTCCAACTCTCGGCGTCGGTGGCCTGGATGACCTCACCGAACAGGCGCTCGACCAACGCCCGTGCCGGCTCGAAGCCGCCTTCGACGAAGACGGCCCCGATGATGGCTTCCACCGCATCGGCCAGGATGGACGGGCGCTGCGCGCCGCCGCCCCGCACTTCGC
The DNA here is from genome assembly GCA_035440985.1 of Rubrivivax sp. Taxonomy (GTDB): domain Bacteria; phylum Pseudomonadota; class Gammaproteobacteria; order Burkholderiales; family Burkholderiaceae_C; genus Rubrivivax. The sequence goes on along the minus strand of DAORNK010000093.1, from coordinate 8,184 downwards.
CTTCGGACAGGCGCATCGCCGAGGGCAGGCCCAGGCCGAGCGCGACCCGGTGCAGGCTGTCTTCCCGCACCAGGTGGGCCCGCACGCGGGTCAGATCCCCTTCGTCGCTGCCCGAGAAGCGTTCGAACAGCAGCGACGAAACCGCCAGGCTCAGCACGGCGTCACCCAGGAACTCGAGCCGCTCGTTGTGTTCGGCCCCCCAACTGCGGTGCGTGAGGGCCCGCTGCAGCAGGGCCGGCTGCGCGAAGCGGTAGCCCAGACGCTGCTGCAGCGTTGCCAGCGCGCCTTCGATGACGGACGATGCGGCTATCGGGACCGCCCCTCGTACTTGATCAGGATGTACACCGGGCCGTACAGCGGCACGAGCTTGTCGTAGGCGAAGGCGACCACGACCTTGTCGTTTTCCTTGGTGATGATCAGGTCCTTGCCGGCGATGGAGGTGATGGAGTATTCCAGTTCCTTCTGCTTGTCGAAGGCAGCGCGGGCCTCGGCCACGGTGGCGGGCTGGCTGCGTGCCACCTGCTCCACCGCACGCTGCACGGTGAAGTACTCGTTGAGCGTGGGTACCGTGCGCACCAGCACATAGGCCACCAGGCCGATGGAGACGGCCCAGAACATCAACCCGAACAGCGTCACGCCGCGCTGGCGCGCCCGGGTTCGCCGTTCAAATCCTGCTGTGCACATGCGGCTCATCACCTCGCCTCCCTCTGCTGCGCCCGGCCCTTCAATGGAAGGCGCCGATCCGCCCCAGGTTACCGAAGTTCATCCAGACGAAGAATGCCCTGCCGACGATATTCTCGTCCGGCACAAATCCCCAATACCGGGAGTCCTGCGAGTTGTCGCGGTTGTCGCCCATCATGAAGTAGTGGCCCGGCGGAACCTTGCAGACCACGCCCTCCGGCACGTAGCGGCAGCTCTCGGCCATCGGAAAGCGCTTGGGATCCGGCCCATAGTAAGCCTGCCGCCGCAGGTCGACGCGGATCTTGTGCTCGACGTCGCCGAGCTTTTCGGTGAACAGCGGTGCGTAGCTCAGGCTGTCTTCGTCGTAGTGTTCCCCCTGCGCGGTGGTGACGAGGGGCTGGCCGTTGATGCTCAGCTTCTGGTTGAGGTAGGCCACTTCGTCGCCGGGAATGCCCACCACACGCTTGATGTAGTCCTGGCGCGGGTCGACCGGATAGCGGAAGACCATCACGTCGCCCCGCTTGACCGGGTTGTTGTCGACGATCTTCTTGTTGATCACCGGCAGGCGCACACCGTAGTGGAACTTGTTCACCAGGATCAGGTCGCCCACCATCAGGGTCGGCACCATCGAGCCCGACGGGATCTTGAAGGGCTCGAACAGGAAACTGCGCAGCAGGAAGACGATGAGGATCACCGGGAACAGCCCTGCGGTCCAGTCCAGCCACCACGGTTGCATCAGCAGGCGCTCGCGGGCTTCGACGATGTTGCCGTCGACCTTCTCGATACCCTGGCGGGCCAGGTCGGCCCGGCGCGCCGCATCCTGCTGCTCCAGCGTGCGGGCCGCAGCCTCGCGTTGGGGCTTGAAGTGGAAACGCTCGGCAAGCCAGTAGCCCAGCGAGACCACGGTCAGTGTGAACAGCAGCACCGAGAAGTTGCCCGTCCAGAAGTTGAGGAACCAGCCCCCCAGGTAAATCACGAGGGCGGCATACAGAGCAGCGGTCAGCGAGCTCATGGGACTACCCGCCGGGCTGCACCACGGGCGTCAGCGGCCCGGGCAAGGGCCAGCTGGCCCGGCAAACTGAAGGGTCTTGAGATCATTGGTCGTCCACTTGAAGGATGGCGAGGAAAGCTTCCTGGGGCACTTCGACGGTGCCGATCTGCTTCATGCGCTTCTTGCCGGCCTTCTGCTTTTCGAGCAGCTTGCGCTTGCGCGTGATGTCGCCACCGTAGCATTTTGCCAGCACGTTCTTGCGCAAGGCCTTGATGTCTTCGCGCGCGATGATGTTGGCGCCGATGGCCGCCTGGATGGCCACGTCGTACATCTGGCGCGGGATCTGCTGGCGCATCTTGGCCGCCACGGCACGGCCGCGATAGACGCTCTGCGCCCGGTGCACGATGATGGACAGCGCGTCGACGCGCTCGCCGTTGATCATCAGATCGACCTTGACGACGTCGGCAGCGCGGTACTCCTTGAACTCGTAGTCCATGCTGGCGTAACCACGGCTGACACTCTTGAGCTTGTCGAAGAAGTCCAGCACGATCTCGGCCAGCGGCAGCTCGTAGGTCAGGTGGACCTGCCGGCCGTGGTAGGCCATGTTGACCTGCTGACCGCGCTTCTGGTTGGCCAGCGTCATCACCGGGCCCACGCTGTCCTGCGGCATGTACAGCTGCACGGTGACGATGGGCTCCCGAATCTCCTTGATGCGGCCGAGGTCGGGCATCTTGCTCGGGTTTTCGACCTTGATCACAGTGCCATCGTTCAGCTCGACCTCGTAGACGACGCTCGGCGCGGTGGTGATGAGGTCCTGGTCGAACTCGCGTTCCAGCCGTTCCTGCACGATCTCCATGTGCAGCAGGCCCAGGAAGCCGCAGCGGAAGCCGAAGCCCAGCGCCTGGCTGACCTCGGGCTCGTAGCGCAGGCTGCTGTCGTTGAGCTTGAGCTTTTCCAGCGCGTCGCGCAGCTGGTCGTACTCGCTGGCCTCGGTGGGGTACAGGCCCGCAAAGACCTGCGGCTGGATCTCCTTGAAGCCGGGCAGCGCCTCGGTGGCGGGGCCGGCATTGTTGGGCAGCTTCTTGTCCAGCGTGAGCGTATCGCCCACCTTGGCCGCCTGCAGTTCCTTGATGCCGCAGATGACGAAGCCCACCTCGCCGGCCCTGAGCGTCTCGCGCGGCACGCTCTTGGGCGTGAACACGCCCATCTGCTCGATGCCGTAGACGGCGTTGGTGGCCATCATGCGGATGCGCTCGCCCTTGGACAGCGAGCCGTCGACCACCCGCACCAGCATCACCACGCCGACGTAGTTGTCGAACCAGCTGTCGATGATCATCGCTCGCGGTGGTCCGTCGGGATTGCCACGCGGTGCGGGCATGCGGGTGATGACGGCTTCCAGGATCTCGTCCAGGCCCATGCCGGTCTTGGCACTGCAAGGGATGGCGTGCTCGGCGTCGATGCCGATCACGTCCTCGATTTCGCTCTTGGCGTTCTCGGGGTCGGCCTGCGGCAGATCCATCTTGTTGAGCACCGGGACCACCTCGACGCCGAGCTCCAGCGCGGTGTAGCAGTTGGCCACGGTCTGGGCTTCGACACCCTGGCTGGCGTCGACCACCAGCAAGGCGCCCTCACAGGCGCTCAGCGAACGGCTCACTTCGTAGGAGAAGTCGACATGACCCGGCGTGTCGATCAGGTTGAGCTGGTACACCTGGCCGTCGCGCGCCTTGTATTCCAGCGCGGCGGTCTGGGCCTTGATGGTGATGCCGCGCTCGCGCTCGATGTCCATCGAGTCGAGCACCTGCGCTTCCATCTCGCGGTCGCTCAGGCCGCCGCAGCGCTGGATGATGCGATCGGCCAGCGTACTCTTGCCGTGGTCGATGTGGGCGATGATGGAGAAGTTGCGGATGTGATTCATCGAATGGAATTGCATCGCGGTTGCGTGGCTTCGGGGGCCGTCGCACGACGAACGGGGCGTTGTCTGCGTTGGCCTGCACACGGGCGCGATGGGTGGTGCGCAGGGTCAAAAAAAAGGCGCGTCCAAAGTGGTGACGCGCCTTCCAACAGAACGTTTGGCAACTGCTTGTTGGGCGTTCATTGTAGCCAAAAGGACCGGCCGGGAACCCGCGCCATTGCTTGATTTCCGGCCGTTGCGACGATCAGACACGAACTTGTTATCAACAACTTATCAACAGACTTTCAAGTGTTGTTTGCAAGCCTCGGAGCAGCTGAAGTCGAAACCGAAAACAGCTAAAGCTCGGCTGCCAACGCTTGATTCTAGACGGCAGCGCCAGTAATCCCCAGGCGTCCCGAAATGAAGTGACAGGTCACTCACTTGTCCGCGAGAAAACTCGTGCCAGGTCGGTCGGAACCCAGCCACAGCATTCCATGATGTGGAAAAACCCGCCGGATAAGTCAACTTGTGACTCCGCCCCGCCGGCCTGACAGGGCCAACGGGGCGGAGCTCGGAAACGGCCCCTTCGGGCCGCCACGAAGCGCTGGTTCAGCGCGCGGGGCGGATCACCACGTAGTTGGTCCAGTCACCGCGGCGCACGAGGACATTCACGGTGCGGGCCTTTTCCAGCTTGGCGGCGGCGGCGACGAACTGGCGCGCGTCGTTGATCTCGGCGTTGTCCAGCGACAGGATCACATCGCCTTCACGCAGGCCGGCACGGGCCGCAGCGCCCTCGACGGCCTCCACCCGCACACCGCCGCGCACGCGCAGCTCCTTCTTCTGCGCTTCGGTGAGGTCGACCACGCTCAGGCCCAGCGCGGTCTTGGCCACCGATTGCGGCGCACTGGGCTCGGCGGCGGCACGGCGCACAGGGCGGTCGGGTTCGAACTCGATGATGTTCACGCTCAGGTCGCGTGTGCTGCCGCGACGGAAGACCTGCAGCGTGGCCTTGCTGCCCGGCTTGAGCGAACCCACGATGCGCGGCAGGTCGACGGACTTGTCCACCGCCTTGCCGTCGACGCGCAGGATGATGTCGCCCGCTTCGACACCTGCCTTGTCTGCCGGCTGGTCCTTCTCGACACCGGTGACCAGCGCACCCCGGGGCGCACCCAGGCCGATGGACTCGGCCACTTCCTTGTTCACCGGCCCGATCTGCACGCCGATGCGGCCGCGTACCACGCGCCCGTTGACACGCAGCTGGTCGGCGACGCGCTGGGCTTCGTCGATGGGGATGGCGAAGCTGATGCCCATGAAGCCGCCCGAGCGGCTGTAGATCTGCGAGTTGATGCCCACCACTTCGCCGCGCAGGTTGATCAGCGGCCCTCCGCTGTTGCCCGGGTTGATGGCCACGTCGGTCTGGATGAAGGGCAGGTAGTCGCCCGTGTCGCGCTGCTTGGCGCTGACGATGCCGGCGGTGACGGTGTTCTCCAGCCCGAACGGCGAGCCGATTGCCATCACCCACTCACCGACCTTCAGGCGGCTGACGTCGCCGATCTTCACGTAGGGCAAGCCGCCGGTGTCGACCTTGACCACGGCCACGTCGGTGCGCCTGTCGGCACCGATGATGCGGGCCTTGAGTTCGCGCTTGTCGGTGAGCGTAACGATGACTTCCTCGGCCCCGTCGACGACGTGCGCGTTGGTCATGATGTAGCCATCGGCGCTCAGGATGAAGCCCGAGCCCACGCCACGCTGCTGGGGCTCTTCGTCTCCGCCGCGGGGATTGGGCTGGGCACGCGGCCCCGGCCGGTTGGGCATGGGGATGCCGAAGCGGCGGAAGAACTCCTCGATGTTGGGCACGCTCGCGTCCATCTCGCTGCCACGCTTCTCCGTGGTGCGGATGTTCACCACCGAGGGGCCGACGCGCTCGACCAGTTCGGTGAAATCGGGCAACTGCACGGTCTGCGCCCTGGCCTGCGGCTGCCAGGTGGCCGCACCGGCCAGCAGCAGCGTCGCGGCGCCCAAGACCATGCGGCGGGACCAGGGGCTTGCCCAGTGCGAAGCGGAAAGCGAAGAGAGTGGGTTCATGCGTCGTGGCTCGTGGGTGATGAAGGCATGGCCTGCCCGCGCAGGGCCGCCATGGCAAAGGATCTTGGACAGCGCAGAAAGTTCAACCCGGGTCAGCGGCGGCGCTCCAGCGCATCGGCGAACAGCCTGAGGGTCGCCAGAGGCACGTCGCCGACGACCGTGAACCAGTGATCGCCCCGGCGTTGCATCAACGTGGCGGTGGCACCCTGCTGGGCCTGCATTTCGCTGCGATGGTGTTCGGGCTTGAACGGTTCGACGAACAGCGAGACGTGCGTCAGTCCATCGGAGAACACGCTCTGCAGCACCGGCGCTTCGCCGCCGGCGGTCTCCATCGGGCGACGCACGCACCCGGCATGGCGGAACCCGGCCACCGGCCGGGCCAGCGTCCAGCCCTCGGCTTCCAGCGTCGTGCGCTGTTGCTGCGGCCGCAGCACCCGGTAGCCTTCGAGCCGGCGCATCGCCTGCAGCACCAGGTCGGGCTGCGGCCGAACACCGATCTCGACTTCGGAGAAAGCGGTCGATTCGAGCACGCCGCGCGCTGATCCGTTGACCGGGCCGAGGACGTCAGCCCGCAGCATGAGCCCGCTGGCCAGATCCGCCCACAGCCGCTGGGCATAGCGCAAGGCATCGCGCGGTTCGAGCAGGAAGACCACGGTCTCGCGTCCGGCGACGCGCGTGCTGCCCTCGCGGCGCAGCTCGTACTGTTCGAGCGCCTGGGGATCGACGGATTGCGGCGTCGTGGACCAGGCGGCCAGCGTCTCGCGCCGTTCGATCACGGCCAGACGGCTTTGCGGCCACAGGGTGTGCACCGCGTCGTTGTGGCGGACGATCTGCTGCTGGCGTCCGTCGAGCGCTTCCAGCCGCTCGTAGGTCTGGTCGCCCACGCAGAAGTGCCAGACCCGCGAACTGGACAGCACGCCCCCGACGCTGCTGAAGACCATCGTGCCCTGATAGTTGGCGCTGACCGCCGCGTTGTGGATGCGCGTGAGCCAGACCTTGGCTTCTGCCAGGGATGTCGTGCCCGGCGTGGGTTCGACCGCACCGGCCATCGGGGCAAAACCGAGCGGCAGGCAGACCAGCCACAGCCAGCCGTGGCGGCGCAACGCGGCCAGCAGACTCACCGGGGGGCACCGGCCGGCACGAGCACTTCCACCTGGCGCAGGCCTGCGCCGGGTGCCGCGACGGCCACACCATCGCGCGCAGCCTGGTGGGCACGCAGGTATTCATCCAGCCGCAGGTCGCGGATGAGATTGCCACCCGATGGCAGCGGCGCAGCCACGGCCGCGGTGTTGCCGACCCGCAGCACGCCCGGGCTGGACGCGGCAGCCAGGGTGGGCGTGGCCACCTGGGCGCCAGGCTGGCTGGTTCTCGTGACGACCAGCACGCCCGCCACGACCACAAAGCCGGCTGCCACAGCGGCAGGCATCAACCACGACTGACGGGTACGTGCCGGGGCGGCAGGCCGCACTGGGGCGGGGGCCAGGATGGCTGGCTCGGCGGCCAGCCGTTGGCGCAGGCCGGCCAGGAAGGCTTCATCGCGGGCGGGCGGATGCGCCAGATCCTCGGACCTCAGCACATCGCCGATCAGGTGGTAGGCATGCCAGGTCTCGCGAGCCGCTGCGTCGTCACGCCAGCTGCTGCAGGCGCGTGCCAGCGCCGAGGCCTCACCATCCGCCAGTGCCGACAGGCAGCGGCGCAGATCCTCGGCCGGGGGCTCGGCCATCGCAGACGCAGATGAGGTGGTGGGCTGGGGCTTCATGAGAGCGGCCAATCGGTTTTGGGGTGATTCTCAGGCTTGTTACCAACGCTCGCCCTGACGGGTGTCGAGCAAGGGGCGCAACCGCGTGGCGATGGCTTCCCGCGCCCGAAAGATGCGCGATCGCACCGTTCCGATGGGGCAATTCATGACTTCGGCAATCTCTTCGTAGCTCAGGCCTTCGATTTCGCGCAGCGTGATGGCCTGACGCAGATCCTCGGACAAGGCTTCAATGGCGGCGTTCACGGCAGCGGCGACTTCCTTGCTGGCCAGCAACGCTTCGGGTGTTTCGCCGTCGGTTAGTTCACTTTCGGCGCGGGAAGTTTCCTCACCCTCGTCGTCAGAACGCAGCGCGGATTCGGAAACCAGGGGGTCGCGCTTGATGTCCATCAGCGCCTTCTTGGCCGTGTTCACCGCGATGCGGTACAGCCAGGTGTAGAAGGCGCTGTCCCCGCGGAACTGCGGCAGGGCCCGGTAGGCCCGGATGAAGCTTTCCTGCGCGATGTCCTGCACCAGGTCCGTGTCGCGCACCATGCGCGCGATGAGCCGCTCGATGCGGCGCTGGTACTTGACCACCAGCATCTCGAAAGCCCGCACGTCGCCAAGCTTGACACGCTCGACGAGCAGTGCATCCGCGTCACCGTCAGCCACGACTGGTGCTCCCTGCGCCGGGGCGCCCGGTTGCGGGACTGTTCGGAGGCGGCGCAAAGGCCGCGGCGCGCAGCCCATGCCAGGCGGGGCCGGCTTCGTGCCCGCTCACCGGCACCCACCGGCCGGACA
>DAORNK010000092.1:3629-12930 GCA_035440985.1 Rubrivivax sp. | reverse complement strand
CCTCGCGCAGCAGCGCGGTCTCGGTGTCGTCCCGGTCCGGCTGGGCCGGCTGGGCCGGCGCGGCGTTGGCAGCCGGTGCAGGGCCTGGCGGGCGAGCGGCCGGCGGCGACGGTTCACGCGCCCCGGAAAGGTTCAGGCGCGGCGCGGCAGGCAAACGCGTGATGATGCGGTCGGCACACAGCGGGCATTCGATGCGGCCGTCGCCGTTCTGCTGCATGAAATCGTCGTCCGAGCCGAACCAGCCTTCGAAGCCATGGCCGTTGGCGCAGCGCAAGTTGAGGACCTTCATCGGCCCCCCATCATAGGCCTGGCAGCGTTGCGGCGTCCGCCGCCTGGTGCCAGGTCCAAGGGCGTTTGCCGGCGCGGCAACGTTGCAGCCAATGCAAGCCGATGACGGTCTTCACGTCGGGCAGCTGACCCTGGGTGTCCAGTGCATCGAGCTCGTCCTCGCCCAGGCAGCGCGTTTCGACGAACTCACCGGCATCGGGACGCTTGGTGCCTTCGACCAGACCGCGCGCAAACCAGATCCAGATGCTCTCGGTGGAGTAGGCCGCGGCGTTGTGGATTTCGCCGCCATAGGCCCATTCGCGCGCCGTGTAGCCGGTTTCCTCGACCAGTTCGCGCATCGCGCACTGCAAGGTGGTTTCGCCCTGATCGCGTTTGCCGGCGGGCAGTTCCAGCAGGATCTTGGCCAGCGGGTAACGGTACTGGCGCACCAGCACGACGCGGCCATCGTCGAGCAGGGGCACCACCGCCACGGCACCACCATGCTGGATGAACTCGCGCGTGGCGGGCGTGCCATCGGGCAGGCGCACGGTGTCACGGCGCACCTCGAGGAAGCCGCCGCTGAGCAGCGTCTGCCCACCGGTGCGGTGTTCGATCAGGTGCTCGTCTGTGATGTCCCGATCGGGCGGGATGGTCATGTGGCCAGGGCCTTGACGATGGCGTCGCGGCAGACGGCCATCAGGCCGCCGGCGAACATGCCAAACAGCAGCACCGCGGCGCCATTGGTGGCCAGCAGCAGGCTCACACCGCGGTCGCGCACGATGGGCAGCGCGTCCGCGGGCTCGTCGAACCACATCACCTTGACCACCCGCAAGTAGTAGAACGCGCCGATCAGCGAGAACATCACGGCCACGATGGCCATCACGATGTACAGCGTGACATTCGTCGACACCAGGGCCTGGATCACCGCCAGCTTGCCGAAGAAGCCGACCAGCGGGGGCACGCCGGCCAGCGAGAACATCAGCACGGTCATCACGCCGGCCATCCAGGGCGCCCGGCGCGACAGGCCGGCCAGATCGCCGATCTCCTCGGACTCGAAGCCCTGGCGCGACAGGACCATGATCAGGCCGAAGGTGCCCAGCGTGGTCAGCACATAGGTCACCAGGTAGAACATGGCCGAGCTGTAGGCATTGGCGGCCGACAGCGTATTGCCGGTGACCACCCCTGCGGACAGGCCCAGCACCACGAAGCCCATCTGCGCAATGGTGGAGTAGGCCAGCATGCGCTTGAGATTGCTCTGGGCAATGGCCGCCAGATTGCCCACGGCCAGCGACGCCACGGCCATCACGATGAACATCTGCTGCCAGTCGACGGCCAGGCCCAGCATGCCTTCGACGAGCAGCCGGATGGTGATGGCGAAGGCGGCGAACTTGGGTGCACCGCCGATGAGCAGCGTGGCCGGCGTCGGGGCACCCTGGTAGACGTCGGGGACCCACATGTGGAAGGGGGCGGCGCCCAGCTTGAAACCCAGCCCCGCCACGATGAACACCAGGCCGAAGACCAGCACCTCCCGGTTGATGCGGCCGGTGCCGATGGCCTCGAAGACCTTGGGGATCTCCAGCGAGCCGGTGGCGCCGTACATCATGCTCAGGCCATAGAGCAGGAAGCCGCTGGCCAGCGCGCCGAGCACGAAGTACTTCATGGCCGCTTCGGTGGCCACCGCGTGGTCGCGGCGCAGTGCCGTGAGCGCGTACAGGCTCAGGCTCATCAGTTCCAGGCCCAGGTAGATGACCAGGAAGTGGTTGGCCGAGCACATCACCGCGATACCCAGCAGCACGAACAGCGTGAGCAGGAAGAACTCGCCCTTGAGCAGCTCGCGACTTTCCAGCGTGGGCCGCGCATATCCCAGCGTGATCATCACCGCCAGTGCCGCGCAGAGGGCCAGCAGGTGGCCCATAGGGTCCACCACGACCATGCCGTTCATGCCGTAGGCGGTCTGCCCGGCCTGATGGGCCAGCAGATGCAGGGCCGCAAAACCGGCCACTGCGAACTGTGTCAGCCAGAAGCTGTTGCGGCGCTGCGGGCCGGCAGCAAACAGGTCGACCAGCAGCACGAAGCAGGCCATGCTCAACAGCCAGATCTCGGGTTGGACGACGGACCAGTTCATCGCAGTCATGGCGTGTTCTCGTGCGGCTGCCGCGTCATGGGATCTTGGAAAGGGCCACGTGCCGGAGCAACTCGGCCACCGAGACGTTCATCACGTCGGTGAAGGGCTTGGGATAAAGGCCCATCCACAACACGGCCAGCGCCAGCAGCGCCAGCATCAGGAATTCGCGCCCGTTGATGTCCTGCAGCGTCTTCACGTGGTGGTTGGCCACGTCGCCGAAGTACACCCGCTTGACCATCCACAGCGTGTAGGCCGCGCCGAAGATCAGCGTCGTGGAGGCCAGCGCGCCCAACCAGAAGTTGTAGTCCACGGCGCCCAGGATCACCATCCATTCGCCCACGAAGCCAGCCGTGCCCGGCAGGCCGCAGTTGGCCATTGCAAACAGCACGGCGAAGGCCGCGAACCTGGGCATGGTGTTGGCCACGCCGCCATAGGCCGCGATCTCGCGCGAATGCACGCGGTCGTAGAGCACGCCGATGCACAGGAACATGGCGCCCGAGACGAAGCCATGGCTGATCATCTGAACGATGGCACCGCCGACGCCGATCTGGTTGAACATGAAGAAACCCAGCGTCACGAAACCCATGTGTGCGATGGAGCTGTAGGCCACGAGTTTCTTCATGTCCTGCTGCACCAGCGCCACCAGGCCGATGTAGAGCACGGCGATCAGGCTCAGGCTGATGATGAACCAGTCGTACTCGCGTGCGGCATCGGGCGTGATGGGCAGCGAAAAGCGCAGGAAACCGTAGGCCCCCAGCTTGAGCATGATGGCCGCCAGCACCACCGAGCCACCGGTGGGCGCCTCGACGTGCGCGTCAGGCAGCCAGGTGTGCACCGGCCACATCGGCACCTTCACCGAGAAGGCGGCAAAGAACGCGAAGAACAGCAAGGTCTGCGCGGAAAGCGGCAGCGGCAGCTTGTGCCAGGTGAGGATGTCGAAGCTGCCGCCGCTCTTGAAGTACAGGAAGACCAGCGCGATGAGCATCAGCAGCGAGCCCAGCAGCGTGTAGAGGAAGAACTTGAAGGCCGCATAGACGCGGTTGGGGCCGCCCCACACGCCGATGATGATGTACATCGGGATCAGCGTGGCTTCGAAGAACACGTAGAACAGCAGACCGTCCAGCGCGCAGAACACCCCCACCAGCAGGCCGCTGAGAACCAGGAAGGCACCCATGTACTGGGCCACGCGTTCTTCGATCACCTGCCAAGCGGCGATGACCACGATCACCGTGATGAAGGCCGTCAGCGGCACGAACCACAGCGCCAGCCCGTCCACGCCCAGGTGGTAGTGCACGTTGAAGCGCTCGATCCAGGGCATCTTCTCGGTGAACTGCATCGCGGCCGTGGTGCGGTCGAAGCCGGTGACCAGCGGCAGCGTGACCAGGAAGGACGCCACCGCTCCCACGAGGGCGATGGCACGCACGACACCGGCGTTCTGATCGCGCCCGATGGCCAGCAACAGCACGCCGAAAGCGACTGGCAGCCAGATGGCGATGCTCAGCAGACCCATCTCATGTTCTCTCAGTTCGTAGGTTCATGCGCCGTGCCTGTGATTCACCGCATCAGGCCGCGGAAGTAGGGCCACAGCTGCCAGGTCAGCAACGCAAAGATGCCCAGCAGCATGACCAGCGCGTAGGTGTACAGCCGCCCGGTCTGCCACTGCCGCACCCAGCCGGCAAGACCGCCCACCGCCCGCGCCGAGCCGTTGACCAGTGCGCCGTCGATCAGGCCCACGTCGCCACCCTTCCACAGGCCCCGGCCCAGGCCGCGTGCCGCGACGGCCAGCACGTGCTCGTTGAACCAGTCCATGTAGTACTTGTTCTCCAGCACCTTGACCAGCGGGCTGGCCGCGCGCGCGATGGCCGCTGGAATGGAGGGCTGCTTCAGGTAGAACCACCAGGCCGTCACCACACCGGCCACGGCCAGCCAGAAGGGCGGCGTCTGCAGGCCGTGCACCGCCATCGCAAACGCGCCATGGAAGTGCTCGCCCAGATGCTGCATGGCCGGGTGGCGCGCCGCATCCACCACGATGGCGTCCTTCAGGAAGTCACCGAACAGCATGGGCTGGATGGCCATGAAGCCGATCACCACCGACGGAATCGCCAGCAGCACCAGAGGCGCCGTCACCACCCACGGCGATTCGTGCGGCGTGTGGTCGTGGTGATCGTCGTGGCCGTGGCTGTGGTCGTCCTCCGGCGGGAAGGGCTTGTGGTGGAAGCGTTCCTGGCCGTGGAAGACCAGGAAGTACATGCGGAAGGAATAGAAGGCCGTGACGAACACGCCGGCCACCACGGCGAAGGAGGCCAAGGGCGTGGCCGGCAGGTGCGAGGCCTGCACCGCCAGGATGATGCTGTCCTTGCTGTAGAAGCCCGCGAACAGCGGTGTGCCGATCAGCGCCAGGCTGCCCAGCAGGGCGGTGATCCAGGTCAGCGGCATGTGCTTGCGCAGCCCGCCCATGTTGCGGATGTCCTGGTCGTGGTGCATGCCGATGATCACGCTGCCGGCGGCCAGGAAGAGCAGAGCCTTGAAGAAGGCGTGGGTCATCAGGTGGAACACCGCCACGCTGTAGGCCGACGCGCCCAGCGCCACCGTCATGTAACCCAGCTGCGACAGCGTGGAGTAGGCCACCACGCGCTTGATGTCGTTCTGGATGATGCCCAGGAAGCCCATGAACAACGCAGTGATGGCACCGATCACCATCACGAAGTTCAGCGCCGTGTCCGAAAGCTCGAACAGCGGGCTCATGCGCGCCACCATGAAGATGCCAGCCGTCACCATCGTCGCCGCATGGATCAGCGCGGAGATCGGCGTCGGGCCTTCCATCGAATCCGGCAGCCAGACGTGCAGCGGGAACTGCGCGCTCTTGCCCATGGCCCCGATGAACAGGCAGATGCAGGCCACCGACAGCAGCGCCCAGTCGCCGCCCCACATCGGGTACGGGAAGACAAGCCTCGCCAGCTCGGGCGCCTTGGCAAAGGTCTCGGCGTAGTTCAGCGAACCCGTGTTGGCCGCCAGCAGGCCGATGCCCAGGATGAAGCCGAAGTCACCCACGCGATTGACGATGAAGGCCTTCATGTTGGCGAAGATGGCCGTGGGCTTCTTGAACCAGAAGCCGATCAGCAGGTAGCTGACCAGGCCCACCGCTTCCCAGCCGAAGAACAGCTGCAGGAAGTTGTTGCTCATCACCAGCATCAGCATGCTGAAGGTGAACAGGCTGATGTAGCTGAAGAAGCGCTGGTAGCCGGGGTCGCCTTCCATGTAGCCGATGGTGTAGACGTGCACCATCAGCGAGACGAAGGTCACCACCACCATCATCATGGCGGTCAGGCCGTCGACCAGGAAGCCGACTTCCATCACCAGCCTGCCCGCCGTCATCCACTCGTAGACGGTGGCATTGAAGCGCGCCCCGCCGGCCACCTGGCTGAGCACCACGGCCGAGCCGATGAAGGCGATCAGCACGCCCAGGATGGTGAAGAAGTGCGCGCCACGGCGGCCCACCCAGCGCCCGGCCAGGCCGGCGATGAGGGCGCCGGCCAGCGGCGCCAGCGGGATGGTGAGCAGCAGCCCTTGGGAGATCGTGGAGGCCATGTGCGTACTCAACCCTTGAGATCGTCGAGTTCTTCGACGTTGATCGAGGCCCGGTTGCGGAACAGCACGACCAGGATCGCCAGGCCGATGGCCGACTCGGCCGCGGCCACCGTGAGGATGAAGAACACGAAGACCTGGCCGGCCATCCGGTCGGCCTCCACGGGCAGGTAGTGCGAGAAGGCGACGAAATTCAGGTTGACGGCCAGCAGCATGAGCTCGATGGCCATCAGCAGCACGATCAGGTTGCGCCGGTTCAGGAAGATCCCGATCACCGCCAGCGCAAAGAGAACGCCACCCAGCGACAGGTAGTGACCGAGCGTGATGGGGCCCAGGCTCATGGCGCGCCCCCTTCCTGCGCCGGTGCGGAAGGTTGTTCGATCGTGGGCGCCATCTTGACGATGCGCACACGGTCGGCCTTGCGCACGCGGATCTGCTGGCCCGGGTCCAGGTGGCGGCTGTCCTTGCGCGCCCGCAGGGTGAGCGCAATGGCTGCCACGATGGCCACCAGCAGCAGCACCGCCGCCAACTGCAGCGGGTACAGGTACTCGGTGTAGATCTCGATGCCCAGCAGGCGCGTATTGCCCATCTCGACGGCCTTGGCCACCTGCGGCGGCGCTTGCACCTGGAAGCCGCGCATCAGCACCAGGGCCATCTCCAGCGCGATCAGGGCGCCCACCAGGCCGGCCAGCGGCAGGTGCTGCCAGAAGCCCTCGCGGAACTGCTCGGAATTGATGTCCAGCATCATCACGACGAAGAGGAACAGCACCATCACCGCACCTACGTACACCAGGACCAGGGTAATGGCCAGGAACTCGGCGCGCAGCAGCATCCACAGGCAGCTGGCGCTGAAGAAGGCCAGCACCAGGAACAGCGCCGCGTGCACCGTGCTGCGGGCCGTGACGACGCGCAGCGCCGCCAGCAGCAGCACCGCCGAGAAGACGTAGAAGAGTGCGGTGGTCGAGTCCATGGGTGTTGGTGTGCGCGCCGCCTCGGCGCCGGGCCTGGGGCGTTAGCGGTAGGGGGCGTCGGCGGCCCGGTTGGCAGCGATCTCTTTTTCGAAACGGTCGCCCACCGCGAGCAGCATGTCCTTCGTGAAGTACAGGTCGCCGCGCTTTTCGCCGTGGTATTCGAAGTGGTGGGTCTCGACGATGCTGTCCACCGGGCAGCTCTCTTCGCAGAAGCCGCAGAAGATGCACTTGGTGAGGTCGATGTCGTAGCGCGTGGTGCGGCGGCTGCCGTCGGCACGCACGTCGCTTTCGATCGTGATGGCCATCGCCGGGCAGACGGCTTCGCACAGCTTGCAGGCGATGCAGCGCTCTTCGCCGTTCTCGTAGCGGCGCAGCGCGTGCAGGCCGCGAAAGCGCGGGCTCAGCGGCGTCTTCTCTTCCGGGAACTGGATCGTGATGTTCTTGGACAGGAAGTGCCGGCCGGTCAGGGCCATGCCCTTGAGCAGTTCGGTCAGGAACAGGCTGGAGACGACGTCCTTGATGGCAGTGAGGGTGGACATGGTGGTCTTCCTTTCACTTCCAGATGTTCAAGGGCGACTGGATCCACAGGCCGACGACGACCAGCCAGACCAGCGTGATGGGGATGAAGACCTTCCAGCCCAGGCGCATGATCTGGTCGTAGCGGAAGCGCGGGAAGGTGGCCCGCACCCACAGGAACATCGTGGCCACGACAAAGACCTTGGCCGCCAGCCAGATCCAGCCCGGGATGAAGTCCAGGAAGCCCACCGGCGACAGCCAGCCGCCCAGGAACAGCAGCGTGGTCATCATGCTGACCAGGATGATGTTGGCGTACTCGGCCAGGAAGAACATGGCAAAGCTCATGCCCGAGTACTCGATCATGTGGCCGGCCACGATCTCGCTTTCGCCTTCGACCACGTCGAAGGGATGGCGGTTGGTTTCGGCCAGGCCGGCGATGAAGAACACGACGAAGATGGGCAGCAGCGGCAGCCAGTTCCAGCTGAGCAAGCCCACACCCAGGTTGGCGAAGCTGCCGCGTCCCTGGCTGGCAACGATCTCGCTGAGGTTCATGCTGCCCGCCGCCATCAGCACGACCACCAGGCAGAAGCCCATCGCGATCTCGTAGCTGACCATCTGGGCCGACGCGCGCAAGGCGCCCAGGAAGGCGTACTTGGAGTTGCTGGCCCAGCCGGCAATGATCACGCCGTAGACCTCCAGCGAGGTGATGGCCATCAGGAACAGCAGCCCGGCGTTGACGTTGGCCAGTGCCACTTCGGGCCCGAACGGCACCACGGCCCAGGCGGCCAGGGCCGGCATGATGGTCATGATGGGCGCCAGGAAGAACAGGCCCTTGTTGGCAGCGGTCGGGCGGATGATCTCCTTGAAGATCAACTTCACGGCGTCGGCAATCGGCGTCAGCAGGCCGTAGGGGCCGACCCGGTTCGGGCCCGGGCGCACCTGGCTCCAGCCGATGGCCTTGCGTTCCCACAGCGTGAGGTAGGCCACGCACAGCAACAGCGGCAACACCACGGCCACGATCTTGATCAGGCTCCACAGCACCAGCCACAGCGTGGGGCCGAGGGCTGCGGTGGCGGCTTGGTGCAGGGTCTCGAACATGGCGATCAGGCCTTCTCTACCGTCACGGCGCCGAACATCGGGCCCAACGCCGAGGTGCTGGCGTGGCCCGCGGCGATGCGCACCGCCGTGGGTGCCAGCGTGCTGTCTTCACGTGCCGGCAGCACCGCTGCGGCAGCGCCCTGGGTCACGCGGACGCGGGCGCCGGCCTGCAGACCCAGCTGCTGCCACAGCGCGCAGGGCAGCCCCACCACCGGGGCCCTGGCATCTGTCGTCAGCTGCAGGGGCACGGCCCGGCGCACGATGGCGTCGCTGGCATAGATGGGCACATCGGCCAGACGCTCCCACCCGGTGGCCATCTCACCCAGGATCGGGGCCGCCGCACGGTGGTTGTTCAACCGGGCGGCCAGTTGGGACAGGTCACCCAGCGCCTGCGCCCGCACCTCGTCCACCGATTCCTGATCGAAACCGGGCAGCCCCAGCAGGTTGCCCAGCACGCGCAGCACCTTCCAGCCCGGGCGCGTGTCGCCCAGAGGCTTGACGACGCCGTGGAAGACCTGCAGCCGGCCCTCGGCATTGACGAAACTGCCCGCGGTTTCAGTGAACGGTGCAATGGGCAGCATCACGTCGGCCACGTCGGCCGCCACGTCCTTGAACGGCGTCAGCGCGATCACCAAGCCCGATCCGGCCAGCGCCTGGCGTGCGCCGGCCGCATCGGCGGCGTCCAGCACGGGTTCGGTATGCAAGAGCAGCAGCGCCTTCATCGGCTCGTTCTACTTCC
>DAORNK010000092.1:0-3585 GCA_035440985.1 Rubrivivax sp. | reverse complement strand
GCGCGCCCACCCCGTTGGCGGTCTCGCCAAGATAGCCACAGCTGGCGCCGGTGTGCTCGGCAATCCACTGCGCCACCGCCAGCAAGGCGCCGGCCTGCGGATGCTGGGCCGCCGCGTTGCCCAGCAGCACGGCCTTGTCCTGGCCGGCAAGCAGGCCCTGGGCCACGGCCTGGGCATGCGGGCCGGCCTCGGCAGGCCAGGGGCTTGCCACGCCACGGGCCTGCGCCAGGGCGGCGGCCACTTCGGTCAGTTGGCGCAGCCACAACGACGGCGCTGCCGTCAGCGTGGCCGCCAGCGGCATCGCCCAATCATCGTGCACCGCCTGCAGGCTCATCAGCCGGGCACCATGGCGCACCGCCTGGCGCAGGCGCTGCGCCAGCAGGGGATGGTCCTTGCGCAGGAAGGAACCGACCACCAGGGCCGCGTCCAGCCGCGACAACGAAGCGATGGGACGCCCCAGCCAGCGGGCCTGACCGGCCGCTGCCGTGTTGCCGAAGTCGGCATGGCGCAGGCGGTGATCGACGTTCTCACTGCCCAGTCCCCGCACCAGGCGCGCCAGCAGGTGCAGTTCCTCGTTCGTCGAAGAACCATGGGCCAGCGCACCGATGCCGGCGCTGCCGAACTCGGAGCGCACGCGCTTCAGGCCGTCGGCCACGTAGCCCAGCGCGGTGCTCCAGTCCACCGCCTGCCACTGGCCGCCCTGCTTGATCATGGGCTGCGTCAGGCGGGCCTCGCCGTTCAGGGCTTCGTAGCTGAAGCGGTCGCGGTCGGCGATCCAGCACTCGTTGACGGCTTCGTTCTCCAGCGGCACGACGCGCATCACGCGGCCGGCCTTGACCTGCACCACGAGGTTGCTGCCGGTGCTGTCGTGCGGGCTGATGCTCTTGCGGCGCGACAGCTCCCAGGTGCGGGCGCTGTAGCGGAAGGGCTTGCTCGTGAGCGCGCCCACCGGGCACAGGTCGATCATGTTGCCCGAGAGCTCGCTGTCCACGCTGCGGCCCGCCACGGTGGTGATCTCGCTGTGCTCACCCCGGTGCACCATGCCGAGCTCCATCACGCCGGCCACTTCCTGACCGAAGCGCACGCAGCGCGTGCAGTGGATGCAGCGGCTCATCTCCTGCATGCTGATCAGCGGACCCACGTCCTTGTGGAAGACGACGCGCTTGTCTTCTTCGTAGCGCGAGGCCGACTTGCCATAGCCCACGGCCAGGTCCTGCAACTGGCATTCGCCGCCCTGGTCGCAGATGGGGCAATCCAGCGGGTGGTTGATGAGCAGGAACTCCATCACCGACTGCTGCGCCTTGGTGGCCTTGTCGCTCTTCGTGCGCACCACCATGCCGGCGGTCACCGGCGTGGCGCAGGCCGGCATGGGTTTGGGCATCTTCTCGATGTCGACCAGGCACATGCGGCAGTTGGCGGCGATGGACAGCTTCTTGTGATAGCAGAAGTGCGGCACGTAGACGCCGGCCGCCTCGGCCGCCTGCATGACCACGCTGCCGTCCGCAACGGTGACGGTCTTGCCATCGATGGTGAGTTCAGCCATGGTCGACGTCTTCAGGCGGGTTGGGCGACCATGCAGGTCTTGTGTTCGATGTGGTGCACGAACTCGTGGCGGAAGTGCTTGAGCATGCCTTCCACCGGCATCGCGGCGGCGTCGCCCAGCGCGCAGATCGTGCGGCCCTTGATGTTGTGCGCCACCGAGTCCAGCAAGGCCAGGTCCTCGGCGCGGCCCTTGCCGTTTTCGATGCGGTCGATCACGCGCCACAGCCAGCCCGTGCCTTCGCGGCAGGGCGTGCACTGGCCGCAACTCTCGTGCTGATAGAAGTAGGACAGGCGCAGCAGGCTCTTGACCATGCAGCGGGTGTCGTTCATCACGATCACGGCGCCCGAGCCCAGCATGGAGCCGGCCTTGGCGATGGCGTCGTAGTCCATCGTGATGTCCATCATCACGGCCGCCGGCAGCACCGGGGCGGATGAGCCGCCGGGGATCACCGCCTTCAGCGCCCCGCCCTTCACACCACCGGCCAGTTCCAGCAGCTTGGCAAACGAGGTTCCCAGCGGGATCTCGAAGTTGCCCGGTGCGTTGACGTCGCCGACCACCGAAAAGATCTTGGTGCCGCCATTGTTGGGCTTGCCGCACTCCAGGTAGGCCTGGCCGCCGTGGTTGATGATCCAGGGCACCGCGGCGAAGGTCTCGGTATTGTTGATGGTCGTCGGCTTGCCGTACAGGCCGAAGCTGGCCGGAAACGGTGGCTTGAAGCGCGGCTGGCCCTTCTTGCCTTCCAGGCTTTCGAGCAGCGCCGTCTCTTCGCCGCAGATGTAGGCGCCGAAGCCGTGGTGGGCGTGCAGCTGGAAGCCAAAGCCGCTGCCCAGGATGCCCTCGCCCAGCAGGCCGGCGGCGCGGGCTTCTTCCAGCGCGGCTTCGAAGCGTTCGTAGACCTCGAAGACCTCGCCGTGGATGTAGTTGTAGCCCACCTTGATGCCCATCGCATAGGCGGCGATGGCCATGCCCTCGATGACGATGTGCGGGTTGTAGGCCAGGATGTCGCGGTCCTTGCAGGTGCCCGGTTCGCCTTCGTCGCTGTTGCACACCAGGTACTTGGCACCCGGGAAGGCGCGAGGCATGAAGCTCCACTTCAGGCCGGTCGGGAACCCCGCGCCGCCGCGCCCGCGCAGCGCGCTGAGCTTGACTTCGGCGATCACCTGGTCGGGTGTCATGCCTTCGTTGCCTGCCACGCCGTCCTTGGCCAGGATCTTGCGCAGCGCCGAATAACCGCCGCGCGCCACGTAGTCCTGCAGATGCCAGTTGCGGCCATCGAGCCCGGCATAGATCTGCGGCCCGATGTGCCGGCCGTGGAAGCAGGTCTCGTGCCCGCTGGTCTGGAACCTGGATAGATCGATCATGCGCCGGCCTTCTTCAGGACGTCGATCAGCTCGTCGAGCCTGTCGTGGCTCATGTAGCTGAGCATCTGGCGGTCGTTGACCAGCAGGACCGGCGCGTCGGCACAGGCGCCCAGGCACTCGCTGGGCTGCACGGTGAAGACGCCGTCCGCCGTGGTGCCGTAGGGCTGCACACCCAGCTTCTTGCAGACATGGTCCAGCGCCTTGTCGCCGTCGCGCAACTGGCAGGGCAGGTTGGTGCAGACGTTGAGCTTGAACCGGCCCACCGGCTGCTGGTTGTACATGTTGTAGAAGGTGGCCACCTCGTGCACCGCGATCGGGGGCATGCCCAGGTAGGCCGCGACGGCGTCCTCGCTGTCGGTGGTGAGGTGCCCCTGCTCCTGTTGCACGATGGCCAGGCAGGCCATCACGGCCGATTGCTTCTGGTCCGCCGGGTACTTGGCGACTTCCTTGGCGAAGCGCTGGCGGGTGGATTCAGACAGTTCCATCATCGGGCACTCATCGATCGATCTCGCCGAACACGATGTCCATCGTGCCGATGATGGCCACGGCGTCGGCGATCATGTGGCCACGCGCCATCTCGTCCAGCGCCGCGAGATGGGCAAAGCCCGGCGGCCGGATCTTCAGCCGGTAGGGCTTGTTGGCACCGTCGCTGACCAGGTAGATGCCGAACTCGCCCTTGGG
>DAORNK010000091.1:0-12939 GCA_035440985.1 Rubrivivax sp. | reverse complement strand
CTTCGAGGCGCGCGGCAACATCGGCCTGCAGTTCCTGGGTTACTTCGACGACCGCGCCGACGATCGCGTGGACCCCGAAGCCGCCGGGCTGCGCCTGGGCAACCTGCGCCAGGTGGCGCCGTTCATCCGCGAGCGCGGCGTGCAGGAGGTGTACATCACGTTGCCGCTGGGCTCGCAGCCGCGCATCGTCGAACTGATGGAACAGGTCCAGGGCACCACGGCCAGCGTGTTCTTCGTGCCGGACGTGTTCGGCATCAGCATCATCCAGGGCCGCTTGCAGGATATGAACGGTGTTCCCGTCGTGGGACTGTGCGAAACACCGTTCACGGGCACCAACCGGCTCGTCAAGCGGCTGTCGGACATCGTCCTGGCCTGCGTCATCCTGCTGGTCACGCTGCCGGTGCTGCTGCTCATCGCGTTGGGTGTGAGGCTCAGTTCGCCGGGCCCGGTGTTCTTCCGGCAGCGGCGCAACGGCCTGGATGGAGAGGAGATCGTGGTGTACAAGTTCCGCTCCATGCATGCACAGGACGACGGCACAGTGGTGCATCAGGCCACCAAGGACGACCCGCGGGTGACGGCTTTCGGGGCCTTCATCCGCCGCACCTCGCTGGACGAACTGCCGCAGTTCATCAACGTGCTGCAGGGCCGCATGAGCATCGTCGGCCCGCGGCCGCATGCCGTGGCCCACAACGAGATGTACCGTCGCATCATCAAGGCCTACATGGTGCGGCACAAGGTGAAGCCCGGCATCACGGGCTGGGCCCAGATCCATGGCCACCGGGGCGAAACCGACACACTGGAGAAGATGCGCGCCCGCGTCGAGTACGACCTGGAGTACTTGCGCAACTGGTCGCTGGGGCTGGACCTGCAGATCATCGCGCGCACCATCAAGCTGGTTTTCTTCGACCGCAACGCCTACTGAACGGGAAACGCAGACCGCATGTCACACCGCATCCGCCTTGCCCGAGCCGCTCTGGCATTGCCCGCCACGCTGGTGCTGGCAGGCCTGACGCAGGCTCAGACCAGCCCCTGGTTCGCGGGTGGCATGGTCAACCTGGGGCACGAGTCCAACCTGCTGCGCCTGGCCAAGGGTCAGGTCGCACCCCTGGGCGCCAGCAAGTCCGACCGGCTGACCAGCATCGCACTGCTGGCCGGGTTGGACGAGCGCATCTCCCGCCAGCGGATCTTCGGCAACCTGGCGTTGCGGGACAACCGCTATGCCGACAACCGCGTCTACAACAACCAGGGCTACACCGCGACGCTGGGCGTGGATTGGGCCACGGCCGAACGTCTGTCGGGCAGCCTGACTGGCGGTGCCAGCCGCCAGCTGTCCAGCTTCAACCTGCAGGAGATCGGCCTGCTGCCCGAGAAGAATCTCGAAGCGGTGCAGTCGATGGACGCGACACTGCGCCTGGGCCTTGAGGGGCGTCTTGCTCTGGAAGCCGGCATCGGCGCGCAGCGCGTGAAGAACTCGCTGGCCACCGCGGCCGTGCAGGCACGCAACTATCGGCAGGACACGGGCTCCCTGGGCCTGCGCTGGCGCCCCAGCGCCGCCAGCAGCCTGGGCCTTGCGCTGCGCAGCACCCAGGGCCGCTACCCCCAGTTCCGCCTGGGCTCCGACGGCCAGTACCAGGCCGACCGCTACGAGCGGCGCGACATAGACGTGAGCGCCACGCTGGAGCCCAGCAGTGCCAGCAAGCTCGACCTGCGCCTGAGCAGCGGCAAGACCGAATACGACCTGGCCACGCAGCGCAACTACAGCGGCCTGACAGGAACGCTGGGCTGGGGGTGGCAGCTCAGCGGCAAGGTCGCGCTGAGCGCGCGCCTGACGCGCGAGACCGGTCAGGACTCCTACGCCGTGACGACGTTCTTCGGCACCCCAGGCACGACGGACTACAGCCGCATCACCGACTCGCTGCGCGTGAAGGCCGACTACAGCGTCTCCCCCAAGCTGGACTTCAGCCTGGCCTGGATCTGGGCCGACCGCGACCTGGTCCGCACCCAGCCTTCCCTCTTCAGCACGGCGCAGGCAGAAGGACGCGAGCGCACGCAGGTCCTGGTGCTGGGCGCCCGCTGGAAGCCTCTGCGCAGCCTGTCCCTCGGTTGCGACCTCAGCGGTGAGCAGCGCCGGGGTTCCGGCGACCTGGGTTCGGATCTCGCCGCCCAGGCCTTCAACTGCTTCGGCCAGTTCACCCTTCAATGAACGGTTCCGTCTGAGATGCACAACATCCTGCTCACCGGTGCGACCGGCTACATCGGTTCGCACACCTGGCTGGCCCTGATGGCAGCTGGATACCACGTGGTCGGCGTCGACGACTTTTCGAACAGTTCACCCGAAGTGTTGCGCCGGCTGCAAGCGCTGTCGGGTCGTCAGCCGGTGTTCGAGCGCGCCGACGTGTGCGATGAAGCCGCGATGCAGGCCGTGTTCGAACGCCACCGCATCGCCGCCACCGTGCACTTTGCGGCCTTCAAGGCGGTGGGCGAATCCACTGCCAGGCCGCTGGATTACTACCGCAACAACCTGGGCGGCCTGCTCACCGTCTGCCGCGTGATGCAGCGCCACGCTGTGGGCCGGTTCGTGTTCAGCTCCAGCGCCACGGTCTACGGCCAGGCCCAGCGCCTGCCCCTGACCGAAGACGCCCCGCTGTCGGCAACCAACCCCTACGGCCAGACCAAGCTGATGGGCGAGCAGATTCTGCGCGACCTGGGTGTGGCCGAACCCGGTTGGCAGACCGCGATCCTGCGCTACTTCAACCCGGTGGGCGCGCACGAGAGTGGTCACATCGGCGAAGACCCACGCGGCCTGCCCAACAACCTGATGCCCTATGTGGCCCAGGTGGCGGTGGGACGGTTGCCGCGCCTGGCCGTCTTCGGCAACGACTACCCCACGCCTGACGGCACCGGTGTGCGCGACTACATCCATGTCGAAGACCTGGCTGAAGGCCATGTGGCAGCGCTGCGCCGGCTGTTCGATCACCCGGGCTCACTGACCGTGAACCTGGGCACCGGCCATGGCAGCAGTGTGCTGGAGGTGGTCGCCGCCTACGCGCGCGCCAGCGGACGGGACGTGCCGTACGAGATCAAGCCCCGACGCCCCGGCGACGTGGCCGCCTGCTACGCCGACCCGGCCCTGGCCAGGAGCCTGCTGGGTTGGCAGGCGCGCCACGACCTGGATCGCATGTGCGCCGACAGCTGGCGCTGGCAATCCACCAATCCTGAAGGTTATCCGAGATGAACCCAGCTGCCATTCCCGTGCTTCCCGTCATCATGGCCGGCGGATCCGGCACTCGGCTGTGGCCGCTGTCGCGCGCCGGTTTTCCCAAGCAGTTCCTGGTGCTGTCGGGCAACACCAGCCTGTTTCAGCAGGCCGCTTCGCGCCTGTTGGGGTTGGCGGATGCGCAGATCGCCGTGGCCGCACCGCTGGTGGTGGGCAACGAGGAGCACCGCTTCCTGGTGCTCGACCAGTTGCGGGAACTGAAAGTCGAACCCTCGTCCGTGATGCTGGAGCCCATGGGCCGCAACACCGCACCGGCCGTCACGCTGGCCGCCATGCAGGCGCTGGAGGCCGGCAGCGACCCGGTGCTGGTGGTTACGCCGGCCGACCAGACGGTCACCGACGGCCAGGCCTTCACCGCGTCGCTGCAGCGCGCCGTGCACAGCGCCGCCGCCGGCGCCATCAACATCCTGGGCGTCACACCCGACCGCCCCGAGACGGGCTACGGCTACATCCGCGCCGATGCTGGAAGGGTCCTGCAGTTTGTCGAAAAGCCCGACCTGGCCACGGCCGAGAAGTACCTGCGCACCGGCAACTACTTCTGGAACGCCGGCATGTTCGTGCTCAAGGCCAGCGTGTGGATGGCGGCGCTGGAGCGCTTCCGTCCCGACATCGCCACCGCCTGCCGCGCCGCCTTTGCCGTGCGCCAAACGGATGACAAGTTCGTCCGCCCCGGCAGGGCCGAATTCGCCGCCGTGCCCGGCGAATCGGTGGACTACGCGGTGATGGAGAAGTGCCCCGGTGTGCTGGATATCCGGATGGAGCCGCTGGCCGCCGGCTGGAATGACCTGGGTGCCTGGGAAGCCGTCTGGCAGGTGGCCGAGAAGGACGCGCAGGGCAATGCCGCGGTGGGCGACGCCATCGTGAGCGACAGCTGCAACGTGCTGGTGCATGCCACCAGCCGCCTGGTCAGTGCGGTGGGCCTGCGGGATGTGATCGTGGTGGAAACACCCGACGCGGTGCTGGTGGCCAGCCGCGAGAAGAGCCAGGACGTCAAGAACATCGTCGCCCAGCTTGGCCGCGAACAGCGGGGCGAACATGCGCTGCACCGCAAGGTGCACCGCCCCTGGGGCTGGTACGACGGCATCGACGAGGGGCCACGCCATCAGGTCAAGCGCATCCTGGTCAAGCCCGGTGCCAGCCTGAGCCTGCAGATGCACCACCACCGGGCCGAGCACTGGATCGTGGTCAGCGGCACGGCCGAGGTGACCAACGGCGACAAGGTCATCCTGTTGACCGAGAATCAGAGCACCTACATCCCGCTGGGCCAGACCCACCGCCTGGCCAATCCGGGCAAGGTGCCGCTGGAAATCATCGAAGTGCAATCGGGCAGCTATCTGGGCGAAGACGACATCGTGCGCTTCGAAGACACTTATGGAAGGGCCCCCAAGTGAGCGTACTGGTCACCGGCGGCGCCGGCTTCATCGGCAGCAACTTCGTGCTGGACTGGCTGGCCCAGACCGATGAGCCCATCATCAACCTGGACGCGCTGACCTACGCCGGCAACCTGCGCAACCTGGCCTCGCTGCAAGGCGATGCGCGCCACCGCTTCGTGCACGGCGACATCACCGATCGTGCACTGCTGGACCGGCTGTTCGCCGAACACCGCCCGCGCGCCGTGCTGCACTTTGCCGCCGAGAGCCACGTCGACCGCAGCATCCACGGTCCTGGCGCCTTCATGAAGACCAATGTCGAGGGCACCTTCACGCTGCTGGAAGCCGCGCGCGGCCACTGGTCGGCCCTGCAGGGCAGCGAACGCGAGGCCTTCCGCTTTCACCACGTCAGCACCGACGAGGTGTACGGCAGCCTGGCGCCGGGCGCCCCCGCCTTCGCCGAACACCACCCCTACGAACCCAACAGCCCCTACAGTGCCAGCAAGGCCGCCAGCGACCACCTGGTGCGCGCCTGGCACCACACCTACGGGCTGCCCGTCACGACCAGCAACTGCAGCAACAACTACGGGCCCTATCACTTCCCGGAAAAGCTCATTCCGCTGATGATCGTCAATGCGCTGGCCGGCAAACCCTTGCCCATCTACGGCGACGGCCAGCAGGTGCGCGACTGGCTCTACGTTTCGGACCACTGCAGCGCCATCCGCACCGTGCTGGCCAGGGGCCGGCCGGGCGAGGTCTACAACGTTGGCGGCTGGAACGAGAAGACCAACCTGGAGATCGTGCACACGGTGTGCGCGCTGCTGGATGAACTGCGGCCCAGCGCCGAGGGCCCCTACGTGCGCCTGATCACCTACGTGAAGGACCGCCCGGGCCACGATCGCCGTTACGCCATCGATGCGCGCAAGATCGAAGCCGAACTGGGCTGGCGCCCGGCCGAGACCTTCGACACCGGCATCCGCAAGACGGTGGCCTGGTACCTGGCCCATGCCGACTGGGTGGCCGAAGTGCAGAGCGGCGGCTATCGCGACTGGCTCAGCAAGCAGTACGGCGCCTGACGATGAGGATCCTGCTGCTGGGCAAAGGCGGTCAGGTGGGCTGGGAGCTGCAGCGCGCGCTGGTCCCGCTCGGTGAAGTGACGGCCTGCGACTTCGACAGCCCTGGCGACCTGCACGCCGACTTCTCGCAGCCCGAATCGCTGCGCCCGCTGCTGCAGCGTGTGCGCCCGGGCCTGATCGTCAACGCCGCGGCCCATACCGCGGTGGACAAGGCCGAGTCCGAACCCGATCTGGCGCGGGCCATCAATGCCACCGCACCGGGCGTGATCGCAGAAGAAGCGGCCGCCCTGGATGCCACACTGGTGCACTACAGCACCGACTATGTCTTCGACGGCAGCGGCAGCACCGCGCGGGATGAGCGCGCGCCCACCGCGCCACTGAGCGTCTACGGCCGCACCAAGCTGGAAGGCGAAGACCTGATCCGCGCCAGCGGCTGCCATCACCTGATCCTGCGCACGAGCTGGGTCTATGCGGCGCGCGGTGGCAACTTCGCCCGCACCATGCTGCGCCTGGCCGCGGAACGCGATGAACTGAAGGTCATCGCCGATCAGATCGGCGCCCCCACGGGGGCTGACCTGCTGGCCGACGTGACGGCCCATGCGGCGCGTCGGCTGCTCGCCGATCCGGCCCTGTCCGGCACCTACCACTGTGTGGCCAGTGGCGAGACGAGCTGGCACGGTTACGCCAGCCTGGTCATCGAATGGGCGCGCGCCCACGGCCAGGCCATCCGCGTGGCACCGGGCGCCATCCAGCCGATTCCCACCAGCGCCTACCCGACGCCGGCGCGGAGGCCGCTGAATTCCCGCCTGTCCACCGGGAAGCTGCGGCAGGCCTTTGGCCTGCAACTCCCGCCATGGCAGCAAGGTGTCGAACGTTTGCTGACCGAAGTCCTGGACCGCTGACCGGCCCCGGCCCCACCGAGAGAGAACCATGCACAGAAAAGGCATCATCCTGGCCGGCGGCTCCGGCACGCGTCTGCACCCCGCCACGCTGGCCATCAGCAAGCAGCTGCTGCCGGTGTACGACAAGCCGATGGTCTACTACCCGCTGTCCACGCTGATGCTGGCCGGCATGCGCGATGTGCTGGTCATCAGCACACCGCAAGACACGCCGCGGTTCGAAGCTTTGCTGGGCGATGGCAGCCGCTGGGGCATGAACCTGAGCTATTGCGTGCAGCCCAGCCCCGATGGCCTGGCCCAGGCCTTCATCCTGGGCCGCGATTTCGTCGGCGGCAAACCCAGCGCGCTGGTGCTGGGCGACAACATCTTCTACGGTCACGACTTCGCGCCCATGCTGGCGCGCGCCCGCGCGCGCACCACGGGCGCCACGGTGTTTGCCTACCACGTCAACGACCCCGAACGCTATGGCGTGGTGGCTTTCGACAGCGCCAAGCGTGCCCTGAGCATCGAGGAAAAGCCCAAGGCACCGAAGAGCAACTACGCGGTGACGGGTCTGTACTTCTACGACGAACAGGTGTGCGACATCGCCGCGGATATCCGGCCCAGCGCACGCGGAGAGCTCGAGATCACCGCCGTCAACGCCCGCTACCTGGAACAGGGCCAGCTCGACGTGGAGATCATGGGCCGCGGCTACGCCTGGCTGGACACCGGCACGCACGACAGCCTGATGGAGGCCGGCCAGTTCATCGCCACGCTGGAAAAGCGCCAGGGGCTGAAGGTGGCCTGCCCCGAAGAGATCGCCTACCGCGCCGGCTGGATCGACGCGGCGCAGGTCGAGCGTCTGGCCACGCCGATGCTGAAGAACAGCTACGGCCAGTACCTGATGCAACTGCTCAAGGACAGGGCCTTCTGACCGTGAAGCTGCAGTCGACTTCGTTGCCCGGCGTGCTGATCGTCGAGCCCACCGCCTTTGCCGACGAGCGCGGCTGGTTCATCGAGAGCTTCAATGAAGCCCGCTGGGAGACCGCCCTGCGCGAGCTGGGCGAGCCCTTGCCGCGGCGTTTCGTGCAGGACAACCACTCGTGCAGCAGGGCCGGTGCACTGCGCGGCCTGCACTACCAGCTTCCACCGCACGCGCAAGGCAAGCTGGTGCGTGTGGTGCAAGGGGCGGCTTTCGACGTCGCGGTGGACATCCGCGCCGGCTCGCCGCACTTTGGTCAATGGGTGGGACTGGAGCTCAGCGCAGAGAACCGGCTTCAACTATGGATACCGGAAGGTTTTGCACATGCCTTCCTGGCGCTGCAGGACAACACGCACTTTCTCTACAAGACCACCGACGTCTACGCCAAGGACTGCGAACGCAGCATCCGCTGGGACGACCCGACGATCGGCATCCGATGGCCGCTGCCGGCCGGCGTGGTGCAACCGCTGGTCGCACCCAAGGATGCCAGCGCCCCCATGCTGGCTCAGGCGGACCTGCCGCCCGCCCACTGAAACCCTGCCCCTGGAACGAAGAAACCGCAGCCAAGGCTGCGGTTCCGTGCCTGGAGCGATACGTCTCAGACGGAGCGGATGTTCGAAGCTTGCGGCCCCTTCTGGCCTTGCTTCACTTCGAACTGCACCTTCTGGTTCTCAGCCAGGCTGCGGAAGCCGCCGGTGCTCTGAATTTCGCTGAAATGGGCGAAGAGATCCTTGCCACCACCATCGGGGGTGATGAAGCCGAAGCCCTTGCCGTCGTCGAACCATTTCACGGTGCCGGTTTGCGTGGTCATGTCAAATTCCTTTCACGGTTGCTGCGCAGCACATACTGACGCAGTGCAGAAGCGGGCCAAGAAAATCACCGATCAAGGAATCTGCCGGGTCACCAGCCAAGGCCGGGCGCAGAAGAAACCGTCAAACAACTGTCTTGCTCAAATCTACAGGCGGACTGTACCCCACAAAGCCACGGGGTGCCGGCCTTGACCCGCGGGGGTGATATCTTCAGCAGCTGCCATCTTCCAGCCAGCCCATGACCAAGACCGCACTCATCACCGGCGTCACCGGCCAGGACGGCGCCTACCTGGCGCAACTGCTGCTGGACAAGGGCTACGTGGTGCACGGCATCAAGCGCCGCGCCAGCCTGTTCAACACCGATCGCGTGGACCACATCTACGAAGACCCGCATGTGGACAACCGGCGCTTCCAGCTGCACTACGGTGACCTGACGGACAGCACCAACCTGATCCGCATCGTGCAGCAGGTGCAGCCCGACGAGATCTACAACCTGGGCGCGATGAGCCACGTGGCGGTGAGCTTCGAGCAGCCGGAATACACCGCGGACGCCAACGGCCTGGGCACGCTGCGCCTGCTGGAGGCCATCCGCTTCCTGGGCCTGCAGAAGAAGACGCGCTTCTATCAGGCCAGCACCAGCGAGCTCTACGGCCTGGTGCAGGAAAGGCCGCAGCGCGAGACCACGCCCTTCTACCCGCGCAGCCCCTATGCGGTGGCCAAGCTCTACGCCTACTGGATCACCGTCAACTACCGCGAGGCCTATGGCCTGTACGCCTGCAACGGCATCCTCTTCAACCACGAAAGCCCGCTGCGCGGCGAGACCTTCGTGACGCGCAAGATCACGCGCGCCGTCGCGCGCATCGCGCTGGGTCTGCAGGACTGTGTCTACATGGGCAACCTGAGCTCGCTGCGCGACTGGGGCCATGCGCGCGACTACGTGCAGATGCAGTGGCTGATGCTGCAGCAGCAGGAGCCCGAGGACTTCGTCATCGCCACCGGCATCCAGCACAGCGTGCGCGATTTCGTGCAGCGTGCCGCTGCGGTGCTGGGCATCACAGTGGCCTTCCAGGGCCAGGGTGAGGACGAGGTCGGCGTGGTCACCGCCGTGCAGCGCACGGCGGGCGAACAGCGCGCGCGCTGCCGCGTGGGCGAGGTCATCGTGCGGGTGGACCCGCGCTACTTCCGCCCCACGGAGGTGGAATCGCTGCAGGGTGACCCCTGCAAGGCCAAGGCCAAGCTGGGCTGGGAACCGGCCACGAGTTTCGACCAGCTGGTGACCGAAATGGTGGAGGCCGACTACACCAGTGCCAAGCGCGACAGCCTGGTCAAGCTGGCGGGCTTCCAGGCCTTCGACCACCACGAGTAGCACGCCCTGGCGTCCATCTCGAGCATGCTGCAGCCTGGTTCGCGCATCTACGTGGCAGGCCACCGTGGCCTGGTGGGCAGTGCCATCACACGCTGCTTGCAGGCAGCCGGCCACCACGGACTGATCACCCGCACTCACACCGAACTGGACCTGGCCGATGCCGGCGCCACGCAAGCCTTCTTCGAACGGGAGCGACCGGAATTTGTCTTCCTGGCCGCCGCGCGCGTGGGCGGCATTGCAGCCAACCAGCAGCGGCCCGCCGAGTTCATCCACGACAACCTGGCGATCCAGACGAGTGTCATCCACGCCGCCTGGCGCAGTGGCGTCAAGCGGCTGCTGTTTCTGGGCAGCAGTTGCATCTACCCCAAAGCCGCACCGCAGCCCATGCGCGAGTGCGATTTGCTGACGGGCCCCCTGGAGCCCACCAACCGCCCCTATGCGCTGGCCAAGATCGCGGGCATCGAGATGTGCTGGTCCTACAACCGGCAGTACGGCACGCGCTTCCTGGCCGCCATGCCCACCAACCTGTACGGCCCCGGCGACAACTACCACCCCACGCACAGCCACGTGATCCCGGCACTGCTGCGGCGCTTTCACGAAGCGCGGCTGCGCGGCGATGCGGGCGTCACCGTGTGGGGCAGTGGGCAGCCAAGGCGCGAGTTCCTCTACAGCGACGACATGGCCGATGCCTGCGTCCACCTGATGAACCTGCCCGACGAGATCTACACCCCGCTGCTGGGCAGCGACGAACACCAAAGCGGCCGCTTCGAGCCGCCGCTGGTGAACATCGGCGTCGGCGAAGACCTGACGATTGCCGAACTGGCCCAAACCATCGCGCAGGTGGTGGGCTATACGGGCCGCATCAGCTTCGATCCCAAGCAGCCCGATGGCACACCGCGCAAGCTGATGGACGTGAGCCGCCTGCAGCAAACCGGCTGGCGTGCCCGCACGAGCCTGGAACAGGGCCTGCGTGCGGCCTACGCCGACTTCGTGGCCCATGAGCGCCAGGGCGCCTGAGGGCGGGCCTGCGCTTGCACACCGCGGGTCGCGCGTATAGTATTACGTTTGTTATAACGCACCAACACCCACCATGACCACGCTCAGGCTCACCCAGATAGGCAACTCCGTCGGTGTGATCCTGCCCAAGGAGGTGCTGGCACGGCTCAAGCTGGAGAAGGGGGACACGGTGTTTGTCACCGATGCGCCGGAAGGCGTGACGTTGACACCTTACGATCCCACACTGGAAGTGCAATTGAAGGCCGGGCGCGAGTTCATGCACGAGTTCCGCGACGCCTTCCACCAATTGGCCAAATGAGCTGGCGCTGGGTAGGTCGCCGCGCGCTGGAGTTGCTGCACGACGAGAGCCTTGCGGAGCATGGCGGCTCACCGGGGCTGCGCGACGAAGGCCTGTTTGAATCGGCGCTGGCCAGACCACCCAACCTGGCCCACTGCGGCCAGCCCGATGTGGCGAACCTGGCAGCGGCCTACGGCGTAGGCCTGGCCAAGAGTCACCCCTTCGTCGATGGCAACAAACGTGTGGCTTTCCTCGCGGTGGGCCTGTTCCTGGCCGTCAATCGCCACAAGCTGATCGCCACGCAGGCCGAAGCCACGCTCACGATGCTTGATGTCGCGGCCGGCACCCTGGACGCGCCTGCCTTCGCCTCCTGGCTGCGCAGCCACATCCAACAGCGCTGAACTGCGCAGCAGCAGAACTCCCCGCGCCCTTCAGAACAAGAAGTACCGCTGCGCCAACGGCAGCACCGTCGCCGGGTCACATGTCAGCAACTGCCCATCGGCGCGCACGCGGTAGGTCTGCGCGTCGATCTCCATCACCGGCAAGTAGGCGTTGTGCACCATGTCCGCCTTCTTCACGATGCGGCAGCCGCGCACGGCCGACAGGCGCTTCTTCAGGCCCAGTTGGCGGCCAATCTCGGCATCCAGCGCGCTGTGGCTGACGAAGCTCAGGCTCGTCGCCGGCAGCACGCCGCCATAGCTGCCGAACATGGGCCGGTGGTGCACCGGCTGCGGTGTCGGGATGCTGGCATTGGCATCGCCCATCAGCGCGCCGGCGATGAAGCCACCCTTCAGGATCAAGCTGGGCTTGACGCCGAAGAAGGCCGGGCGCCACAGCACGATGTCGGCCCACTTGCCCACTTCCAGGCTGCCCACGTCGTGGCTGATGCCGTTGGCGATGGCGGGGTTGATGGTGTACTTGGCGACGTAGCGCTTGACGCGGAAGTTGTCGTTCCTGGCGCTGTCTTCAGGCAGGCTGCCGCGCTGGCCCTTCATCTTGTGCGCCGTCTGCCAGGTGCGGATGATGACTTCGCCGACGCGGCCCATGGCCTGGCTGTCGCTGCTCATCATGCTGATGGCGCCCAGGTCGTGCAGCACGTCTTCGGCGGCGATGGTCTCGCGGCGGATGCGGCTTTCGGCAAAGGCCAGGTCCTCGGCGATGGCCGGGTCCAGGTGGTGACAGACCATCAGCATGTCCAGGTGCTCGTCCACCGTGTTCACGGTGTAGGGCATGGTCGGGTTGGTGCTGCTGGGCAGGAAGTTGGCCTCACCCACCACGCGCAGGATGTCGGGCGCATGGCCACCGCCGGCGCCTTCGGTGTGGAAGGCGCAGAGTGTTCTGCCGCGCGTGGCGGCAATGGTGTCTTCGACAAAACCGCTCTCGTTGAGCGTGTCGCTGTGGATGCTGACCTGGGTGTCGGTGACCTCGGCCATGGTCAGGCAGTTGTCGATGGCCGCGGGCGTGGTGCCCCAGTCTTCGTGCAACTTCAGGCCGATGGCGCCGGCGGCGATCTGCTGGCTTAAGCCCTCGGGCCGCGCCGCATTGCCCTTGCCCAGAAAGCCCAGGTTCATCGGGAAGGCGTCCGCGGCCTGCAGCATGCGGTGCAGGTTCTCCGGCCCCGGGGTGCAGGTGGTGGCAAAGGTGCCGGTGGCCGGGCCGGTGCCGCCACCCAACATCGTGGTTATGCCGCTGGCCAGCGCTTCTTCGATCTGCTGCGGGCAGATGAAGTGGATGTGGCTGTCGATGCCGCCGGCGGTGACGATGCTGCCCTCGCAGCTGATGACCTCGGTGCCGGGGCCGATGACGATGTCCACGCCGGGCTGCACGTCGGGGTTGCCTGCCTTGCCTATCGCTGTGATGCGGCCATCGCGCAGGCCGATGTCGGCC
>DAORNK010000090.1:0-12966 GCA_035440985.1 Rubrivivax sp. | reverse complement strand
CCGGTGCTGACCTTGTCGCCCAGCTTCACACGCAGTTCCTTCACCACACCGGCGCGCGTGGAGGGAATCTCCATCGACGCCTTGTCCGACTCGACGGTCAGCAGGCTCTGGTCCAGCGCGATGGTGTCGCCGGGCTTGACCATCAGTTCGATGATCTCCACATCCTTGAAGTCGCCGATGTCCGGCACTTTCACTTCGAGCAAGGCCATGTCGGGTCTCCTGGCGCTCAGGCGTACAGCGGGTTGACGCGGTCGGCATCGATGCCGTACTTCTTGATCGCTTCAGCCACCCTGGTCAGCGGCAGCGTGCCTTCGTCGGCCAGCGCGCGCAGCGCCGCAACCACGATGTAGTGGCGGTTGACCTCGAAGTGCGCACGCAGGCGGCTGCGGAAGTCGCTGCGGCCGAAGCCGTCGGTGCCCAGCACCTTGTAGGCGCGGCTCACGCCCTTGTCCCTGGGGATGAAGGCGCGGATCTGCTCCGCGTAGGCCTTGATGTAGTCGGTGGAGGCCACCACCGGGCCGGCATGCGCGGCCAGCTGGGCAGTGATGTAAGGCACGCGCGCCGGCTCGGTGGGGTGCAGCAGGTTCCAGCGCTCGCAATCCTGGCCGTCGCGCGCCAGTTCGTTGAAGCTCGGGCAGCTCCACACGTTGGCGGCCACGCCCCAGTCGGCTTCGAGCAGCTTCCTGGCTTCCTGGCACTCGCGCAGGATGGTGCCACTGCCCAGCAGGTTGACGCGTGGCGTCCTCTTGGCACCCTCTTCGAGCAGGTACATGCCCTTGATGATCTGCTCCTCCGTGCCGGCTTTGAGGCCGGGCATCGGATAGTTCTCGTTGAGCAGCGTGAGGTAGAAGAAGACGTTGTCCTGCTTTTCGACCATGCGCTTCAGGCCATGGTGGATGATCACCGCCACCTCGTGGGCAAACGTGGGGTCGTAGCTGACGCAGTTGGGAATGGTGCCGGCCAGGATGTGGCTGTGGCCGTCCTCGTGCTGCAGGCCCTCGCCGTTGAGCGTCGTGCGCCCGCTGGTGCCGCCCAGCAGGAAGCCGCGCGCCTGCATGTCACCGGCCGCCCAGGCCAGGTCGCCGATGCGCTGGAAGCCGAACATCGAGTAGTAGATGTAGAACGGCACCATGATGCGGTTGTTGGTCGAATACGAGGTCGCCGCGGCGATCCAGCTGCTCATGCCGCCGGCCTCGTTGATGCCTTCCTGCAGGATCTGGCCGGCCACGTCCTCCCGGTAGTACATGACCTGGTCCTTGTCGACCGGGGTGTACTTCTGCCCTTCGGGGTTGTAGATGCCGATCTGGCGGAACAGGCCCTCCATGCCGAAGGTGCGCGCCTCGTCGACCAGGATGGGCACCACGCGCGGGCCCAGCGCCTTGTCGCGCAGCAACTGCGTCAGGAAACGCACATAGGCCTGCGTGGTGCTGATCTCGCGGCCCTCGGCCGTGGGCTCCAGCACGCTCTTGAAGATCTCCAGCGATGGCACCGTGAAGCTCTCGTCGGCCTTCACGCGACGCTTGGGCAGGTAGCCGCCCAGCGCCTTGCGCCTTTCGTGCAGGTACTTCATCTCCGGCGTGTCATCGGCCGGCTTGTAGAACGGGATCTTGGGCAGCTCGGAATCGGGGATCGGGATGTTGAAGCGGTCGCGGATGTAGCGGATGTCGTCGTCCGAGAGCTTCT
The DNA here is from genome assembly GCA_035440985.1 of Rubrivivax sp. Lineage (GTDB taxonomy): Bacteria > Pseudomonadota > Gammaproteobacteria > Burkholderiales > Burkholderiaceae_C > Rubrivivax. Next base: position 11,283 of record DAORNK010000090.1, on the reverse strand, counting down.
TGGCCTGGTGCGCGGTGTTCTTGCCTTCGGCTGCACCGCCCATGCCCCAACCCTTGACGGTCTTCACCAGCAGCACCGTCGGGTGGCCCTTGGCGCTGTTGGCGCGGTGGAAGGCGGCGTAGACCTTGCCCGCATCGTGGCCGCCGCGGCGCAAGGCCCAGATGTCGGCGTCGCTCATCTTGGAAACCATCTCCAGGGTCTTGGGGTCGCGGCCGAAGAAGTGCTTGCGCACGAAGGCGCCGTCGTTGGCCTTGAAGGCCTGATAGTCGCCGTCCAGCGTGTCGAGCATGACCTTGCGCAGCGCACCGTCCTTGTCGCGCGCCAGGAGCGGATCCCAGGTGCTGCCCCACAGCAGCTTGATGACGTTCCAGCCGGCGCCGCGGAAGTTGCCTTCGAGCTCCTGGACGATCTTGCCGTTGCCCCGCACGGGTCCGTCCAGGCGCTGCAGGTTGCAGTTGACGACGAAGATCAGGTTGTCGAGTTTTTCGCGGGCCGCCAGACCGATGGCGCCCAGGCTTTCGGGCTCATCCATCTCACCGTCGCCGCAGAAGACCCAGACCTTGCGGTTGGCGGTATCCGCGATGCCGCGCGCATGCAGGTACTTCAGGAAGCGCGCCTGGTAGATCGCCATGTGCGGCCCCAGGCCCATGCTGACCGTCGGAAACTGCCAGAAATCGGGCATCAGCTTGGGGTGCGGGTAGCTGGACAGCCCCTTGCCGCCGACCTCCTGGCGGAAGTTGAGCATCTGCTCCTCGGTGATGCGCCCTTCCATGAAGGCGCGGGCGTAGATGCCCGGCGAGCAATGGCCCTGGATGTAGAGCAGGTCGCCGCCATGGCCTTCGCTCTCGGCGTGCCAGAAATGGTTGAAGCCGGCGGCGAACATGTGCGCCAGGCTGGCAAAGCTGCTGATGTGCCCGCCCAGGTCGCCCCCGTCGGCCGGGTGCAGCCGGTTGGCCTTGACCACCAGAGCCATCGCGTTCCAGCGCATGTAGGACCGCAGCCGGCTCTCGAGGCTGAGGTTTCCCGGGCTGCGCTCCTCTTCATCCGCCTCGATCGTGTTGACGTAGGCCGTGTTGGCCGAGAACGGCATGTCGATGCTGTTCTGCCGGGCATGGTCCAGCAACTGTTCCAGCAGGAAGTGGGCGCGTTGCGCACCCTCGGTTTCGATGACGGCGGACAACGCGTCCAGCCACTCGCGGGTCTCCTGGGCGTCGGAGTCGGCTCGCGCGCCGGGCGCGGATTCGGGCAATGCGGACATGTCTGTCTCCTGATCTGGCTGTTCTGCGACGAGGCGGGAGTGTGTCACAAGCTTTCGATTTTTCAAATAGTGCCCATCACTTTCACAATATGGAATGGTCGCCTTGACGTCCCGCGCCCCCCGGATAATGCAGCCCATGTCCACCCAACGCTCCCCGAGACCACCCTTGGTCGCGGCCGTGCCCACGCTTCGACGCAGCCTGGGCATGTGGTGGCGCCGCCAGTCGCCGGCGCGCCAGGATCGATTCGCCACCCTGGGCCCGCTACTGTCGGTGTTGCTCTTCCTGGCCGCGATCATTTCGGCTTTCTGGTACCTGCGTAACGAGGAGATCGAGCGCGAAGCCGAATCTGTCAAGCGCGACACCGAGATCACGCAACAGCAGGTGGGGCTGCGCCTGATCCAGAACCAGGAAGGCCTGATCCGCATGGCCCGCGACCTGGTGGCGCGCGACATCGACACCGACGAGTTCGTCGGCCAGGCGGCGGCCTTCATGCGCGAACGACCCGAGATGACGCATCTCACCTGGGTCGACGGCCGGCGCCGGGTGCGTGCCAGCCAATGGGCCCTGCTCTATCCGGGTGCCGGCGCCATGCCAGCCCCGGCCCTGCCCAAGGAAGGCAGCCAGAGCGAACCCGAGACCACCTTCCGGGCCGCGCGTGATACGCGCACGCCGGCCTATTCGCGCGCCTTCGTCGACGGTGCCGGTGGGCCGGTGTTCCAGCTGCATGTTCCTCTGGCCGAGCGGGGCGGATTTGCCGGCACGCTGGTGGCCGAGTACTCGGTCGAGGCCCTGGTGCGCCACTTCGTGCCCGCCGACGTGGCGCAGCGCCATACGCTGTCGGTGGTGGACGAGAACCAGACCGTGCTGGCCGCCACCGTGACGGTGCTGCCCGGCCAGAAGGTGCGGCGCGCGCCCATCGTCAGCGACGCGCCGCTGACGCCGGCGCTCAACGGCCTGCTGCTGCGCGGCCAGGGCTGGCGCACCAGCATCGGCCTGGTCAACAACACCCTGTTCTGGATGGTCGTCGCACTGTCGGTGCTGACCGTCTGGATGCTGTTGGGAACGTGGCGACACATGCGTCGACGCAGCCAGATCCAGTCGGCGCTGGTGCAGGAGACCAACTTCCGCCGCGCGATGGAAAACTCCATGCCCACCGGCATGCGTGCGATGGACATGGAGGGCCGCTGCACCTATGTCAACGCGGCCTTCAGCCTGATGACCGGCTACAGCTCCAGCGAGCTGGTGGGGCGCCTGCCGCCCTACCCCTACTGGCCACCGGACCGCATCGAAGAACACGGCCGGTTGCTGCAGCAGGAGCTGAATGGCCGCAGTCCCAGCGGCGGCATCGAGGTCAAGGTGATGCGCAAGGAAGGCACGCTGTTCGATGCGCGCATGTACATCAGCCCCCTGATCGACCCCAAGGGGCAGCAGACGGGCTGGATGACCAGCATGACCAACATCACCGAGGCCAAGCGCATCCGTGACCAGCTCAGCGCCTCGCACGAACGCTTCACGACCGTGCTGGAGGGGCTGGATGCGTCGGTGTCGGTGCTGTCGGTGCAGCAAGGCGAGCTGCTGTTCGCCAACCGCAGCTACCGGCTGTGGTTCGGGGGTGACGCGCGGGGCCACCAGCAACTCGGCGGCGCCAACGCCGGCAGCGAATTCGCCGCCGGAACCGATGAGGACGTGGACAACCTGTCCGGCCTGCCGGCCCACGCGCTGACCGAAACCGGCGCCAACCCGCGCGAGGTCTACGTGGAAGCACTGCAGAAGTGGTTCGACGTGCGGGCGCGCTACCTGCAGTGGACGGACGGCCGGCTGGCGCAGATGCTCATCGCGACCGACATCACCGCGCGCTTGCGGGCCGAGGAGCAGACGGCCGCACAGGCCGAAAAGGCCCAGGTGACGAGCCGCCTGGTGACCATGGGCGAGATGGCCAGCTCGGTGGCGCACGAGTTGAACCAGCCGCTGACCGCGATCACCAACTACTGCAACGGCATGGTCTCGCGCGTGAAGGCCGACACCATCGTCAAGGACGACCTCGTCGCGGCACTGCAGAAGACCGCGCGCCAAGCCGAGCGGGCCGGGCAGATCATCCACCGCATCCGCGCCTTCGTGAAGCGCAGCGAGCCCCAGCGCCAGGCGGCGCAGGCCCGACAGATCGTCGAAGACGCGGTGGAGCTGGCCGGCATCGAACTGCGCCGGCGCAACGTCGCCATCCACACCTACGTGGCGCAGCGCCTGCCCAGTATCATGGTAGACCCCATCCTGATCGAGCAGGTGCTGATGAACCTGCTGAAGAACTCGGCCGAAGCCATCGACAGCGCCCAGTTGGTTCCCGCACGGCGCCACATCGAGCTGCGGGTCGTGCCGCGCCACACGCCCGACGAAGGCGGTGTCATCGAGTTCAGCGTCACCGACATGGGCCCGGGCATCAAGGAAGAAGTCATCGGTCGCCTGTACGAGGCTTTCTTCTCGACCAAGGCCGAAGGCCTGGGCATCGGGCTGGCGCTTTGCCGCACCATCGTGGAGTCCCATCGCGGCCGGATGCGGGCACAGAACCTCTACAATGGGGCGCAGGTTGTAGGCTGCCGCTTCGCGTTCACCTTGCCGGTGGAGCTGCCCATCCGCACCGACCCAGCCGCTTCACCGATCGAAGCCGAAATCCCCAACCACTCCACCGCGGTACCGGAATGAGCCTGATCCCCAAGAAGGGCACTGTCTACGTCGTCGATGACGACGAAGCGGTGCGTGATTCTCTGCAGTGGCTGCTCGAAGGCAAGGACTATCGCGTCAAGTGCTTCGACTCTTCGGAGTCCTTCCTGTCGCGCTTCGACCCGCGCGAGGTGGCCTGCCTGATCGCCGACATCCGGATGGACGGCATGAGCGGGCTGGAGCTGCAGGACCGCCTGCTGGAACGCAAGAGCCCGCTGCCCATCGTCTTCATCACCGGCCACGGCGATGTGCCGATGGCCGTCACGACGATGAAGAAGGGCGCGATGGACTTCATCGAGAAGCCCTTCAAGGAAGAAGAACTGCTGGGCCTGGTGGAACGCATGCTCGACCAGGCCCGCGCCGCCTTCAGCCAGCACCAGGAACAGGCCAGCCGCGACGCCCTGCTCTCGCGCCTGACGACCCGCGAGGCGCAGGTGCTCGAACGCATCGTGGCCGGGCGTCTGAACAAGCAGATCGCCGACGACCTGGGCATCAGCATCAAGACGGTCGAGGCGCACCGCGCCAACATCATGGAAAAGCTCAACGCCAACACCGTGGCTGATCTGCTGAAGATCGCGCTGGGAGCGCAGAGCAAGGTCTGAGCTTGTGAAGATATGAATCGTGCCCGCGTAGGCCCCTGCATAGGACCAGATCTAGGCGCAAGGCGCAGCCGGGTCGGGGACCCGGCGAGGCCTTGCAACGCCGAGTTGGCCCTATGCAGGGGCCTACCCGTTGGGCCGGGGTACCCAAGGGCCGTGGGCCGTGTTGCGCCGCTTGCCCAGGTCCGCGACATGGGCGGCGCGCCGCGCCTTGCCCACGGCCCTTGGCCACCCCGGCGCGGGCACGATTCATATCTTCACAAGCTCTGAGCCCCGCGCCCGGATCAGAAAGATCACGTCCCGAGGCCGCCCTGCGCGGCCTTCTTTCTTTCAAGGAGTACCCCCATGCCTGCCCAGATCATCGACGGCGTCGCCCTCAGCACTCAGATCCGCGCCCAGGTCGCCGCGCGCGCCGCGGCGCTCACCGCCAAGGGCCGACAACCCGGCCTGGCCGTGATCCTGGTCGGTGAGGATCCGGCCAGCGCGGTCTACGTGCGCAACAAGGTCAAGGGTTGCCAGGACCACGGCCTGCGCTCGGTGATGGAGAAATACGACGCCAGCCTGTCCGAAGCCGATCTGCTGGCCCGCATCGCCGCGCTCAATGCAGACCCCAGCATCCACGGCATCCTGGTGCAGATGCCCGTGCCCAAGCACATCGACCCGCAGAAGGTGATCGCCGCCATCGCGGTCGAGAAGGACGTCGACGGCTTCTCGGTGCATTCCGCCGGCGCCCTGATGTCCGGCCTGCCCGGCCTGCGGCCGGCCACGCCCTACGGCTGCATGAAGCTGATCGAGAGCACCGGCGTGTCGATCAAGGGCAAGCACGCCGTGGTCATCGGGCGCAGCAATACGGTGGGCAAGCCGATGGCGCTGCTGCTGCTGCAGGCCCACGCCACGGTCACCGTCTGCCACAGCGGCACGGTCGACATCGCTGGGCACACCCGCCGCGCCGACATCGTGGTGGCGGCCACCGGGCGGCGCAACACGGTCACGGCCGACATGGTCAAGCCCGGCGCCATCGTCATCGACGTGGGCATCAACCGCAACGAAGCCGGCAAGCTCTGCGGCGATGTGGACTACGCAGCGGTGCGTGAGGCCTTGGGTGATGGCGGCTGGATCAGCCCGGTGCCCGGCGGTGTGGGCCCGATGACCATCACGATGCTGCTGGTCAATACGCTGCAGGCGGCCGAAGCGGCCGCATGATCAACCCGCTGCTGGCGGGCGACGAGCTGCCGGCCTTCGGGGACATCCGGCCGGAACACATCACGCCGGCGCTGGACGTGCTGCTGGCCGAAGCCGAAGCCGCGCTGTCGCACGCCGTGGGCCCGCAGCTACCGGCCGATTACGACGCCCTGTCGCTGGCGCTGGACGTGCCGGTGGAGCGGCTGCGCACCGCCTGGGGCCATGTCGGGCACTTGCAGGCGGTGGCCGACACGCCCGAGCTGCGCGCCGCCTACACGGACAACCTGCCGCGGGTGATCGACTTCAGCACCCGCATGGGCAGCGACGAACGGCTGTACGCCAAGTACAAGGCCGTGGCATGCAGTCCGGCGGCGGCACAGCTGAGCCCGGCGCGGCGCAAGGTCCTGCATGACACGCTGCGCGACTTCGTGCTCGGTGGCGCCGAGCTGCAGGGCACGGCGCGCGAACGCTTCGCGGCCATCCAGGAGCGTTGTGCCGCGCTGTCGCAGCAGTTTGGCGAGCATGTGCTGGATGCCACCGACGCCTTTGCACTCGACGTGCAGCAAGACGAACTCGCGGGTGTGCCGGCCGATGTGGTGCAAGCCGCGCGCCAGGCGGCACAGGCGGCCGGCACGGCAGGGCTGCGGCTGACGCTGCAGGCGCCCTGCTACGGCCCGGTCCTGCAGTACGCCAGCAACCGAGGCCTGCGCGAGACGATGTACCGTGCCTACGTCACGCGCGCCAGCGAGTTCGGCCCCCCGGCACTGGACAACTCCGCACCGATGAAGGAGCTGCTGGCCCTGCGCCAGGAAGAGGCCGCCCTGCTCGGCCATGCGAGCTTTGCGGACCTGTCGCTGGTGGCCAGGATGGCCCGCTCGCCGCAGGAGGTGCTGGACTTCGTGCGCGATCTGGCCCGCCGGGCGCGACCCCATGCCGAGCGTGAATTGGCCGAACTGCGGGTGTTTGCCGAGCGCGAATTGGGCCTGCCCGACCTGCAGGCCTGGGACCACGCCTACGTGACGGAGAAGCTCAAGCAGTCGCGCTACGCCTTCAGCAGCCAGGAGGTGAAGCAGTACTTCACCGAGCCGCGTGTGCTCGAAGGCCTGTTCCGCCTGGTGGAGACGCTGTTCGGCGTGATCATCCGGGCCGACGTGGCGCCCGTCTGGCACCACAGCGTGCGCTTCTACCGCGTCTGGCGCGGCGCCACACCCCTGGCGGCCTTCTACCTGGACCTGCACGCGCGCAGCGGCAAGCAGTCCGGCGCCTGGATGGACGAAGCCCGCGCCCGCTGGCGCCGGCCCCAGGGTGGGCTGCAGCTGCCGGTGGCGCATCTGGTCTGCAACTTCGCACCACCGTTGGGTGACCAACCGGCCTTGCTGACCCACGACGACGTGATCACGCTGTTCCACGAATTCGGCCACGGGCTGCACCACATGCTGACCCAGGTCGACGAACTGGCGGTCTCCGGCATTGCCGGCGTCGAGGGCGATGCGGTCGAACTGCCCAGCCAGTTCATGGAGAACTTCTGCTGGGAGTGGGATGTCCTGCAGCGTCTCAGCGCCCATGTGCACACCGGAGCACCGCTGCCCAGGCCTCTGTTCGACCGCATGCTGGCGGCGCGCCACTTCGGCAGTGGCCTGGCCCTGCTGCGGCACTGCGAGTACGCGCTGTTCGACATGCGGCTGCACATCGAACCGGGCGCCGGTGCCCGCGTGCAGGCCCTGGCCGAAGAAGTCTGCGTCGAGATCCAGCCCGTGCCGGCGCCGGACTTCCGCCGCTATCCGCACAGCTTTTCCCACCTCTTCGATGGCGGATATGCGGCCGGCTACTACGGCTACACCTGGGCCGAGGTGCTGTCGGCCGACGCCTACAGCGCGTTCGAGGAGGCCGGCGTGTTCGATCCCGCCACCGGGCAGCGCTTTCGCGAGACCATCCTCGAAGTGGGTGGAAGCCGCCCGGCGATGGCCAGCTTTCAGGCTTTCCGCGGGCGCGCACCGCGCCTGGATGCGCTGCTGCGCCACCAGGGCCTGATCTGAACGCTCAGATCAGCACCTGGGAAGCGCCATCGATCTGCCGCACCCGGCCATCGGCCAACTCAAGCTTGTCCTGCACGAACCAGAGCACGCTTTGCGGGTAGATCACGTGCTCGGTGGCCAGGACGCGGGCGGCCAGGGCCCGCGGTGTGTCGCCGGCGCGCACGGGCACCACACTCTGCATCACGATCGGGCCATGGTCCAGTTCGGGCGTCACGAAGTGCACCGTGGCGCCTACGACCTGGCAGCCCTCTTTCAGTGCCCTTTCGTGGGTGTGCAGGCCCGGGAAGGCCGGCAGCAGCGAGGGGTGGATGTTGAGCAGCCGCCCCTGGAAGCGCCGCACGAAGGCGGCACCCAGCACGCGCATGAAGCCGGCCAGCAGCACCAGGTCGGGCGCGAAGGACTCGATGCGCTGCGCCAGCGCCGTATCGAAGGCTTCGCGGCTGTCGTGCGCCTGGTGGTCCACCACGCCGGTCGGTATGCCGCGGCCAGCCGCAAAGGCCAGGCCTTCGGCATCGGGCCGGTTGGCCAGCACGGCCACCACCTGGGCCGGCCAGCGTTGTTCGGCACAGCGCTGCACGATGGCCTGCATGTTGGAGCCGCGCCCGGAGATGAGGATGACGATGCGTTTCATGGCGGCGGCAGTGTAGGCCAGGGCGGCGGCGAAAATCGGCGAGACAATCGCCGTCTTTGCCAACCTGCCCTGTAGCCACCATGCGATCGCGAGTCCTCTCCGGCATGCGCCCCACCGGCGCCATGCACCTCGGCCACTACCACGGCGCCCTGAAGAACTGGGTGCGGCTGCAGAACGAACACGAGTGCTTCTTCTTCGTCGCCGACTGGCATGCGCTGACCACGCACTACGAAGAGCGCGAGGTGATGGAACGCTACGTCTACGACATGGTGGTGGACTGGATCGCCGCCGGCCTGGACCCCGAGAAATGCACCATCTTCATCCAGAGCCGTCTGCCCGAACACGCCGAGCTGTTCACGCTGCTGGCCATGGGCACGCCGCTGGGCTGGCTGGAACGTGTGCCGACCTACAAGGACCAGATCGACAAGCTGAAGGATCGCGACCTCGCCACCTACGGCTTCCTGGGCTACCCGCTGCTGCAGGCCGCCGATATCCTGATCTACAAGGCCAACTACGTGCCTGTGGGCGAGGACCAGTCATCGCACGTCGAACTGACGCGCGAGGTGGCGCGCCGCTTCAACAACCTGTACGGCCGCAGCAAGGATTTCGAGGCCCGCATCGCCGCCGCGATGGCCAGGCTCTCCAAGGACGATGCGCGCTACTACGAAAAGCAGCGCAAGGCGTTTGGCGAAACCGGCAGCGCCGAAGCGCTGGCCAAGGGCGAAGGCCTGGTCCGCAAGGCCGCCGCCAGCGTGTCCGGCTGGGCGCCGCAGGACAGTGACCTGCTGCTGGGGCATCTGAAAGGCAGTGGCCGCAGCATCCTGACCGAACCGCACGCGCTGCACACCGAGGTGCTGCGTCTGCCCGGCGTGGACGGCACCAAGATGAGCAAGAGCTACGGCAACGCCATCCTGATGCGCGACGCACCCGCCGACGTGACCAAGAAAGTGCGCGGCATGGCCACCGACCCGGCCCGCGGCCGCCGCACCGATGCGGGCGACCCCGACAAGTGCCCGGTGTGGCAGTTCCACAAGCTCTACAGCGATGCCGCCACGCAGGACTGGGTGGTCCGGGGCTGCAAGAGCGCGGGCATCGGCTGCCTGGATTGCAAGCAGCCGGTGATCGACGCCATCGTGCAGGAACAGCAGCCCTGGCGCGAGCGCGCCGAAGCCCATCTGGCCAATCCCAAGCAGGTGCACTGGATCGTCGAGATGGGCACCGAGCGCGCCCGCACCGTCGCCCGCCAGACGATGAAGGACGTGCGCTCGGCGATGGGGCTGGACTATTGACCGCGAGCACCATGGACCTGCAGACCATAGCGCTCGACCCAGGGGCGGCGCCCCGGGCCACCGTCATCGTGCTGCACGGTCTGGGCGCCGACGGCACGGATTTCCTGCCGATGGCCGACGAGTTGCGACTCGACGCCATCGGCCCGGTGCGTTTCGTCTTTCCGCGCGCACCGGTGCGCCCCGTGACCATCAACAACGGCTACCCGATGCGCGCCTGGTACGACATCCTGGGCACCGATCTCGCGCGCCGCGAGGACGAAGCCGGCCTGCGCGCCTCGATGACCGCCGTGCACCGCCTGATCGCCCGCGAGCAGGAGCGTGGTGTGCCGGCACAGCGCATCGTGCTGGCCGGTTTTTCGCAGGGCTGCGCCATCACGCTGGGCGCCGGCCTGCGCTGCGGTCAACGCCTGGCCGGCCTGGCCGGGCTGTCGGGCTACCTGCCGCTGGCTGAAACGACGGCGGCCGAGCGGCAGCCAGCCAACCGCGAGACACCAGTCTTCCTGGCGCATGGCCGCCAGGACGGCGTGGTGCCGATGGCGCGTGGCGCCGCGGCGCGCGACCTGCTGCAGGCCCAGGGCCAACCGCTGGAGTGGCACGAATATCCGATGGAGCACAGCGTCTGCATCGAGGAGGTGCACGCACTGCAGCGATGGCTGCTGCGGGTGCTGGCTCCTGGCTGAAGGTCCTGGACATGCCCGGCCTGAAGCGCGCCCGAGGCCTGGGTCTCGAGCGCGCAGGAGGAACCGGAATGGCTCGCAAACAGCGAGCGCATGCGGATTCCTCTGGCCGCATGATGGTCCCGCCAGCCATCGAGGCCGCGGTCGCTCGGCCCAGCGGCCATAGGCCAGGCGACGATGACTCCGCACGGCGGCTTTGCCGATGGCAGCTTCGACGACATGCTGGCGCGCGCCGCCGAGGCCCATGGTTTTCCGGAGCGGCTGTGGCCGCGCGACGCAGAAGAACGCGTGGTCGCCTGGCGATGCCTGGAAGAACTGCACACCCGGCTACGGGCGACCACCTCGCTCATCGGGCTGGCGGCGCGAATGGGTTTCTGACTACTTCGGCGCCCGGCAGGTCGAATCCATCAACTGGCTCTCCAGGCCCACGATCACAGGGTCCGGGCGCATCTCGCCGCGGTACCAGTCCTTGACGCGCTTGCGGTGCTCGGCGAACTGGGCGTTGCAGTCCTTCGCACCGGCATGCGTGCCTTCAACGAACCAGCCGCTGGCATCCGGCCGGCAGAAGGTGCGAACCTGGATCCGTTCCGAACCGAGGTATTCATTCAGCCGCCGCGAATGAGGCGTGGAATCGCTGCCGGCGCTGGCTGCCAATGCGGCTTCGATGGCTTCGACCCGGTGGCTGGCCAGCTGGCAGCGCACGCGGTTCCAGTAGTCCGGCAGCCGCGCTTCGTCCACCCGGCCCTGCACCGAGGCAGCGGCCTGCGGGGCAGCAGCGCGCGCTGCAGGCGCAGCCGCGGCAGCCGGCCCGCTGCGCGGCAGCGTCAGCGGTTTTTCCTGCCCGGCCGCACAGGGTTTGGCCGAGTACTCGATGCGCCCATCTGGTCCCTGGCAT
>DAORNK010000089.1:0-13154 GCA_035440985.1 Rubrivivax sp. | reverse complement strand
GGCATGAGCCTGCTGGTCGGTGCCAGTCTCGGCGGCGGGCCGGTGGGTGAAGTGGCGCTACAGGTGGGGGCACCGGAGCCGACCCCTTCAGCCTGGCTTTCTTCGGTTTCGGCCCTGCTGACCCTGGCGGCGGCGCTCTGGGCCGCCAGGCAGTGGCCCAGCCTGCGGAAACCGTGGATCGCCGCCGTGGCCCTCGTGCTGACGCTGCTGGCCTGGTTCATGCCCACGCTGGGTGGCGTCTGTCTGGCGCTGGCCCTGTGCGCAACCTCGGCACGCTGGCTGCTGGCCGCCGGGGCCGGGTTGGCCGCGGCATGGATCGTCGGAGCGTTCTACTACCAGTTGCAGTGGCCGCTGGCCCACAAGGCACTCGGCCTGCTGCTGGCCGGGGCGGTGCTGGGCGCGCTGGCCTGGCGGGCGCAGCGGCAGTCGCATGCCGAACGGACGACCGGCGCTCCGGCCGACGAGGCTCACTCGGGTGGTGCCTTCCGGCGTCTGGCCATCCTGGCTTCGGGCCTGCTTGCCCTGATCGTGGCCAACCTCGGCATCTGGCAGAACGAGTCGCTGATCGCCCGCGGTCAACCGGTGTTCGTGGCCCTGGCGCCGGTGGACCCGCGCTCGCTGATGCAGGGGGACTACATGCAGTTGAACTTCAGGCTGCCTTCGACAGCCACGATCGCCGGGCTGACGCGCGCGCAGCGTCCGCGCGTGGTGATGCGTCGTGACGCGCAGGGCGTGGCCACGCCGGTGCGGCTGGACGACGGCACGCCGCTGGCCGCCGACGAACTGCGCATCGAACTCACGCCCAAAGGCGGCCACTGGATCCTGGTGACCGACGCCTGGTTCTTCGCCGAAGGCGAAGCCAGCCGCTGGGCGGCGGCGCGCTTCGGCGAGTTCCGCGTCGAAGCGGACGGCCGCGCGCTGCTGGTCAACCTGCGCGGTGCGGACCTGAAAGTGCTCTGAATCTGGTCAGACGGCGGCCGGTGAAGGCTGCGCCACCCGCAACGCCTGCCAGCTCAGCCGGGCCTGTGCCGCCAGCACCAGCGCGCCGGCGATGGGTATGGCGTAGTACAGCCACCCGGCCTGCGGCCACCACTTGCGCAGGTACATGGCCAGCAGCAGCGGCGCCATCACCACGCCTAGCCGGCTGAGCACCCCGGCCGTGGGCCCGAGCACGATGGCGCCGGCGGCCAGGAACACCGCCGCAGCCACGAACACCAGCGTGAACAGGGTTTCGAAGATCGGCGCCGCCGTGCCCACCGGCAGCAGCCCGGCGCGGAACGGCAACCAGGCCAGGCAACCCAGGGCCAGCACGGCAGCCAGCACGCGCGCGCGGCCGGCGCCGCCGCCATCGCCCAGGGGGTTGGCTGCCGGTTTGATGAAGGGCAGCACCGCCAGGCACAGCAGCCCGGTCAGCGCATCGATCAGCAGGGTGTTGGGGTAGCCGAGCGCCTCGATGGCGATGCCCTGCCAGGTGGCCGAGTAGGAGATGGCCAGATTCATCATCGCCATGTAGGCGGTGAACTGGGTGGCGGCCACGGCCGGATTGGTGACGTCCATGAAGATGGCCGATCGGGTGCCGTACATCAGCCCCTGCGCCACCGCGTAGGTCAGCGTGGATACCCACATGGCCGTGACCAGCGCGGCCGGCGCCACGCGGGTGGCCTTTTCGGCGGCGGCCAGCGGCATGATCCACTGGTGTTCGATCAACTGCACCATCAGGTACAGCACGGGCAGGCTCATCAGCGCCATGTAGACGAACAGGGTGCGGCGGCGGCCATAGGCGTCGGACACCATGCCGCCGATCACCATGCAGGCCGCGCTGACCACCTGCGACCACAGGCTCAGCCAGGCCACGCTGTCGTCGCTCATGCCGATCTCGACGGCGAGGTTGCTCTGCAAGGCCAGCCCGAGGCTCATGGCGCCGGCCGGCAGCAAGGCGAAGAAGAGACCGGAATAGGCCCCGCGCGTGCCCAGGAAGCTGCGGAACGCCTGCTCGGCAAAGTGCCGCATCTCACGCCCGGCCGCCGCCAGTCCGGCGGCGCGGCGATCGGCTGCCGGCGTGGGGGCCTCCCGCAGCGGCAACACGATGAACACGGTGACCAGCGCGATGCAGGCCGCCACGAAGACGAAACCGCCCTTCAGCCCGATGACCGGCATCAGGAACAGCACGCCGCTGCCGCCCACCGCGGTGCCCAGGGCTGCGCCGGCGAACATCATGCCGTTGGCCAGGCCCCTTTCATCGGCGTGCAGGGTGTTGACGGCTAGCGCATCGATGGCCACGTCCTGCATCGCGCCGAAGCTGTTGTGGATCAGCAGCACGCCGGTCAGCAGGCCCAGCTGCGCAGGCAGGTCCAGGCCCGTGCAAGCCAGCAGCGTGACCATGAGCATGATCTGCGTGCCCAGGATCCAGCCCCTGCGCCGGCCCAGGCGTTCGGAGGTGAACACGTCGATGAAGGGGCCGAAGGCCCACTTGAAGGCCCAGGGCAGGTAGAAGCTGCCGACGAAGGCGCCTATCTCTGCCGGCCCCACGTCCTGGCGGCGCAACTGGGTGGCCACCGCGGTGGCCGCAAAGCCCAGCGGGATGCCTTCGGTGATGTACAGGCTGAAAAAGGCGACCAGACGGCCGACGCGGGTGGCGAGTAGGTTGGGCATGCGCATGGTCGGGAGTTTCGCAGCTTCCGTGCATCGTTCGGGGCCCCGGTCGTCGGGTGGTCGTTTGTGCCAGCGGTCGCGCTACCCACACTTGTCGGCGCGCCACAGGCCCGAAGAACGCCCCGCGTGAGCCCCGGAATCGGGGCATCGTGACCGGTTGATCCCGTGTCGTGGACGGGTGCTCACCCACCTGGGGGCTGGCCCCGAGTCCCGCATCGAATACGCCGGAGCAACCGGGAACCGCACTCGCGGCTTGTGCTGGCCGTGCCGCCCGTGCTGGCCAGCACCTGCAAGCTCACGCTGGCGACCGCGCCGGCCAAGCAGGACGCCATCGGCCCCTCCGCCATGGCCTATGGCAGGGACTGGGTCGGCTGCAAGCAGCCGATGTTCGGGCGGCTGGGCGCCCCTTGGATGTGGGGGGACGCCTGTTGCGTCTGCTCAACGCAGGTGCAACGGCGGTATTCAGACTGGCGGCATCCCAGTGTGGAGGTCTTCATGAAACACGTCTTGAATGGGCTTGTGCTGGCGGCACTTGCATCTCTTTCGGCAGCAGTTGTCGCCGGCCCTATCCTGATGACAGGTGCTCGCGCGATGGCTGGGCACTCCTACGGTGTTGGCGCCGATCAGACCGATCAGGATTCAGCGCTGAGCGGGGTGGCCCGCAGCCGGGCCGACGCCGCTTGGTCTGGCGCGCAAGGTGAGGGTGTCGGCGCCGCCGAGGCTATGGCGGCATTTGGCAGTCTGGGGGTGCTGGCGCGGGGTCAATGGCTGGGGGGCGACGGCATCGGCAACGGTGGTGCCCGGGCGTCATTCGAGGATGAATGGACGATCGACTCTCAGGGCCTGACGGGGTCAGCCGGGACGCTGTATGTCACCGTCCACGTCGACGGCACGCGACTCGCGGACTGGCCCTACACGGGGGTTGGCGTCACTCAGGGCTACGAATGCCTGGCATCGGGCAGTGGCTGCGCACTCGACTTCTCCAGCGGCGGCGGCACCGGTACCTTTGGTTTCGGCGTGCCGTTCGTCTACGGCACGCCCTTCACATACATCCTGGCCATGAACGGCCAGACCGCTGCAGACAAGAACTATCCTTCCAGTTCGATCGACTTCCTGCACACGGCGGTCGTCAGCGGCCTAGACGTGCGCGACGCTTCGAACCGGCCGGTGTCGGGGTTTGCGCTCAGGGCAGCATCCGGTCATGACTATCTCAACCGATCGGCCGTCGCGGAACCCGGGACCGTGTCGCTGTTGGTTCTCGGGGTTGCGGGCCTGGGGCTGGGTCGTTGGAGCCTGTTGCGACTGAACCCTCTGGCCGCCGCGGGCGGCACGGGGCAGCGCGGACCGTCCCAGGGAGTCCGGACGGGGGGCTGAGCCGTCACAGGGGCTCTCGCGCCGGCACGGCGGGCCGAAAAGTACGAGCGTACGTCAACCACGATCCTTCCCGCAGCCGCCCTGTTGCCCCGGCGCCGGGTTCCCGTGACGGATCTGCCAGCCGATCCAGGCGCCGCGCGACCCTGCGGCAAAGGGCTCCTCTGCCGCACGGGATCGTCGGCTCTTGTCCGCTCTCCCGATCACGAAAGGCCGTTTGCCGGCACCCTACCGCGCCACCCTGACGAGGGGCTGCTGCGCTCTTCTGCAGCAACAATGGCTCGCGTTGGTCAAGCAATCCGCATTTCCCTAGGCGGCTGCGCCGGCTTGGCTTAGCATCCGAAGGTGGCAACGAGCAGCGACACCGACGCTGGGTGCTGCGGAACGTGTAGGAGAAGGACATGCCGCTCATGGCTCCGAATCTGATGTCGTTCTTGATGCCCGACCGTGACGGCGTGTACAGCGGCCCCTACAACCCCTGGCTCGAGCACTTCCACCGCATTGGTGCGAACTATCTCAAGCTGCTGTCACTCAGCACCGCGATGCAGCGGGACCGGCTGCACGTCTACCGCGACATGGGCAAGGCCTATGGCGAGCCCAAGATCCTGCAGCGGCTACAGGAGTTCCTGGAGAAGATCGCCGACGCCAACGTCTCGCTGATGGAGAAGTTGGCCCGGGACTATGTCAAGCCCGAGTTCGGCCTGAACTTCACCACGATCAACGGCCACAAGGTGGAGGTCACGGAGCAGGTGATCGAGGAAAAGCCGTTCTGCAAGCTCATCCACTTCGTGCGCGACACCCGGCGTCACGATCCCAAGGTGCTGCTGGTCGCACCCCAGTCCGGCCACTATGCAACCCTGTTGCGCCCGACGGTCGAGCGGCTGCTGCCCGAGGCCGAGGTCTACATCACGGACTGGGTCAACGCGCGCGAGGTCCCGGTCGAAGCCGGCGAATTCGACCTGGACACCTACGCCGACTACATCGTGCACTTCATCGACAGGCTTGGCCCGGAGACCAACGTGATCGCCATCTGCCAGTCGACGGTGCCGGCAGTCATGGCCGCTGCACGGATCGCCGAGGACAGGCCTGGGGCGCAGCCCGCCACGCTGACCCTGATGGCCGGCCCGCTGGACCCGGGTGCTGCACCTACCGAAGTCACCAAGCTGGCCGACAAGATGCACCTGCCGAGCTACCTGACGGCCTTCATCGCGCAAGCCCCGAACGGCCGCAAGGTCTACCCCGGCTATGTGCAGCTGATGGCGTTCATCGCGATGAACCCCAAGAGCCACTTCACCTCGCACCGCGAACTCTACGACCACTACGTGGCGGACGACACGCACCCCGAAGTCGCCCGTATCGAGCGCTTCTACGCCGAGTACTTTGCGGTGGCCGACCTGACGGCCGAGTTCTATGCCGACACGGTCAGGCGCGTGTTCGTGGACAAGAGCCTCGCCAGAGGCTCGATGACCTACAACGGCAAGCTGGTGCGCCCCGAGCTGATCACCTGCCCGATCATCGGCATCGAAGGCGCGATGGACGACATCTCGGCACCCGGTCAGACGAAGAACTTCCTGAGCCGGTTCTCGGGTTCGCAGGACATCACGTTCTACGAGCAGCAGCATGCCGGCCACTATGGCGTGTTCGCGGGCGGCCACTGGCGGGGCGACATTGCGCCGCGCGTGCTGGGCAAGATCCGGGAGACCGCCGCCGCCAAGGGCCGCACCTTCAGCGCCTTCCAGACCGAAAGCGTGGCGATCGAAGCCTACGCGGCCTGAGAGCCTGTGAAGTTATGAATCGTGCCCGCGTAGGCCCCTGCATAGGGCCAAATCTAGGCGCAAGGCGCAGCCGGGTCGGGGACCCGGCGAGGCCTTGCAACGCCGAGTTGGCCCTATGCAGGGGCCTACCCGTTGGGCCGGGGTACCCAAGGGCCGTGGGCCGTGTTGCGCCGCTTGCCCAGGTCCGCGACATGGGCGGCGCGCCGCGCCTTGCCCACGGCCCTTGGCCACCCCGGCGCGGGCACGATTCATATCTTCACAGGCTCTGAGTCCCCGGCTTCGGCGGCCGGCCTGGCAGGCCAGGCCTGTCACACGATCACGACGGCGCAGCCGCTGTGTCCGGCCTCGTGGGCAGCTGCCCGGCAAACAACGCGACCACCGAGCGTGGCTGAACCCGATGCGCGCTGCCGGCGACCGGTTCGGCCTGGGCAAAGTCCACCAGATCCCGCGGTGAAGGCAAGGACGTGTCGATGACCCGCCGCCAGCCGCTGCTGGCCCAGGCCGGCAGGGTCGGCAATTCGAACTCCAGCGCCTCCCAGTAGGCATTGAGCGCGAAGTGCATCAGCAGGTCGCCCCGGAGGCTGGTGGCGGTGATGGCCAGGCTGTGGGACTGGGCACTGAGGTCGGGTGCGCCCAGCCGCACACCGTGCAGGCTGACCTTCACGAGCGCCATCACCTCCTCGAGCGTCAGGTGGTGGTCGGTGCGCACCGATTCGCGCTGCGTGCGCACGCGGATCAGCTCGCGCACGAAGCGGTGGATCTCCGGGTGCCGCTGCAGCAGCGTCCAATCGAGCCAGCTGGTGGCGTTGTCCTGACAGTAGGCGTTGTTGTTGCCCTGCTGGCTGCGGCACATTTCGTCGCCCATCAGCAGCATGGGCGTGCCCAGCGCCAGCACGTTGATCGCCAGCAGGTTCTTCATCTGGCGCGTGCGCAGTTCCAGCACCGAGGTGTCGTCGGTGGGGCCCTCGACACCGCAGTTCCAGCTGCGGTTGTCGTCATTGCCATCACGGTTGTCCTCGCCGTTGGCGAGATTGTGCTTGCCGTTGTACGAAACCAGGTCGATCAGCGTGAAGCCGTCATGGCTGGTGACGAAGTTGATGCTCTGGGCCGGCTCGCGTGGGTTGTCGCCGTACAGGGCAGGGCTGCCCATCAACCGGTCGGCCACGGCCGGCACCACATTGCTGTCGCCGCGCACGAAGGAGCGGACATCGTCGCGGAAGCGGCCGTTCCATTCCTTCCAATGGTCGCCGGCAAAACTGCCGACCTGGTACAGGCCGGCGGCGTCCCAGGCCTCGGCGATCAGCTTCGTGCCGGCCAGCGCGGGGTCCGAGTCGATGTCCCACAGCACCGGTGAGCGGAACAGCGGGCGCCCCTCGACGTCACGCGACAGGATGGCCGCCAGGTCGAAACGGAAGCCGTCGACGTGCATCACCTGCACCCAGTAGCGCAGGCTGTCCAGGATCAGCCTGCGCACCACGGCCTGGTTGGCGTTGAGCGTGTTGCCGCAGCCCGAGTAGTTGGCGTAGGCGCCCCGTTCGCCCAGCATGTAGTAGGTGGCGTTGTCCAGGCCGCGGAAGCCCAGGCAAGGACCGCGCTCATCGCCTTCGGTGGTGTGGTTGTAGACCACGTCGAGGATCACTTCGAGACCGGCGCGATGCATGGCCTTGACCATGTCGCGGAACTCGTCGAGGACCGCCAGCGGACGCCGGCTGCAGGCATAGGCGGCGTGGGGCGCGAAGAACGACACGGGCGCATAACCCCAATAGTTGACCAAGTCGGGAGGCGCGTCCTGCGCGTCGAACTGGAACACCGGCATCAGTTCGACCGCCGTGATGCCCAGATCGACCAAGTAGGGGATCTTGTCCACCAGACCGGCGTAGGTTCCGCGCCGGCGCGCCGGCACGCCCGAGCTGGGGTGGCGCGTGAAACCACGCACGTGCGCCTCGTAGATGACGGTCTGCGAGAACGGGCGCCTCAGAGGCTGGTCGCCCTCCCAATCGTAGGAGTGATCGTCGGTGACCACGCTCTTGAACGCGAAGGCATCGTTGCGCCCGGCGCCGTGGGCTGCGCTGCGCCGGTAGTCGGTCGGCGACACCACCGCGCGGCCGTAAGGGTCCAGCAACACCTTGTCGCCGTCGAAGCGGTGGCCGTGCGCCGGGTCGAACGGGCCACGCATGCGCCAGGCGTAGATCTGCCCAGGGCGCAGGCGCGGCACGAACACATGCCAATACTCCCAGGTCCGGTTCCGGCGCATGTCCAGTGGGATGACGCGCGAGGGCTCGGTGGCATCGGCGTCGTCATAGAGCAGCAGTTCTGCACCCAGCGCGTGGCGCGAGTAGACGCTGAAGTTGACACCGTCATACACCGGCTGCGAGCCCAGCGGGAACGGGGTTCCTGGCTCCACCAGGGCTGGACGGCGGGAGCGGTTCATGGGCGTGGCCTCCTTCTGTTCGATCTTCGATGCAGGCCAGCCGGCTGGCCGTCGCCCGGACTGCGGCCGCCCGACAAGTCCGGGCCTGCTCGCTCAAGGACCTGCCGCGGTGTGAACATTGGTCGCTCTGGCGCGATCCGTCTTGATGGAAGTCAACGCTCCTGCTGCTGTGACCGCTGGCCCACAGGCCTGGGGTCGAAGCAGCAAGACCTTGCCTTGGCACAAGGCGGGCCGGCCAACGAGGGGTCGGCGAGGTGGCTGCTCGTTGGCCACCGCGCAGCGATTTCAGTGGCGCGGAACCGGGTCGGCCTGATCCACGGCGGATACCGCGGCGTCGAGCAGAGGGTCCATCTGCTGGGCGCAGATCGGACGCGACAGCAGGTAGCCCTGCCCCTCGTGCACGCCCAGCTGACGCAGCATCGCCAGCTGATCCTCCGTCTCGATGCCTTCGGCGATCACCTTGTGCCCCAGCGTCCGGCCCAGCGTCAGCATCGCGCGCACGATCTCCAGGTTCTGCCGGTTCTCGTGCATGGCCATCACGAACGAGCGGTCGATCTTCAGGCTGTCGATCGGCAGCCTGCCCAGGTACGACAGCGACGAGTACCCGGTGCCGAAGTCGTCGATCGAGAACCGCACGCCACTGACCCGCAGGCTGGCCATCGTGCGTAGCGCGACATCCAGCCGGCCCATCAGCATGGTTTCGGTCAGCTCCAGCGTCAGGCTGCCCGGCTGGGCCTGGTGGCGCCTGAGCACCTGCTCGACGTGGGATGCCAGGCTGACGCGCGCGAGGTCGCGCCCGCAGATGTTGACGTGCATGGACAGATGCTGCAGACCCGGAGTGTCCCGCTTCCAGCGCGCCAGCTGTGCCATGGCCTGGTCGACGATCCAGTCGGTGAGGGCCTCGATATCTCCCGTCTCCTCGGCCAGCGGGATGAACACGGCCGGGCTGATGGCACCCCGTTGTGGATGTTCCCAGCGTGCCAGCGCCTCGAAGCCGTTGAGCCGAAAGGGTTCGAGCTGGTAGATGGGCTGGTAGTGAACATGCATCTGCCCTTCGCCGATGGCTCGCCGCAGGTCGGTTTCGAGCGCCAGCTTCTCGGCCACCTTGCCGTGCATGGAACCGTCAAAGCGGACGACGCGGCCGCGGCCCGCCGCCTTGGCTTCGTACATCGCCAGATCGACGTCGCGCATGATCTCGTCGGCCGTGCGGTCGCCGATGTCACTGAAGGTGATGCCGACGCTCACGCCCGAAGTGACCTCGGTGCCCAGGAGGTAGGTCGGTCGGCTCAGCTCGTCCAGCACGCGATCAGCCACTTGCAGGGCGATGTCCGGCTCACCCGTCGCGTCGACCAGGGCGGCGAATTCATCGCCCCCCAGGCGCGCCACCAGATCGGCAGGGCGTACGCTGGCGCGCAGTCTGGCCGCCACTTCACGCAACAGCTCGTTGCCGGCACCGTGGCCGAGGCTGTCGTTGACCAGCTTGAAGCGGTCGAGGTCCAGGTACACCACGGCGAAGCGGTAGCCGGCCTCGTGCCGGGCGCGCGCCACCGCCGCTTCCAGCGACCGATGGAAGCTGTGGCGGTTGGCCAGGCCGGTCAGGTCGTCGTGGTAGGCGATGTGGTTGAGGCGGTCCTCCGCAACACGGCGCGAGGTAATGTCGAGCAGCTGGTAGATCAGGCAGGGCCCGCCGCCATCCGGATCAGCGTACTGACTGCAGTGAACGGCCACCCAGATGGTCTCGCCCTCGCGGCGCCTGACCTGCACCTCCATCGAGAAGGCATCGTCCGGCGAGAGCCGTGCAGCCTGGGCGCGGCGCCGCATCTGTGGCACGTCGGTGGCGTCCAGCAGCGTCTCGAATGGCCGGCCCAGGACCTCGGCAGGCCCGAGCTGCAGCAGGGCATACAGCGCGCCGTTGGCCTGCAGCATGGTGTCGTCCGGCTTGACGATGACCATGCCGATGGCCGCGCGGCTGAACGCCGCGGCAAAACGCTGGTGGCTGAGCGTGGCTTCGTGCTGCGCCGCGGCCAGGCGCGACTCTTGGCGCTGGCGTTCGGCTTCCTGGCGCTGCACAGCGACGCGCAGCAGCGACATGATGACGATCGCCGACAGGGCCGTGACCAGCAGCGGGGTCGCACCGGAACGCTGGGCCTGCAGGTGCACCAGCCCGGCGATCAGCGCCGAGGCCACGTAGATGGCCGCCATCCAGCTTGAATCGGCCAACCACCTCAGGGGCAACAACGCTTCGCCGCGCTTGAGCGCCGTCATGCTCATCAACGGCAGCAGTGACAGCGCGAAAGGCAGCAGGGCCACCAGGACCAGCGCCACAAGGGTGGCCGCCGCGGCGCCCAGTTGTTGCCGGACCAGCGCGTCCCGGGCGGCTTCGAAGGCCCAGGCGCAGACCGCCATGGCGGCCATCGACGCCGCCGGGGTTGCCAGGCGGCTGCTCAGGCGCTTGGAGATGCGCAGGGTGCCGGCCAGCGCATCGATGCCGGACGCCAGCACAGCCGGCGCCGGCCCCAGGGTGGCGAGCACCCCGAACACGAACACGTCCCCGATGCTCAGCGAGTACGACGAACGCGGCAGCTTGATCGACAGGCTGGAGGCCACCGCCACCAGAACCAGTGCAAGTCCCAAAGGCACGGCAGCCGTCTGTGGCATCGAGACCAGGTTCCATGCCGCCCATCCCAGTGCAGCGGCGCCTGCGCCCGTGATGGCCAGCCAGACGGCCCGAGCGCGTGGTGGGTAGTCGAACAGAAAACGGCGCGCAAACGCCTGCCACGGCGACGTGGCGCGTGCATCGGCGGTCGGTGGCTTCGGCATCGTGGGTGCATCCGGGCGCTGGCGCAGGCCATCCTGCGGCCCAGTGCCTGGCAGGGACTCCCTGACGGAATCGACCATTCAGGACCCGACTTGAGTGTCCAGCATTCCCGGGCTCGTGCCGGCCGGGATCTCTGGCCCATCATTGACTAACATGCACGCGCCGCCACGCTTGCCGGCGGCACCTCCGCCGCGTTCGCTCCACACGCCGGCCTGGACCGGCGAGAAGAAAGTCAGTGCAATCCGATCAACCACTTGGCCCATGGCGCCTGTCCGTCGCCCCGATGATGGACTGGACGGACCGACACTGCCGCGTGTTCCATCGCAGCCTGTCGCGCCACACCCGGCTGTACACCGAGATGGTAACCACCGGCGCGCTGCTGCACGGTGATGTGGCGCGGCATCTGGACTTCAGCGCTGAAGAACACCCGCTGGCCCTGCAACTGGGTGGCAGCGAACCGGCCGATCTGGCCGCCTGCGCGAAGCTGGCCGAGCGCTGGGGCTATGACGAAGTCAACCTCAACTGCGGCTGCCCCAGCCCACGAGTGCAACGCGGCGCATTCGGCGCCTGCCTGATGGCCGAACCCCTTCTCGTGGCAGACTGCCTGGCCGCCATGCGTGACGCCTGCATGCTGCCCGTCACCGTCAAGCACCGTATCGGCATCGATCGGCAGGAAGACTACGGCTTCGTGCGCGATTTCGTCGGCACGGTGGCCGAGCGCAGCGGCTGCACGGTCTTCATCGTGCACGCGCGCAACGCATGGCTGCAGGGGCTGAGCCCCAAGGAGAACCGCGAGATACCGCCGCTGCGCCATGAGCGTGTGTATGCACTCAAGCGGGACTTTCCGCATTTGACCATCGTCCTCAACGGCGGCGTCGACAGCGACGACAAGATCGCCGAGCACCTGACGCGCGTGGACGGCGTGATGCTGGGCCGCCACGCCTATCACGAGCCCTGGGCACTGGCCAGCTGGGACGCACGCTTCTTCGGCGCCGTGCCTCCGGTGGCCGACAGAGAGGTTGCCGAAGCTGCCTTCGTGGCCTACATGACGCAACTCGCAGCCCAGGGCGTGCCTTGGCCGCACGCTGCGCGGCACATGCTGGGGCTGCACAATGGCCTGCCCGGTGCCCGCCGCTGGCGCCAGATCTGGTCCGACCACCGCCTGAAGGGCGAGGCGCCGGCCACGGTCTCGAGGCTGGCCCGCCAGGCCCTGCTGCCGCGCGCCGCCCCTTCCGATCAACCCTCCTCCGAAAGCACGACGACGTGACTCCACCCCTGTTGGCCATCATCGGTGGCAGTGGCCTTTATGACCTGCCAGGCCTGACCGAAACCCGCTGGGTCAGCGTCGAGACGCCCTGGGGCGCACCCTCGGACCAGATCTTCCGCGGCCGCCTGGGCAACGCCGAACTGGCCTTCCTGCCGCGCCACGGCCGCGGGCACCGCATCCCGCCTTCGGAGGTGAACTACCGCGCCAACATCGCGGCACTCAAGACGCTGGGCGCGACCGACGTGCTCTCGCTGTCTGCGGTCGGTGGGCTGCGGGCCGATCTGCCGCCAGGCACCTTCGTGGTGGTGGACCAGTTCATCGATCGCACCGTTTCGCGCCCGGCCACCTTCTTCGGCACCGGCCTGGTGGCCCATGTGTCGATGGCCGACCCGGTATGCACCCGGCTGGGCGACCACCTGGTGGCGGCGCTGGCCGCGCAGCATGTGCCGCATGTGCGCGGTGGCACCTACCTGTGCATCGAGGGCCCGCAGTTCAGCAGCAAGGCCGAATCGGCGCTGTACCGCAGCTGGAACTGCAGCGTCATCGGCATGACCAACATGCCCGAGGCGCGCCTGGCACGCGAGGCCGAGCTCTGTTATGCCAGCGTCGGCATGGTGACGGACTTCGATTGCTGGCACCCGGCGCACGACGCGGTGACGGTGGATGCGGTGATCAAAGTGCTGCTGTCCAACGCCCAGGCGGCGCGCACGCTGGTGGCGGGCCTGGCGGGTGGCATCACGGCCGACGCCCGCGCCGCCACCTGCGCCTGCCGCCGCGCACTGGACAGTGCGCTGATCACTGCGCCCGATGCGCGCGACCCGGTCATGGTGCACAAGCTGC
>DAORNK010000088.1:0-13192 GCA_035440985.1 Rubrivivax sp. | reverse complement strand
GGCGCCACGGCACTGGTCATTGGCGCCCTCTTGCTGGGACTGGGCGCCGCGCTGTGGCAGGCCGCCAGCGCACGCCGGCACGCTGCGGCCGCGCAGCGCGAGGCGCTGCACGCACGCGCAGTGCAAGGCTTCCTGGGCGACATCTTCCGCAGCAATTCCGACCGCCAGGCCGACCCCGCGCTGGCGCGCAACACCACCGCGCGTGAACTGCTGGACCTGGGCGCATCGCGCTTGAGCCAGACCCTGCAGGACGCGCCCGAGGCACGCGCCGAGGTCCTGGCGATGCTGGGCGAGATGTACTACCAGCTGGAACTGGACGAACAAGCCGCCGACCTGGACGGCCAACTTGTGGCGCTGCGCCGCCAACTGCACGGGGCGCGCCACCTTCGCGTGGCCGAAGCGCTGGTCCACCTGGCCGGGTCGTTGCACGCCACGGGCCGGCGCGACCAGATCCTGCCGGCGCTGCAGGAGGCCGAGTCCATCCTCGACGAACTGGCCGAGGGCCAGACCCCGTTGCGCGCCGAGTTGCTTTCGCGCCTGTCGCAGCGCCACTACAACCTGTCGCAGACACGCTCGCGCCACTATGCCGAGCGTGCCGTGGTGGCGTGGCGCGCGCAGGCCGAACCTGACCTGGACCACCTCAGCGCTGCGCTCGTGTTGGCGGCACGTGTGCACGCGTCCTGCGGCGAATTCGGCCAGGCCGCGCGGCTTTACCACGAAGCCCAGACCGAGATGGCCAGGATGAAGGCGCCTTCGCTGGTGGGGCTGCCGGAAGCACGCCTCTCCCTGGCCGAAGTGCTGTGCCAGCAGATGAAGACCGACGAGGCGCTGGCGCTTGCCCGGCTCGGAGTCGAGCAGACACGGGCGGCATTGGGCGAAACAGCCCCTGCAAGCGTCGTCGCCGTTTCGCGCTGGGGCGGCATGCTGCATGCACGCGGCCAGCGGCCCCAGGGTCGCGAGCTGATGGAAACGGCCGTGCGGCTGGCCCTGCAGACGCGCGGCGAGAACGACACCATGCAAGTACCGTTGACACGTGCCAACCTGGCCCGTGCCTGGTTCGCCGAAGGCCGGGTCAGCGAAGCCCTGGCGCTGATGCAGCAGGTCAACGACGGCGCCTATCGGCGGCACTATGCCGGCTCGGTGGTGCTGGCGATGGGGCTGCGCAGCGAAGCGGCCATGCGCGCTGCGCTGGGGCAGCTGGATGCGGCCCGGGCCCTGCTGGACGAGGCGTTGGACCTGGCCCAACGTGGCAGCGGCGGGTGCTGGCAGGCCTGGCGGTTTAACCGCATGCACCTGGACCACGCACGCATCGCGCTATGGCGCGGCGACGCTGCCCAGGCGCTCGTCCATCTGCAGCGGGTGGTGGCACCCCGGGAGATCGACATCCCGGCGCCGCAGCCCGAGCTCATCGAACACGCTGCCCTGGCCGCCCTGGCTCATCAGGCGTTGGGTGACAGCGCGCTGGCGGTCGCCACCGCCGATGCCGTCTGGCCCGACATCGCCCGGCTGGCCACCGTGGCCCGGCACCCCAACGTGGAAGCCGACGCCGCGCTGGCCGTGGGCAAGGTTTGGATGTGGGCAGGCCGACTCCAGCAAGCGCATCACGCCCTGCAACACGCGTTGGCGCTGCGGATCGAATTCGACCATGCGTCCAGCCCGTGGATCGCTGAAGCCCAGGTCGGTCTGG
The DNA here is from genome assembly GCA_035440985.1 of Rubrivivax sp. Taxonomy (GTDB): domain Bacteria; phylum Pseudomonadota; class Gammaproteobacteria; order Burkholderiales; family Burkholderiaceae_C; genus Rubrivivax. The sequence continues at coordinate 11,505 of DAORNK010000088.1, read as the reverse complement.
CACGGTGGCACGACCTGTCGGCCCAGCCCGATGCCGCCGCCGCCTTGCGTGCCAGCGCGCGCCAGCTCCTGGCTACCTTTTCGATGCAGGACTCACCTTTTCATGCCCAACTCGCAGCTGGTCCGGCGGGTGTCCAGCCAGGATGGCCAGAGGCTGTGCCCTGAGGTGAGCGGCCTTTCAAGAACGATGCGTTGCACCTCTTGATGCGGCCGCACCAACTGGTCCGTGCCGCTTCGGTGCATCAGCGCGCCGGCGGCGGGGGTGGCAGCCCGAACAGCCGCGCGCCGTTGTCCCAGGCGATGCGCCGGGCCGCGGGTTCCGGCAGGTCGGCCAGCCAGCGCCGGGCATCGGCCATCAGGCCTTCATAGCCGGCCCAGCGCGCGTTGACCCAGGTGTCCGAGCCGACCAGGAAGCGCTCGCTGTGGGTCGTGAGCAGGGCCTTCCACTCTGTGCTCAGGCCGCCGTCGGCGCCCGTCAGTCCCGGGCGGTAGGACAGTTCGCCCATCAGCCGGGGGTAGCGTGCCAGAAGCGCGCGCACGCGTTCTGCGGGTGCGCCACCGATGCCGGTGTGGGCCCAGATCAGGCGCACCTGCGGCGCATGGGCCATCAGCAGCTCGATGGCCGCATCGTCGACATGGGCCAGCACCGCCAGGTCCCGGTCCTGGGCTAGCTGCATCAGCTTGCGCGCCACCGGCCCGTTGGCGTTGGCGCTGTCGTAGAGATGGAACTCACCCAGGCCGCGGTAAGGCCCGGCGGCGGTGCCGGCGGCCAGTTCGCGCAGCACCATCTCGTAGATGGTCTCGTCCTGGAACCAGCTGCTGTAGTCGGCGCGGTTGCGGTACAGGCGGATGAAAGGCACCACGGTGACGCCGGCCGCCGCCGTCTTGTCGCGCGCCGCGGCCAGCGAGCGGGTGCCGTCGTTCGGCCGGCTGTTGGCAACGATGGCGCGCACACCGCTGCGCTGCATGCGCGCCAGCGCGTCGTCGACGGGGTGGGCCGACATCCAGGCTTCGTCGTTGTAGTGCAGGTGCGCGTCGAACAACGGGCCGTTGTAGGTCTGCGCCTGCGCCAGCCCCAGCAGCCCCGACAGCATCGCCAGGGCGGCGATGCGGCGGGCGCAGAAGAAGTCGAAAGGTTTGAGCAATGGCATCTCCCGGGCGAAAGCCGCCCGCAGTCTAGAGCCTGCACTCCACTTCGCCTCGTCCCGGATGGTCAGGGGCGACAGCGTCAGCGTCAAACGGGTCCGGTTCAGCTACGCTTGAAACCTCTTCCTCCTGGAGCAGGGCATGAGTCGCCACCATACCAACCTGATCCGCGCGCTCTTCCACGACCCGCCGCCGCACAACCTGCACTGGCGCGATGTCGAAGCGCTGCTCAAGCATGTCGGGGCCACCATCGAACCGATCTCGGGCGCGCGATTGCGCGTCAAGGTGGGCCGCTTCGAGGATGTGCTGCACCGCCCGCACGGCGGTGAGGTGGACCGGCAATCGGTGCTGCACGTGCGGGCCTTCCTGGGGCGTGCCGGCGTGACGCCGGCCGCCTACGAGCGCACGGGCCAGGAAGGCCCCGGCTGACGGGTCGCCAGCCGGTTCGCTTCAGGGCCCGACGATGGCGTGGCGCAGCAGCGTTGCCGCCAGCACGAACATCGTGACGCCGATCAGGCCGTCCAGGATCTGCCAGGCCCTTGGCCGGGCAAACCAGGGCGCCAGCCAGCAAGCGCCATAGCCCAGCAGCACGAACCACAACAGGCTGGCGCCGCTGGCCCCGGCGATGAACCAGCCGCGCAACGCCGCGGGGTGCTGCGCGCCGATGCTACCCACCAGCAGCACCGTATCCAGGTAGACGTGAGGGTTCAGCAGCGTGAAGGCTGCGGCCTGTGCCAGCGCGGCACCGCGCCGCAGGCCCGCACCGCCAGCAGCAGCGTCCAGCCCTTGCGGTTGCCGCGCGCGCCGCAGCGCCCGCCAGCCGTAGACGGCCAGGAACAGTGCACCAGCCAGCGCCAGGGCCCGTGTCAGCCCCGGCTGGCCGCCCAGGGCCTGCGCCATGCCCAGCACGCCGGCGGCTATCAGCACGGCGTCGGCCAACGCACAGAACAGCACCACGCTGCCGACATGCTCGCGGCGCAGGCCCTGGCGCAGCACGAACGCGTTCTGCGCGCCGATCGCCACGATCAGCCCCAGGCTCAGCGCCAGGCCCTGGACGAATGCGGCGATGGCGAGTGAGCTGACGGCGGCCTGTGTCATGCGGGCCGAGTGTGCCAGTCAGCGTCAGCGCCGAACTGGCCGAAGCGGCAGGCCAGTCTGCGGCTGCTGAAGTCGCGGCCTGCCAAACCCGCATCGATGGCTGGCCGGTGCGTCGGTCACAACACCAGCATCAGGCCTTCGCGCGCATCGACCTGGCCGGCCAGCATGGCCTGGTAGGCCTGCAGCACGGCAATCGGGCCGCGGTGGTGGACGATGTGCACCCAGGGCTCGTCCGCCTGCTGAGCGGCAGCGATGAATGCCGCCCAGCTGGCACCCAGGCGCCCTGCCAATCCGTCGGGGCCCCAGCCTTCGGGCGGCGGGGCGCTGCGCCGCTTGATCTGCGCCGGCGCGAAGAAGAGGGTCGGCCGGGGGCCGGGCAGGCCGCGGCCCGAACCCAGCGCTTCCCAATGCGTGCCACCGATGGAGCTGGAAAAACGCAGTGCATCGCCGAAGTGCGTATGCACGCGGTGGCGCACCGCCGCGTCGCCGGCAAAGTCCACGTACACCGTGGGCACGGCCGGGTCCATTGCCGCAACACTGTCGTACGGGCGCACCTCGTCGTACACACCCAGGCGCTGTGCAAAGGCCTGGTTGCGCGCCGAGGTGAGCCCCACAACCCGTGCTGCGCCGGGCCGGCCGCGGCGCTGTGACAGGCAGAACGCCGTGCCAAAAGCCGTCTTGCTGGAAGCACTGGACAGCAGCAGTTGCTGCGCGCCGAAGTTCCTGTTGTCGGCCAGGAAGTCGTCGATCAGGAAGCCGGTGAAAAACAGCGGCCGCAGCACGGCCGTCAGACCCTCGAGCTCGGGCTTCCAGCCGGGTTCGGCGTCGGTGAAAGCGTACTGCTGGTAGGCGGCGGCCAGCTCGCTGCGATGCGCAGCCGCGTCGACGAAGCCGTGTGGCCGCACGCGGCCGGGCTGCACCACCAGGTGCGTGCCCAGCGGGAAGTAGCCCCAGACGCGCCGGCCCACGTCCACGCCTTCGCTGCGACTCTCGGTCACGGTCGCATAACCCCACACCGGCAGGCAGCCCCAATTGGTCCGGTCCGCCGCCGCGGCCGGGAAGAACTGCCAGTAATGCATCGCCTCGCCGAAGGCGGCGTAGGTGATGTTGTTGGCGGTGAGGGCCACCTGCGCCACCCGCAAGCGCGCCTCGCGTTCAGCCAGCGGCCGCCCGGCTGGGGCGTCGGGGTCCGGCGCCCAGCGGGTCTGGTGCAGGTCCTGGCGGGCGATCAAGAGGCGCTGGCCGGTGTCGTCGAGCATGGTGGGGCGCGCAAGGCGTCGTGTGATGGGCCTGACAGCATGGATGCTGCAGCCGCGCCGGGCTGTCACCGCGGCGACGGCCCCTGGGGGTCAAAGGTCTTCAGCCGATCGGATGGCGCGGCACCGCAGCGGCCCGAAGTTTCGTACCCACCTTACAGTTTGAACACAAGCGCCATCGCTGGCGCGCAAGCAACAGTGACCTGCGCACTCTTTGATCCAACTGGGGGTGTGCCTGAAAACGCCATGCCCAAAATCGTTCGCACTTGAGTGGGCCGCCAGGCCCGCCGAGCAGGTTCCAGCGGTGTGGTTGCCCATGCACCGAGTTGGGCTGGATCGCAGATGGGCAAACGGCGCTGCAGCAGGCCCCCGGGGTCTGCATCGAATGGCAGCGACCGCCCTTGGTGCATAGGGGAATGCGCATGAAGCTTGATCCGGCTGTACGGGCACGTCTGATGTGCGGGAGCACGTGGCGTGCCGCGCTTGTGTTGTGGCTGATGCTGGGCCTGTCAGGTCAGGTCCTGGCGGCGAACGAACACGTCAGCGAGGCGAACCTGGTGTTGCCGGCACTCAACGATGCCGCGCTGGTGTCGTTTCTCGGCGGGGTCACGGGCTGGACCCTCCTGTCCTACGGGTTGTGGATCTGTCTGGCCGGGCTGGCCTTCGGTGCCCTGGTCTACGCCCAGGTGGCCCGCATGCCGGTGCACCGCTCGATGGCCGAGGTCAGCGAGCTGATCTACGAGACCTGCAAGACCTACCTCATCACGCAGGGCAAGTTCCTGCTGGTGCTGGAGGCCTTCACGGCGGTCATCATGATCGGCTACTTCTACTTCGTGCAGGGGCTGAGCGTGCGCGACGTGGCCGTGATCATCGCGTTCTCGCTGGTAGGCATCGCCGGGTCCTTCGGGGTTGCGTGGTTCGGCATCCGCATCAACACGCTGGCCAACAGCCGCACGGCGTTTGCGTCCCTGCAGGGCAAGCCGTTTCCGGTCTATGCGATCCCGATGAAGTCCGGCATCTCGATCGGCATGCTGCTCATCTCGACCGAGCTGCTGATCATGCTGTGCATCATGCTGTTCGTATCGCCTCAGCTGGCCGGCAAGTGCTTCATCGGCTTCGCGATCGGCGAGTCGCTGGGCGCCGCAGCCTTGCGCATCGCCGGCGGCATCTTCACCAAGATCGCCGACATCGGGTCGGACCTGATGAAGATCGAGTTCGGCATCCAGGAAGACGACGCGCGCAACCCGGGCGTGATCGCGGACTGCGCCGGCGACAACGCCGGTGACTCGGTCGGACCGACGGCCGACGGCTTCGAGACCTATGGCGTGACGGGCGTGGCGCTGATCAGCTTCGTGATGCTGGCGGTGCCCGAAGCCGCGGTGCAGGTGCAGCTGCTGGTGTGGCTGTTCGCGATGCGCGTGATGATGATCGTGGCCTCGGGCGCGTCGTACTTCGGCAACGAGATCCTGGCCCAGCGACTGTATGGCGACAAGGCGCGGTTCAACTTCGAGGCGCCGCTGAGCTCACTGGTCTGGATCACCTCGGTGGTGTCCGTGGCGCTGACCTTCATCGTCTCGTACCTGCTGATCGGCGGCTTCGTGGCCGGCGGCACGCGTTACCCGAACCTGTGGTGGCAGCTGTCGCTGATCATCACGCTGGGCACGCTGGCCGGGGCCATCATTCCCGAGCTGGTCAAGGTGTTCACCTCGACCAACTCGCGCCACGTGCGCGAAGTCGTGACCGCGTCGAAGGAGGGCGGTGCCAGCCTGAACATCCTGTCGGGCCTGGTTTCCGGCAACTTCTCGTCCTTCTGGATCGGCGTCGTCGTCATCGCGCTGATGGCCGGCGCCAACCTGTTGTCGCATCTCGACCTGGCGACCGTCATCAACCCGGACTACGCCAAGTCCACGATGATGGCCGCGGTGTTTTCGTTCGGCCTGGTGGCCTTCGGCTTCCTGGGCATGGGGCCGGTCACGATCGCGGTCGACAGCTATGGTCCGGTGACCGACAACGCGCAGTCGGTCTACGAGTTGTCCACCATCGAACAGCTGCCGGCCATCGAGCAGGAGATAAAGCGCGACTTCGGCTTCGAGGTCGACTTCCGCTCCGCCAAATACCTGCTGGAGGAGAACGACGGCTGCGGCAACACCTTCAAGGCCACCGCCAAGCCGGTGCTGATCGGCACCGCGGTGGTCGGCGCGACGACGATGATCTTCTCGATCATCATGCTGCTGACCAATGGGCTGAGCGCCGATCTGAGCAAGCTGTCGCTGCTGCACCCGCCCTTCCTGCTCGGCCTGATCGCCGGCGGCGCGACGATCTTCTGGTTCTCCGGCGCATCGACGCAGGCGGTCTCCACCGGCGCCTATCGCGCCGTCGAATTCATCAGCACCCACATCCGGCTCGACGAGGTGGTCAAGGCGTCGCAGCAGGACAGCAAGAAGGTGGTCGAGATCTGCACCATCTACGCGCAGAAAGGCATGTTCAACATCTTCCTGGCGGTGTTCTTCGGCACGCTGGCCTGCGCCTTCGTCGAGCCCTTCTTCTTCATCGGCTACCTGATCTCGCTGGCCATCATCGGCCTGTACCAGGCGGTGTTCATGGCCAATGCCGGCGGCGCCTGGGACAACGCGAAGAAGATCGTCGAAACCGAGCTGCGCGCCAAGGGCACCGAGCTGCACAACGCGGCGGTGGTCGGCGACACGGTGGGCGATCCGTTCAAGGACACCTCGTCGGTGGCGATGAACCCGATCATCAAGTTCACCACGCTGTTCGGCCTGCTGGCGGTGGAGATGGCGGTGGGCCTGAACGGCCAAGGGCATACGGCGATCGTGCTGGCGCTGGCGGCGGTGTTCCTGGCCGTCAACCTTTACTTTGTCTACCGCAGCTTCTACGGTATGCGCATCGCCTCCAAAATGGCCGGTGCGCTGACTCCCAAGCCGGCCTGAAGGCGGCTGCACGTTTTTCGATGGAGGTGTCACTGTCATGTCCATTCATCTGTACTTCTCGCTCATTCCCGAGGCCCTGATCGCGTCGATGCTGACGCCCGAGCAGTTCGGCCAGTACTACGCCACCGGGTTCAAGTTCAAGTCCAAGGGGCAGGCGCTGTTCTTCGAGGTCGACCCGGCGTTCCGCCACCCGTACTTCGACATCGAGGGCTGCTTCAAGCGCTGCAAGCCCAAGGCCGACGGTTCGCCCAAGAACTCGGTCTACATCTCGATGTACCGCGTGCTGGAGCACCTCTCGGTGGCGGCCATCGGCAAGCTCTACATGACGACGGCGATGGGCGCGACGCTGGGCATCGAGCGCGGCGCGGCGCTGCCGCCGATCCGGCGCGAACTGCACATGTACCAGACGCTGTCGCCCAAGAACAGCCTGGTGTGCAGCAGCCTGGACCCGGCGTCCTACTACGCGGACATCACGACCAAGCCCTCGCACTCGTTCTCGTTCCCGGGCGTCTGTTTCGTCGAACTCGAACTCGGGCGGCTGGCGACCGATCCGGAGAACGGCCAGGACACCGACCTGCCCTACACCTTCATGCAGCACCTGCGCGAAGCGCTGCTCGAGGTCCGCCAGAAGGACAAGCCCAACAAGCTGGTCCACCGCGTGCACTCGCTGGAGTTCCCGTACCGCATGGTCAAGGACGGTTTCTACCTGGGCATCGGGCCCGAGCTCGTGCATTACCCGATGCCGAGTCAAACGGTGCTGCGCCGCGATCACATCACCTGGTGGCGCTCGGCCAATCTCTGAGTGCACGCCCGGCAGCTGCCTGCGTGGCTATCGGCAGGGTGAACGGTCCGCCACCCGCGGGCCGACGCTGGTGCTGCGACGATGGAACAGACGGTCCTCGTGCTGGGCGGAACGGGGCGCACCGGAGGTCGGGTCCTGCAGCAGATGCTGGACCGAGGCTTCCAGGTGCGGGCCATCGTGCGGTCCACCCGGCGGCTGCCTGCCGGCGTTGTCGCGGCCCCCGGGCTGACCGTGGTCGAGGCCGAGCCCCTGGCGCTGGGCGATGAGGCCTTGCAGCGTCACCTGCACGGCTGCAGCGCCGTTGTTTCGTGCCTGGGCCACAACATCAGCCTGAAAGGCATCTTCGGGCCACCGCGTGATCTGGTCACGCAAGCCACGCAGCGGCTGTGCCGGGCCATCCAGGCCCTGCGGCCCGCCCTGCCGGTCAGGCTCATCGTGATGGGCAGCGTCTCGGTGAACCAACCCCAGCGGCTGGACACCGCCCGCTCACCGCTGGACCGCGCCTTGCTGGCGCTGATCCGCGGTCTGCTCCCGCCGGCGCAGGACAACCAGCGCGCGGCGGACTTCCTGTGCCGTTCGATCGGGCCGGACGACCCCTTCGTCCAATGGGTGGCCCTGCGCCCGGACACCCTGGTGGAAGGCGAGGTCACGCCGTACACCCTGCACGAGGGCATCGTCGGCAGCCTCTTCAAGCCCGCCCGCACCAACATGGCCAACGTCGCGCACTTCATGGGCGAACTGGTGGCGAACCCGTCCGTCTGGCAAGCATGGCAGGGCAGGCTGCCCGTGATCGTCAACGGCGGTGCCGGGTCGGCCTGAGTCCGCGCCGAGCGGCCGTCGCGCCTGACCGCCGCGCCTGACCGCCGCACTTCGAAGGCCCCAGCCGGATCGCAGCAGCGTACCTGGCCTGACGCGCAATGGCCGTCCGCTGGCCGGGGGAGGCGGCGGTCGACAATCGGCTTCAGAATGCACAGGCGTGCGCTTGCCCGGGAGTTTGCCGATGAGCCTGTTTGCCAACCAGAATGCATTCGACCGGCCCGAGAGCCGCGCTGCCGCAGCCGGCATCAACCTGTCGCCGGCCCGGGCGATCGTCGATCCACAAGGGCGCGTGCTGGCGCATGCGCGCACCGGCGGCATGATCAGCCCGCAGCGGCACGTGCTGTGGAGCGGCACGCGACTCTTTCGCTTCGGGCGCAGCGGTCTGGCGCCCCAGGAGGTGGCGCGCGGGGGCTGGTGGCTGGAGGCGCGCGAGTTCGAGCGCCTGGTTTCGTTTGCCAATACGCACGGCATCTGGCTCGGCCTGGCGATGCGCCTGCTGTGCCTCGTGCCACCGGAGTGGAGCGACGCCACCCAGCTCGTACGCGGCCGCGCCACCTGCGGCCTGCTGGCCTGGCGTGGGTTGGCCGACACGGTGGTCACCCCGATCGCCGGCGGCCTGGGCACACTGCGGCTGCCGCATGCCAACCAGATCTCGGAACGCCGGCTGCACCAGTTGTACATCCCGGGCCTGGCCGAGCACGCGTCGATCGAGCCTGCGATCGCCATCGAGCGCGTGTTTGCGCTCGACCCGAAGTCCAGCGTCGAGGGATTCCTTTACCTGTAGAGCACCACCGGCGCCCTCAGGCCGCAGCGGGTGGGGGCCAGGGACCAGCCAGCTTGCACCACCGCCTGCAGCCGCAATGCGGATGGCGCAAGCTCTGACTTGCGAGATGTGCCACTTCGGTCTGCCCGCGCGCCGTGGGATGAAAGCTCGCTCTCGGAAATGGCAGCGAGAGACCACGAGTCCGGGGCCGATTGGTTGAGCACACACCGCTGCGGTCTGCGCCATGTGCCGCACGACTGGAAGAACCTGCGCTGCCAAGGTCAGGCCGGGGCAGTCTCATTTACCCCGTCATTTCAAATTTCGCGGGGTAGATGCACTAGACTGACGACAAAGCCAGGACACGCTGATGCCCGCCAAGCCTCTCTACCGCCGCCTCGAGCTGAACTTCCACACCCAATATGCCGAGGCCAAGGAGCGCGCTCGCACGGAGCTGCAGTTGCTGCCTGGCACACCCGGGACCCTGACCCTGCGAACCATCACGGGGCAAGGCTACTGGTACCGGCGCTACAAGGCGGTCGCTGGCAAGGAGGTTGAGGACTTCGTTTGCCGCCAGGACGACGAAGCTGCCCAGCATGCCATGCAGGCGCGAATCCATGCTGCCGTCTGGGTGCAATCCCAGGTCAGGCAGTTCCGCACGCTTGGGATGCAGGTTGCCGACAAGGACGCTGCGCGGCTGCTCGTCGAACTCCACAACCGACGGCTTTTTGCCGGCGGCTTGGCAATCGTGGGCACCTTGGCTTTCGTGTCGCTGCTCAACGACCTGGGTGCAGTTGCCATTGCCGCCAGGACGCAGGACATTGGCCTGGCGCGCCGGCAGGCATTGAAACTGGCAGCGCCGGTTCCTCTTCTCGAGACCGTGCAGGCCACGCTGCTCGAGTTCTTCCCCGTGCCGGGCCTGGCGCCTGGTGCCCCTTCCACCTCGGTGAAGAGGCCTGGCGCAGAAGGGCTGCGAGTCGATGTGCTGGTGCCAGGCGAAGAGCTTGGCGGCGTCAAGCCTGTGCCTGAGCTTGCCTGGCATGCGCAAACCGTGCCGCTTTTCGACTACCTGCTCCAAGCGCCAAGATCTGGCGCCGTGCTGGCTGGCGGGCATTGCATCCCGGTCAACCTGCCAGACCCCGCGCGATTCGTTTGGCACAAGCTGTACTCGAGCACCAAGCGGCAGTCCGACACGGCAAAAGCGCGCAAGGATCTGCAGCAGGCGGCCGTTCTGGCCGCGGTGCTTGCTGACCTGGAGGGTGGAGCCCTGGAAGAGGCCGCGGCGATGGCGCCCGTGGAAATGCTGACGGCAGCACACACGCGGCTTGCCGAGCTTCAGGCCTTGCTTGCCGCCCACCCGGCAGCGGTCGATGCCATTCACGCAGCGCTGCACGAAGCCTGAAATCGCGGCCTCGAGGCAAGAGGCCCGTGCCACACGGGAGAGGATGGGAGTCATGGCGTTCCGCCGTGGCCCTTCGATTCGGGCTTGCGCGCCGCTGGTTAGCGCCGGCAGGAGCGCCATTTCCGCGGCGCGTCGGAACCCCACGAATCGGGGCCTACCGAGCGTGCCAGCGTGACGCTGGCGTGACGGGGCCCGGTCTACGGTGGTGGCCGTTCCACGTCAACCTTCGAGAGGCCCCATGAGACACCCCACCCTCCGCGGCAGCCGGTGGCTGCGCATCGCACTCGCGGCCAGCGCGGCAGCGCTGACCCAGGCCGCGGCCTGGGCCGCACCTCTGGTGCAACCCGGCAGCAACTGGGTGCTCTTCCTGAACCCCCCAACGATGGGGGGCGCTGAAAACCGACAAACCCTCGTGTTCGACGGCATCGCCCAGACCTTCGTGCGCAGCGCGCTCAGCCCGGTGACCGTGACCGTCCGGGAGTCCGAGGCCGAACTCGGTGGCGGCCTTCACGCCATCGACCTGATGCTCGACTTCAGCGGTGGCGACCCCTTCCCGATCGCGAGCCGGGTGGCTGGCTTCGGCGTCGGCTCCTCCAACGATGGTGCAGCCAGCGTCGGCCTGCAGCTCACCGCACCGGCGGCGTTGACGGCGGCACGCATGAGTGCGGTGGCCGGCAACGGCGATGCGCTGGACGAGGACATCCTGCACCTGTTCCAGACCCTGGGGCAGGGCACGCCGTGGAACGGTCGCATGTTCGATGGCTTCTTCCTCGGCATGCCCTGGGGTGGCCGCGGGCTGCAGCAGGTGACGGTGCACTTCGAGGCCCAGCGCAGCGGCACCGTGCCCCTGACCGGCACGCTGCCGCTGCTGATCCTTCCTCTGCTGGCGCTGGCCTGGCGTCGGCGCTGAGCCGGGCCGACGCGCCGCTGCCAACGTTTGACCTCACCTGAACCGCTTTGCGCCCCGAGCGGCTCTCTGCGGTGTCAGGTCGAAGCGCCTGCCAGAGCCTCGCGGATCACGCCCGCGATGGCGCGGCAGTCTGCCTGCGTCAGCGTCAGCCGCTGTTCGCACGGCCCGGCAATCACGCGTTCGGCCTGCGGTAACAGCGGCAGCGCTTGGCAACTTTGTTCTGAGCGATCACTGTTGTTTCGATTGAAGTCCGTCGAGGGATTCCGTCGACCCGTAGCCCTGACTGTTGCGGACCATCCAGCGCCTGCTCCTGTTAAGGGTTGTCGGACATCTGCCCGCGCCGGCGGCAATGCATCGATCTGCGC
>DAORNK010000087.1:0-13280 GCA_035440985.1 Rubrivivax sp. | reverse complement strand
GGCCTGCCGGCCGGCACCACGGTGGCCGCTGTGGCCACCCTGGACGGAGCCGGTCTGCATCGGCACGATGCCGTGCTCGTGCAGGCCCCGGACGCGGCCGCACTGGACGCCTGGGCGCGCGATGCCACGCTGGCACAAGCCGCCTTCGAAGCCGCCGTGCTGGTGTTGACGCCGGTGGTGGACGAAGGCCTGGAGCAGACGTTGCTGCAGCGGGGTGTGCAGGCCATCCTGCCTGCCGACGACCCGGCGGCACTGTGGCGCTCCGTGCGTCACGCCGTGACCCGCAAGAAGACCGAACGGGCTCTGCACCACGCCTATGCCACCGATCTGGCCACCGGGTTGCCGCATCAGACGCAACTGCTGGAGCACATGACGCAACTGCTGGCCCTGCGCGAGCGTCAGCCGGCGCCCATGGTGCTGATCGTGCTGCGCGTGGAGGGCTTCGCGCAGGCGGCCACGCAGATGGGCGTCGAAGCCGCCAACGTGCTGCGGCGCAAGGTGGCGGTGCGCCTGCGTGGCCTGCTGCGCGCCAGCGACGTGGTGGCCGCCATCGCGCCCGACACCTTCGGCGTGCTGCTGGGTCATCTCGATGCCAAGGCCGATGGTCAACGTGTGGCCGGCAAGCTGGTGCGCGCGCTGCAGCAACCGGTGCTGGTGGCCGGGCAAGCCTGCCGTGTGAACGCAGTCGTGGGCCTGGCGCTGTACCCCGACCACGGCAAGGAGGCCCAGCCGCTGCTGCAGCACGCCATCGCGCAGGCCGGTCAGGTCGCGGTGCTGGGCGCGGAGGGCTTTGGGGCCGCCAACCAGCGCGGTGGTGCGTCCGCTGCCAACGACGAAGGCCCGGGCACTTGCAAATGACCAGGCGGAGTCCGCGCCGAGCCGCCGTCGTGCCCACACATCAAGTTCAGCGCGGTCCCAGCTGATCGGGCCGTACGCGGTTGGCGAGCAGGCCTGGGCGGTATCCGCATCGACGGGTTGGCCGTCGCCATCGATCAGCGGCTGCTCGAAGTCGTTCCAGCCCCGCACGCCCGTCTTCAGCGAGACGACGTCGGCATAGCCCATCTGCTGCAACACGTCGGCGGCCAGGATGGATCGATTGCCCGACCGGCAGATCACCACCACCGGCCGCTGCCGCGCCGATGCGACGGCAGGCATCGTCTCGTCGTAGCCCCAGTCGCAGCTCGCTTCCAGCACGCCACGCGGCGCATTCACCGCCCCGGCGATGTGCGCCTGCGCATATTCGCCCGGCTCGCGCACGTCCAGCAGCAAGGGCTGTTCGCCGCTGTCCAGCTGGTCGCGCAGGTCCCAGGGCATGATCTCGCGCACGCGCTGCAGGGCTTCCGTGATCAGCTGGGCATAGGTTCGCATGGGTGCGGAGGGCGGGAACACAGGCCTGGCCAGTGTAGAGGTCCTGTCCCGGGGCATCGTCGATGTGCATCGTCGATGTGCACCGCCCACGCTCCAGGACCGGCGGGCTTGGACGGCGCCGGACGCCGGGTCAGAATAGCCCTTGCAAGCGCAGCCCTGTGCCAGCCGGACTGCAGCGCAACGCGCCACCCAAGGACATAGTGATGAATCCCTTTCGCCAGATGTTGCTCGCCCACGGTGCCAAGCTGCCCATCGGGACCTGGGTCGTGTCGGCCAGCCCCATCGTGGCAGAAGCCATCGGTTCGGCCGGTTTCGAGTGGGGCGTGATCGACATGGAACACACGCCGCTGGACATGATGGATCTGGTGCATCTGCTGCAGGCGGTGGGCAACACGAAGATGCTGCCCGTGGTGCGCGTGCCCTGGAACGATGCCGTGCACGTCAAGCGCGTGCTGGACGCCGGCGCACAGACGCTGATGTTCCCCTTCGTGCAGAGCGCCGACGAGGCGCGCCGTGCCGTGGCAGCCACCCGCTACCCACCGGAAGGCATGCGAGGCATGGCCGGCATGAGCCGCGCTTCGCGCTACGGCACGACAGCGGATTACCTGCGCAGCGCCAACCGGAGCATCGGCGTGGTGCTGCAACTGGAGACCCCGCAGGCCATCGCCGCACTGGAGGCGATCGCCGCCGTGCCCGGCGTGGACGCCTTGTTCGTGGGCCCGGCCGATCTCTCCGGCGCCATGGGCCTGCCGGGCGAGATGATGCACCCCGAGGTGCTGGCCTTGATGACCGACGCGGCGCTGCGCGCCAAGGCGTTGGGCATGCCCATCGGCACCTTGGGCGGCAACCCGGAGGAAGTGACGCGCTACCGCACCGCCGGCTACGGTTTCGTGGGCGTGTGCTCCGACCTGGGGCTGCTGATGCGTGGCGCGCAGGCGACGCTGCAATCGCTGCGCCACCGTGAAGGCATCGCGCATGTGCACACGCTGGCCGAGGGCACGCGCACCGAAGCCAGCGCCTGATCAGCCCGGTCGCTTGCAGGCGCCCGGGCCCTCGTCAGCCACTCGCAGCCACGCAGGTGGCTGCTCGGCGCAGACTCAGCCCGGTCGCTTGCAGGCACCCGGGCCTTCGTCAGCCTCTCGCAGCCACGCTTTGGCTGCTCGGCGCAGACTCAGGTCTGGATGTCCCCCAGGCACAGGTACTTGAGCTCGACGTAGTCATCGATGCCCTGTCGCGCCCCTTCGCGCCCCAGGCCGCTGTGCTTGACGCCGCCGAAGGGCACTTCGGCGGTGGAGATCAGGCCCGTGTTGACGCCCACCATGCCGTATTCCAGCGCTTCGCCGACACGGAAGATGCGGCCGATGTCGCGGCTGTAGAAGTAACTGGCCAGGCCGAACTCCGTGGCGTTGGCCTGCGCGATGGCTTCAGCCTCGGTCTCGAACTTGAACACCGGCGCAACCGGGCCGAAGGTCTCTTCCTTGGCACACAGCATCTCGCCGGTCACATCGGCCAGCACGGTCGGCGTGTAGAAGCGTTCGCCGTCCCGGCTGCCGCCCACCACCACGCGTGCCCCCTTGGCCAACGCATCGGCGACGTGGCTTTCCACCTTGTGAATGGCCGCATCGTCGATCATCGGCCCCTGGTTCACACCGGCCTCGAAGCCATTGCCCAGCTTGATGCCGCCGGCCTTGGCCGCCAGCTTCTCGACGAAGCGGTCATAGACACCGGCCTGCACGTAGAAGCGGTTGGCACAGACGCAGGTCTGGCCTGCGTTGCGGTACTTGCTGACCATCGCACCTTCCACCGCGCTGTCCAGGTCGGCGTCGTCGAAGACGATGAAGGGTGCGTTGCCGCCCAGTTCCAGGCTCAGCTTCTTGATGCCCGGCGCGCACTGGCGGGCCAGGATGCGGCCGACCTCGGTGCTGCCGGTGAAGGACAGGTGGCGCACCACGTCCGAACTGCACAGCACGCTGCCGATCTCGATGCTGTTGGCACTGTCGGCGCACAGCACGGCCAGCACGCCGGCTGGCATGCCCGCGCGTTGTGCCAGCTCAGCGACCGCCAGCGCCGACAGCGGCGTCTGCTCGGCCGGCTTGATGATCACCGGGCAGCCGGTGGCCAGCGCCGGCGCCACCTTGCGCGTGATCATCGCGATCGGGAAGTTCCACGGCGTGATGGCCGCGCAGACGCCGATCGGCTGCTTGATGACCAGGTAGCGCTTGTTGGGGTCGGTGGTGGGTATGGTCTCGCCGTAGACGCGCCGGCCTTCTTCGGCAAACCACTCGATGAAGCTGGCGCCGTAGGCCACCTCGCCGCGCGCTTCGGCCAGCGGCTTGCCCTGCTCGGCGGTCAGGATGCGGGCCAGGTCGTCGGCGTGCTGGTGCAGCAGGGCGAACCACTTCATCAGGATGCCGGCGCGTTCCTTGGCCGTGCGCGCGCGCCAGGCCGGCCAGGCCCTTTCGGCGGCACTGATGGCGGCGGCCGCGTCCACGGGGCCCAGGTTGGCCACCTGGGCCAGTTCCAGGCCGGTGGCCGGGTCGGTGACGGCAAATCGTGCGCCAACGGTCTGGCCGGCGGTCCAGGCGCCCGCGATCAGGCCTTCGGTCTTGAGCAGGCTGGGGTCCTTGAGGGCAGAAAGGGGAGAGGATTTCGAGTCCATGGCGGCTTTGCATCGTGATCGTGCGCTGACTGTATTACTCGCCGAGCGCCGCGCCGGGGCGCCTGCTTGTCAACGCGGCAATCGACGCCTGGCCTTAGAATCTGGTTGAATAAACCAAACAAGGCGCCGCGTCATGGAATCCATCGGCCTGTTTGAAGCCAAGACCCACTTGTCCGAACTGGTCGCGCGCGCGGAACAGGGCGAAGAAGTGATCATCACACGCCACAACAAGCCCGTGGCCAAGATCGTGCCGTTTGGCGGCGTTTCGGCCGAGTTGCTGGAGCGACGCCTGAAGGCCGTCGCAGCCATGCAGCAGATCGGTCGTGAGATCGCCCTGCGTGGCGAACCGCTGTCGACCGAAGAGATCGTCGAATGGGTGCGCGAAGGCCGTGAAGAGCGCGACGAGCGCATCTGGTCGGCAGCAACGAGCCAGGGCCGATGAGCCAGATCGTCATCGACACCTCCTATGCGCTGGCCTGCGTGATGCCGGACGAACACCGCCCTGCCGGCATGCGCGCGGTGCTGGAGCGTGAGCTCATCGCTCCCTTCATCTGGCCGCTGGAAGTGGCCAGTGCGATGCGCAACGGCGTGCGCCGCCGGCGATTCGATCTGGCCCATGCCCGGGGCTTGTGCTCTCATGTCGTGGCCCTGGAAGTGGAACTGGTGCCGCCGCGGGCGAATGACCCGCTGCGCCACCTGGAACTGTCCACCACCCACGATCTGACACCCTATGACGCCTTGTACGTTGACCTGGCGCTGTCGCGCCGCTGCCCCATCGCCACGCACGACGCGCGCCTCATAGGCGCGGCCCGCGCGCTGGGCATCGAAGTCGTGAACTGAAACCCCAACCGAGTTGCCGTCGCCATGAAAGCCTCCGAGATCCGCTCCACCTTCCTGAACTTCTTCGAAAGCAAGGGCCACCAGGTCGTGGCCAGCAGCCCCGTGGTCCCGGGTGACGACCCGACGCTGCTGTTCACCAACGCCGGCATGAACCAGTTCAAGGACGTGTTCCTGGGCTTCGACAAGCGGCCCTACAGCCGCGCCGCGACCAGCCAGAAGTGCATCCGCGCCGGCGGCAAGCACAACGACCTGGAAAACGTGGGCTACACGGCACGCCACCTGACCTTCTTCGAGATGCTGGGCAACTTCAGCTTCGGCGACTACTTCAAGCGCGACGCGCTGGTCTTCGCCTGGGAGCTGTTGACGGTGCACTTCAAGCTGCCCCCGGACCGCCTGTGGGCCACCGTCTACGCCGAGGACGACGAGGCCTACGACATCTGGAAGGACGTGATCGGCATGCCTGCCGAGCGCATCGTGCGCATCGGCGACAACAAGGGTGCGCGCTGGATGTCCGACAACTTCTGGATGATGGGCGACACCGGCCCCTGCGGTCCCTGCAGCGAGATCTTCTACGACTACGGTCCCAGCGTGCAGGGTGGCCCGCCCGGCAGCCCCGAGCAGGACGGCGACCGCTACGTCGAGATCTGGAACAACGTCTTCATGCAGTTCAACCGCACCGAAGACGGCCAGATGCAACGGCTGCCCAAGCCCAGCGTCGACACCGGCATGGGCCTGGAGCGGCTGTCCTCGGTGCTGCAGGGCGTGCACAGCGTCTTCCAGGTGGACCTGTTCGTGCGCATGCTGGCCGCGGCGAAGAACGCGGTGGAGTTTGCCGGCGCCAGGCAGGTGGACCCCGACGCGCCCAGCCTGAAGGTGATTGCCGACCACATCCGGTCGTGCAGCTTCACCATCACCGACGGCGTGATCCCCGGCAACGAAGGCCGGGGTTATGTGCTGCGCCGCATCGCGCGGCGTGCCATCCGCCACGGCTACAAGCTGGGCGCGCGCCAGCCCTTCTTCTACACGCTGGTGGCCCCGCTGGCGGTGGAGATGGGTGATGCCTATCCGGAGCTGCGGCGCGAAATGGCCCGCGCCACCGAGGTGCTCAGGCAGGAGGAGGAGCGCTTCTTCCAGACCATCGCCAACGGCATGGACATCCTCGAAACGGCGCTGGCCGGCGGCACCAGGCTGGTGGACGGCGACCTGGCCTTCAAGCTGCACGACACCTACGGCTTTCCGCTGGACCTCACGGCCGACGTGTGCCGCGAGCGCGGCGTGGCCGTCGACGAGGCCGGCTTCGCCACCGCGATGAACCGCCAGCGCGAACAGGCCCGCGCGGCCGGCAAGTTCAAGATGGCTGCCGGGCTGGACTACAAGGGCGAGCCCACCACCTTCCACGGTTACGAGCACCTGGTGTGCGAGACCAGCCGGGTCACGGCCTTGTACCTCGACGGCGCGGCGGTGCCGAGCGTGAAGGCCGGTGACGATGCGGTGGTGGTGCTGGACCACACGCCCTTCTACGCCGAGAGCGGCGGCCAGGTCGGTGACACCGGCGAACTGCGCAACGCCACCGCGCGCCTGCTGGTGGAAGACACGATCAAGGTCCAGGCTGCGGTGCATGGCCACCAGGGCCGCGTCGTCGAAGGCAGCATCATGCTGGGCGACACGCTGGTGGCGCGGGTGGACGGCGAACGCCGCGTCCGCACCATGCGCAACCACAGCGCCACGCACCTGATGCACAAGGCGTTGCGCGAAGTGCTGGGTGGCCACGTGCAGCAGAAGGGCAGCCTGGTGAACGCGGAGCGCACCCGGTTCGACTTCGCGCACAACGCGCCTATGAGCGACGCGCAGATCGCCCAGGTGGAGGCGCTGGTGAATGCCGAAATCCTGGCCAACGCCGTGGCCCAGGCGCGCGTGCTGCCGATCGAAGAGGCGCAGAAGCTCGGCGCGATGATGCTGTTCGGTGAGAAGTACGGCGAGCAGGTGCGTGTGCTGGACATCGGCAGCAGCCGCGAACTGTGCGGGGGCACGCATGTGCAGCGCAGCGGCGACATCGGCCTGTTCAAGATCGTGGCCGAAGGCGGCGTGGCGGCGGGCATCCGCCGCGTCGAGGCCGTCACCGGCGGCAACGCACTGGTCTATCTGCAGCAGCTGGAGGGCCGCGTCAACAGCCTGGCCACCACGCTCAAGGCCACGCCGGCCGAGCTGCCGGCGCGGGTGGCAGCGGTGCTGGACCAGGTGCGCGCGCTGGAGAAGGAAGTGGAATCGCTCAAGGGTCGGCTGGCTTCGGCGCAAGGCGACGAGCTGCTGGCCCGGGCCGTGGACGTGAAGGGCCTGAAGGTGCTGGCTGCGGTGCTGCAGGGCGCCGACGCCAAGGCCCTGCGCGAGACGATGGACAAGCTCAAGGACAAGCTCAAGACTGCTGCCATCGTGCTGGCCACCGTGGAAGGCGGCAAGGTGCAGCTGGCAGCCGGCGTCACGGCCGACAGCATCGGCAAGCTCAAGGCCGGTGACCTGGTCAACTTCGTGGCCCAGCAGGTGGGCGGCAAGGGCGGCGGCAAACCCGACCTGGCGATGGCCGGCGGTAGTGACGCCGCAGCGCTGCCGGCGGCGCTGGCCAGCGTGGCGGGGTGGGTCGGGCAGCGGGTCTGAACAGAAACGGCGGCCCCAGGGCCGCCGTTGCGTTGACCGTCTGGGCGTTGAGGATCAGAACGAGTAACGCAGCGTCAGCTGCAAGGCCCACTGCGATTCGCCCTTGTCCTGCAGCGTGCGCAGGTCTTCGACGGTGCCCATGCTGTAGATGTAGCGGCCTTGGGCATCCAGCCCGTTGTAGTTGACGAAGCTGCGCGCCGAGGGGAAGTTGATCTCGTCGATGCGGCCCCACTTCTTGTTGAGCAGGTTGCCGAAGTTCAGGATGTCCAGGCTCAGGCTGGCCTTGTGGCCCTTCATGAATCCGGGCAGGTCCTGGGCCACGCGCACATCGAAGGTGTTGACCCAGGGTGCGTAGTTGTCGTTGCGGCCTACGATGCCGCCGCGCGCCGCCAGCAGCGGCCGGTGCGCATTGACCACCTCCCAGAAGCGGCGCTCTTCATCGGCACCACCGCGGAACACGACCTCGCCGGAACCCGGGGCGCTGGGGATGTACATCAGGTCGTTGCCCCCTTGTCCATCGCCGTTCAGGTCATTGATGTAGGTCCAGCTGTAGGGCTTGCCGCGCCTGCCCTCGTAGAACACACCTACCGAGGTGCGGTAGTCGGCGAAGAAGGCCTTGGCCCAGGTGGCGCTGGCGGTGAAGCGGTCCTTGACCAGGTAGTTGGAGTTCTGCAGCACCTCTTCATTCGGGTTGAAGATGTTGCGGTTGCCCCAGTTGGAGCCCGAGGTCGACGAGGTCAGCGGGCTCACTTCCTTGGCCGAGGTTGCGGTGTAGGCCAGGCTCCAGCCGAATCCGGTGACCGAAGGCTTGCTGATCGAGACCGTGATTGCGTTGCCGCGGCCTTCGCTGGTCTCCTTGGCCAGATAGACGTTGTTGAAGTTGCGGTTGCTCAGCGCGCGCGTGCGCGACTGGCCGGTGGGTGTGGCGCAGGCGCCGTTGGTGATGGCATTGCCGGTGGAAGCGTTCCAGCAATTCACGTTGTAGCCCTCGGCCCGGTAGTAGAGCTGCCGCCCATCGCGCCCCAGCGCGGTGGGTTCGCCCAGGTTCAGGTGCTGGTAGAAGATGCCCGTGTTGGTGCGGGTGTGCAGCCATTCGGCGCTCGCCACCAGGCTGCCCACCACGGGCAGCGCCGGCAATTCGGTCTCGAAGGCCAGGTTGGCCTTCCACACCGAGGGCTGCTCCAGATCGGGCGAGAGGAAGTCCACATTCGCCGCCGGTGGTGTGCCGGTCAGCGTGGGCTGCTTGCCGGGGTCGGGGTTGAACAGCACCTGGCCGCCGTTGTTGGCCCGGCCGCAGGCGGTGAAGTCGGCACAGCTCAGGGACGCCACCGCGACACCGGTGTTGCTGAAGGGGTTGGACAGCCAGACGTTGGCGGCCGTGCCCTGGAACAGACCCGCACCACCGCGCAACTGCATGCGACGTTCAGGCGAACCCAGGTTCCAGTTGAAGCCGATGCGCGGCTGCACCAACTGTTTGCCATCCAGTGTCACGGTGTTGTCCAGCCCGAAGCCACCGGTGGCCCGGGTGTAGACCCCGCCGACCAGCGTGCCCGGCACCGGCGCCGCGGCGGCCGCATCGTTGCGCTGCGGCGCGTCGGGCACGGTCTGCTGGTCCAGCCGCAGGCCCAGCATCAGGCTGAAGGCGTTGCTCAGCTTCCAGCTGTCCTGCACGAACAGCCCAGTGTTGGCGATGGACCAGATGCCCGCGCCGTCGTTGAGTGTCTTGCCGGCCCGCGGGGCCTGCACCTGGTAGAACGAAGGCAGTCCCTTGCGGTAGTTCTCCAGCGTGGCCAACTCACGCTGCTGCGCGGTCATGTCGTTGCAACTGGCGAAGGTACCGAAGGTGTAGGTGCCCGGCTCGCAGGCAAAGGTGTACTGGCCGTTGGTGTCCTGCAGGAACGCGTTGAAGACCTCGTTCTTCGAGTAGTCCAGGCCGAACTTCAGTTCATGCGCACCCAGGTTCCAGGTCGCGCCGGCGTAGATGTCGTCGGTCTGCGTTTCCAGCACGTTGAAGTGCCGGCTGCGTTCCGTGCCCAGGTTCAGGAAGCGGTTGTTGGTGCTGACACCGGCGGGCGTGCCGGCGGGCAATGCACCCGAAAAGCGCAGGCCGACCTGCGGCAAGGAGTCGCCGGTGAAGGAGATCGGGCGGCTCGCGTAGTCGCGCCGCGACACCTTCAGCTCGGTGCTGACGTCCGGAGTCCAGTCCGCAAACCACTGCCCGACCAGGCTTTCGATCTCCTTGATCTGGTTGTACCAGTGCGAACTCGTTGACAGGCCCGTGGCCGAAAAGCCCACGATGAAGGGTTCGGTCTGCTCGGTCTTCGCGTAGCGCACACTGGCGCGGTGCGCATCGCTGATGTTCCAGTCCAGCTTGAACAGGGTGTCCTTGACCACCAGGTCCAGCGAGCCCGGTGTCGTGGCGGTTCCCCCATTGAATCCCCAGACGTCGCGCGAGATCGCCAGCGCGGAGTCGATCGAACTCTGGGAGATGCCCACGTTCGTCAGGCCGCTGCCAAGCGGTCCGAAGGCCGGCAGTCCGGTGGCGGGCGGACCCTTGAATTCTTCGTAGCTGCCGAAGAAGAACAGGGTGTCCTTGATGATGGGCCCACCCAGCGTGAAGCCCTTGGTGCTCTGCTCGAAGGGGGCCGGCTCGAAGTAGCTGTCGGTGACCCGGTTGTAGCGCTTGCCGGCCAGGCTATCGTCGCGCCAGACGTAGTACAGGCTGCCTTTGAACTCGTTGGTGCCGCTCTTCGTCACCGCGTTGATGTTGGCGCCCGTGTAGCCCTTTTGCGTGACGTCGTAGTTGCTCAGGTTGACCTGCACCGACTGGATGGCGTCGATGGAGATGGGTTGTTTGGCGGTGGGCAGGTTGTTCGATTCGAGGCCGAAGGTGTCGTTGGTGGTGACACCGTCGATCGTGATGCTGTTGTAGCGCGTGTTCTGCCCGGCGGCGGAGATTTCGCCGCGTTCCTTGTCGGTTTGCGCCAGGCGCGGATCGGTGCGGGCGTAGTCCTGCAGGTTGCGCTGGATGGAGGCGAAGGTGGCCAGTTCACGCGCGCTGATGGCGGTGGTGGCGCCCATGCTGCCGCGATTGAAGGCTGCGGCCTCGGCGCGGCCCGTGACGACGACGGTCTGCGCCTGCAGCCCCAGTTGGGTGTCCAGCGCAGCGGTCTCGGCCAGGCCCAGGAACACACCTTCGCGCTTGTCGACCAGACCGTCCTTGGTGATGGTGATGGTGTAGGGCCCGCCAGCGCGCAATCCGCGTGCGCTGTACCGGCCGTCGCCGTCCGTGGCCACCGTGTTCGTCGAACGGGATTCCTGGTGCACGATGATCACGCTGGCGCCGGCCAGGGGCTTGCCGTCGGCGCCGGTCACACGGCCGGCGATGCCGGCGGTCGTGTTCTGCGCCAATGCCGGCGCGGCCATCACCACGGCCACAGCGGTTGCCACGGCCGTGCGCGAAATTCCCATCCAGTGATTCCTGAACATCTGATTGGCCCTCGGTTGACTTCAGTGCCGATGTAACGGCGGGTATGTGAGCGTGACTATGCAACGAAGGCAGGCTCATGGCGCCCCCCCATCCACAGCATGCACTCGGGAAATCGCCCGGCTTGACGCCGGCGCCTTCCTGTGTCTGCGCTGCCCGATGCACGAGCCGTGCCCGTCTTCGAGCATGTTGCCTATGTCATGTGACAGTGTCATGCCGACGGCTGCCGTGGGAAGATGCCCCCGTACTTTTCTTGGCGCCCCGAACTGGGGCATACCGGCATGATTCATCCGAACCTCATCGTGCGTCGCGCCCGGCCGGGCGATGCGGCCGACATCACCCGTGTGATGAGTGAACCCGAGGTCTATGGCAACCTGATGCAACTGCCTCTGCCCAGCGAGGCTGTGTGGCGCGCGCGCATCGAGGAAATGGCGGCGCCGGGGCGCATCGACCTCATGATGGTCGCCGAAAGCGAGGGTCGGGTCGTGGGCAGCGCCGGGCTGCACCCCCAGCCACAGTTGCGCCGCCGCCACGCCGCGATGCTGGGGATCAGCGTCGAGCCAGCCGCGCAGGGCCAGGGCGTCGGCCGCGCGCTGATGCAGTCGCTGTGCGACTACGCCGACAACTGGGCGCAGATCCTGCGGCTGGAACTCACCGTCTTCACCGACAACACCCGTGCATTGGCGCTGTACCGGCGCTTTGACTTCCGGCTCGAAGGCACGCACCGCGGCTACGCGCTGCGCGACGGCGCTTATGTCGATGTGCACTGCATGGCCCGGCTGCATCCGCGGCCGCCGGGGCTGGCCTGGCCAGCTGCCTGAACGGTGCAGGCTGGGGGTAGGATGCGGCGGTGGTGCTTGCACCGACCGGCCCGGAGCCTGCCTTGTGATGAGCCTTCCCCTGCACGGCGTGCGCGACAACAGCCCGGCCGAGATCAAGGCATTTGACGCCACTTGCGAGCGGCTGGCCGGCTTTGACCCGGAGATCGGATTCGAATGGGTGGACGGCTTCCTGGCCGCCCTGGCTGCCGGCGTGCGCCTGCCCGAACCTGCGCAGTGGCTGCCGCTGATGTGCGGCGATGCCTTCGAGCGTGCATTTGCCGATCCGCCTGACGCGGCTCAGGCCGAACGGGCACTGCTGCTGCGCCTGAAGGTGCTGCGCGACCAGCTCGACCCATCAGCCCTGATTGACGACCCCGAGTCGCTGCGCCTGAATCCACTGATGGCGGAGTGGAACGACGCCGACCGGGAGCGCCTGGTCCAGCAGGCGGCTGTGCCGCTGGAGGACGCGCAGGCCATGCAGACAGGCGCACTGTGGGCCGAAGGCTTCCTGGACGCGGTCGAAGCCTTCCCGGCGTTGTGGCAGCCGCCTGAGGATGAAGAGTCGGCTGAACTGCTCGAGGCCCTGCTGGACCAGATCGCCGCGCTGATGATCCCACCCGGGCACGAGGACTATGCAGCCCACGTCGCCAAGTACCACCCGCAGGGCGCACCCAGCCGCGAAGACTTGCTGGCCGAGGCCTGCTACAGCGTGCAGGACCTGCGCGTGTTCTGGGTCGACCGGGCGCCCAAGCCCGAAACGCGCCATGTCGCAGCCGCACCCGGCCGCAACGACCCCTGCCCCTGCGGCAGCGGTCGGAAGTTCAAGAAGTGCCACGGCGCTGCCGCCTGAGGCACTGCGCTAGAGTCCCGCGCCATGCAAACACCCGACCGCCTGGACGAACTGAAGGGTCGCCACATCGTGCTGGGCCTGACCGGTGGCGTGGCCTGCTACAAGGCGGCCGAGCTGGCGCGCGAACTGATCAAGGCCGGTGCCACGGTACAGGCCGTGATGACCGAAGCGGCCACGCGGTTCATCACGCCGGTCACCCTGCAGGCGCTGACCGGCCGTGCCGTCTACACCAGCCAGTGGGATGCGCGCGAACCCAGCGGCATGGCACACATCCACCTGTCACGCCAGGCCGATGCCATCGTCGTGGCGCCGGCCAGCGCCGATTTCATCGCCCAGCTGGCGCAGGGCCGGGGTGACGAACTGCTGGCCCTGCTGTGCCTGGCCCGGCCGCTGGCGAACTGCCCGCTGCTGCTGGCGCCGGCCATGAACCGCGAGATGTGGGCCCACCCGGCAACCCAGCGCAACGCCGCCCAGGTGGTGGCCGACGGTGCACAGCTGCTCGGTCCGGCCAGCGGCGACCAGGCCTGCGGCGAGGTGGGCGATGGCCGCATGCTGGAGGCGCGCGAGCTCTGCGACGCGGTGATCGCGCACTTCCAGCCCAGG
>DAORNK010000086.1:0-13312 GCA_035440985.1 Rubrivivax sp. | reverse complement strand
CCTCCCAGCAGGTCGGCAAAGGGATTGTTGCCGCCGCCCGCGCCCGCCCCCGTGCGCGGAAGCGCCTCGCGGAAGACGGCCGGCGCTGGACTCGGTTGCAGGGGCGGAGCCTCGGAGCCCGCCGGAGGCGGTGCCGGCGGCGCGATGGAGGCTGAGAGCATGGCGCGGCCGCGCGTCACATCCAGCGCGGCCTCCTGCATCTGCATGTCGGCCTGCAGCAGGTAGCCCCCGATGCGCACCTCGTCGCCATGGACCAGGTTGGCGGTTTCGCCACAAGCCACCGGCCGCCCGGCCACGACGATGGGGTTGGCCGCACCCACGTTGCGGATCAGAAAAGCCGTGCCGCTGGCCACGATCTCGGCTTGCAGGCGCGAGACATGGCGCTCGGGGTCCGGCAGCGCCATCGTGTTGTGGTCCGCACGGCCGATCGTGCCGCCGCGACTGTCGAAATGCGCGGTGATCGGCTGCGACAGCGGTCGCTCGTTCAGGGAAACGGCCAGAAGGGTCAGCGTCATGGGCGAGCGGTGCGGCAGCCTGGCACACAGAGCGCGCGGCCAGGGGAGCCTGGATCGTCGTTGCGCGCCCAGGACCCAGCAACCAACCAAAGTCACGCCTGTACAGCCCCGCGAACGGCTGAACCCCCTTGGCCACCCCGGCGCGAACTGCATCTGACCCAGACCGCCGTCAGCCAGCACGTGAAGAAGCTGGATTCGGCCAGGGCGAGTGGGCAGGCACCGAAGCGGTACCGGTGATGGCGGCGCCGTTGTCCCCGCTCGGTGCGCCCGCGTTCGTGGAACGTCTCAGGCATCCTCGAGACCTGGTGCGCGAGCCGCTGCTGCGCTCCATTCGCGCGGCGGAGTGGGCGGCATGGTTCCAGGCCGCCGGCGTCGAGCCACTGCTGGTCAACGGCATGATCTTCGACAGTTCGCGCGTGAGTTGCGCGGCGGCCGTCTGGTGCGACCCTTTGCGCTGGAAGTCCACGCCGGCAGCTTCAGGCTCACCGGCCTGAAGTCGCGGCGCGTCACGCCGGCGATGCAGGCCTTCGCCGTCCGGCTGGACCGGGCGGCTGTGGCTGCCGGTCTACCGCACCAGAGAAGTGCGTAGGGGCTGAATTCCTGCCACGCCCATTCCTGACCATTGCCGGACGAACTGGCAGCGGGCCTGTGCCCCGGGCTGCGCTCCTAAACTCGGAGCCCGGCAGCATGCCGCCCTGGGGTCACGTCCTATGAAAGTCTGCATCGTCGGTCTGGGTGCCATCGGCGGCACCTTTGCAGCCTGGCTGGGCAGCCGGATTCCGGCGGCCGAACTGAGCCTGAGCGCGTTGGCCCGCGGCCGGACACTGGCCTCGGTCCAGGCACAAGGCCTGCTGGTCCAGCCCGCGGCAGGGGCGCCAGCGGCGCGTTTGCCGCTGCACGCCAGCGACGATGCGCGGGTGCTGGGCCGGCAGGATCTGGTGATCGTCGCCGTCAAGGGGCCGGCCTTGCCGGCCGTGGCACCCGCCGTGCAGGCCCTGTGTGGTCCGCACACCGAGGTGCTGTGTGCGATGAACGGTGTGCCGTGGTGGTTCTTCGATGGACTCGCCGGGCCCGCAGCCGGCCTGAGCCTGCGGTCCGTGGACCCGGGGGCACGGCTGCGCGAGATGATCCCAGCGTCTCAAGTCGTGGGTTGTGTCGTGCACCTGAGCAGCATCGCACCTGCGCCGGGCGTCGTGCAGCCGGTGAACGGCAGTGGTCTGATCATCGGGCGACCTGACGGGGGCCAGGATCCCGGCCTGCTGGCGCTGGCTGGCTTGCTGCGACGCGCCGGTTTCGATGTCACCGTGTCCGAGCGCATCCAGCGCGACATCTGGTTCAAGTTGTGGGGCAACATGACCATGAATCCGATCAGCGCCCTCACAGGTGCCACCTGCGACCGCATCCTGGACGACCCGCTGGTGCGCGGCTTCATCACCGCCGTCATGCGCGAGGCGCAGCACATCGGTGCGCAGATCGGCCTGCCCATCGCCCAGACCCCGGAAGAACGCCACGCCGTGACGCGCAAGCTGGGCAGTTTCAGGACCAGCATGCTGCAGGATCTGCAGGCTGGCCGACCGCTGGAGATCGACGCGCTGGTGAGCGCCGTGCGCGAAATCGGCCAGCACCTGGGTCTGGCCACGCCCAACATCGACGCGCTGCTGGGTCTGGTGCGCCTGATGGCCAGCGAACGGGGCCTGTACGGGCCGCCAACGGCTGGCTTGAACGCCAGCCCTACTTGACCAGGGCCGACACCACCGCGCTCGTGGCTTCCTTGAGCTTGTCCCGCGCCAGGCTCCGGCATTGCTCGGTGGACGAATCGGGTTGCGCGTCGAACGCCGTGGCCGTCTTCTGCGGGCGCATCAGTACGGCGCCCACCGTGGCGGTCAGCGGCAGCAACATCACGCGCGCCGAGATCACGCAGGTCTTGTTGGTCGTCAAGCCGCCTTCGACCTGGCTCAGAAAGGTGTACTTGCGTGCCGGATAGAGCTTCCAGACCCTAGGCGGGATGTTCTCCGCCATCAGCGCCTTGGCCGCCTCGGTCTCGATGAGCGTGCTGTTGGAGTGATCCATCAGATTGGTCTTCGGGCCCGCCTTGGGCTCGGCAGCCCAGGCTGCCATCGACAGCATCAGCGCGGGAATCAGAACAGCGTGTTTCATGCGGCACCTGTGCAAGGCCAGATCAGGCTCTTGGGCCGGGACAGGCCCGCCCATCCGGGGTTTCGGGAGGCGCCAGTGTAATCAGGTCGTTGCCACCTGCCGCGCCTGCAGCCGGCGAACGTCCTCGCTGAGCCGGCCAGCGATGAGGCGCACCACTTCGAGGCCGAAATCCGGGTTCTGGTAGACGAGTTCGCGAAAGCTGGTCTCGTCGATGGACAGCAAGGTACAGTCGGTCTGGCAGCGTGCGCTGCTGCTGCGGCGGTGGCCAGGAGCGAAAAAGGCGATCTCGCCGAACATCTGGCCGGCCTGAACCGTGCCTCCTACTTCGGGCAGTTCGACCTGGCCACTGGCCACGAAGTAGAGCCGGTCGGCCAGGTCGCCGCTGGCAAACAGCACTTCGCCGGCCTTGCGCCGGTGACTGCGCATGTAGGGGCGCAACCACAGTTGCATTTGTTGGGCATCGGCTGTTGCGGCCACCCGGCGCGTCAGGCCGATCATCTGCCAGACCCGCCACAGGTTGACCGGCAGCAGCACGGCATGCAGCACGACCATCAACGGCGCAGGATGCAGCAGGCCGTAGACGATGAAGCCTACATTGCTGCCCACGGCCAGCCAGCGCAGCGGAATCATCGTCTTGACGAAGGCGCTGATGACCACCAGCAGCGCGGCCACGCCGGCCGACAGCAAGGCCAGCCAGGTCAAGGGATCGGCACCGACCAGACCCAACCACTGCCGCTCCAGCATGTCCATCGTCGCCCCCGCCCACCCGCGCCGGCGCCAAGTATCCACGCAGGACCGGGCAGGCAGGTGTGTTCGGCGCCACTCGGTCACGGTGGAATTGCGCAAGGTCATCTTGTAGGGGCCCGGGCTGGCCTATGCTGTGTTACCCCTGTCCTGATCTGCCCCACCGCCGTGGACCGCCACTACCTCACGCCCCTGTTCGATCCGAAGTCGGTCGTCGTCTTTGCCGGCGATCCGGCGGCCGAGCCCCCCTGCCGCGAAGCCGCCGTCCTGCGCAAGGCCCTGGCCGATGGCCAGTTCAAGGGCGTGGTGACCTGGCTGGACGTCTCTATGACCGGCACGCTGGCCGAGCTGGCGAAATCACGTGCCGACCTGGCCCTGATCGCCCTCCCGCATGACCAGAACATGGCAGCGCTGGAGATCGTGGGCAGGGTGCGCTGTCGCGCCGCGCTGATTCTCTCCACCGGCATGGCCCCTGCCTTGTGCACCGAATTGCACCAGACCGCCCGCCGCTATGGCGTCAACCTGCTGGGCCCCAACACGATGGGCCTGCAGCGTCCGGCGCAGGGCCTGAATGCCGGTTCCCTGGGTGCCTTGGCGGCCCCCGGCCCGCTCGCGTTCGTTTCGCAGTCCGGCGCGCTGACGTCGGCCATGCTGGACTGGGCCGAACGCCAGGGTGTGGGCTTTTCGGCCGTTGTCTCCCTGGGGCCGAACACGGCCGTGGAACTGCCGCAGGTGCTGGACTTCCTGGCCAACGACGGCAGCACCCAGAGCATCCTGGTCTACATGGAAGGCATCCGCCATGCCCGGCGCTTCATGAGCGCGCTGCGGGCCGCGGCCTACGCCAAGCCGGTGGTGGTGCTCAAGTCCGGCCGCAAGGCCTCGGGTTCGCGTGTGGCATTGACGCACTCGGCCGCCATCGTGGGGTCCGACGATGTCTTCGACGCGGCCTTGCGTCGCGCGGGCGTGGTGCGTGTGCGCCAGTTCACGCAACTCATATCAGCCGCCAGTTGCCTGGCCTCGCGCTTCAAGCCGGTGGGCCGGAACCTGGCCATCGTGACCAACGGAGGCGGGCCCGCGGTGATGGCGGCCGACTGGGCCGAGACCCTGGGCCTGGTCGTGGATCAGGTCCACGACCTCGGCGAGGACGCTGCACCGGCCTCCTATGTGGCTGCCATGCAGGCGGCCGTCGCCGATCGCAGCGTGGATGGCGTGCTGGTGTTCTTCTCGCCCAAGGCCGGCGCCGACGCCGACGCCGTTGCCACCGCCGTGGGGGAAGCCTTCTCGCCGCACTCCAAGCCGGTGTTGGGCTGCTGGATGGGCGAAGCCTCGGTGCGTTCCGCACGCCACCTGCTCGGCAACAAGCACCTGCCGGTGTTCCGCACGCCAGAGGCGGCGGTGGACGCCTTCCACAGCATCGCCAGCTTCTACCGCAACCAGCAGCTGCTGCAGCAGACGCCGCCACCACTGTCCGATGGGCCATCGCCGGACGTCGAAGGCGCGCGCCTGCTCATCGAAGGCGTGTTGGCCGAGCGTCGCAAGGTGCTCACCGAGATGGAAAGCAAGGCCCTGCTGGCGGCTTTCCACATCCCCGTGACGCGGACCATGCTCTCGCGCAGCGCCAACGAGGCCATGCTGATCGCCAGTCAGCTGGGGTACCCGGTGGCACTGAAGATCGATTCGCCCGACATCGCGCACAAGAGCGACGTGCAGGGCGTGATGCTGGACGTGCAGAACGCCATCCAGGTACGGGATCGCCACCAGGAGATGTTGGATGCGGTCCAGCGTGCCCTGCCGGAAGCGCGGATCAACGGCGTCACCGTGCAACCGATGGCGGGCCTGCGGCGGGGCCGCGAAGTCTGTGTCGGCCTGACCACCGACGAGGCCTTCGGCCCGGTCATCACCTTCGGCGCCGGCGGCACGATGATCGAGCTCATCGCCGACCGGGCGATCGAACTGCCGCCATTGAACCAATTCCTGGCGCGCCGGCTGATCGAGCGCTCCCGCGCCGACGAGATGCTCCACGAGTGGCGCGGCGCGCCGGCGGCCGATATCGGTGCGCTGGAGCAATTGCTGCTGCGCGTGAGCGACATGGTCTGCATGCTGCCTCAGTTGCGACAGATGGACATCAACCCGGTGATCGTGGACGACCAGGGCGCCGTGGCCGTGGACGCGCGCATCGTCGTCGACGGTGCGGCGCAGACACCCGGTAGCTTCGGCCATCTGGCCGTGCTGCCCTACCCGACCGGGCTGGAGCGTGAATGGCCGCTCAAGGGGGGTGGCCTGTACACGATCCGTCCGATCCATCCGGATGACGCCGAGATGCTGCAGACCTTCATCCGCAGCCTCAGTCCCGAAAGCCGCTACTTCCGGTTTGCCAGCGCGCTGCCCGAGTTGCCGGCGCGCATGCTGGCGCGCTTCACCCTGATCGACTATGACCGCGAGATGGCGCTGGTGGCTGTGCACAGGGAGCGCCAAGTGGCCGAGGACGGCAGTGTCACCGAGACCGAGAGCATCCTGGGCGTGAGCCGTTATGTCACGAATCCGGATGGTGCGAGCTGCGAGTTCTCGCTCGTCGTGTCGGATCGGCTCAAGGGCCAGGGCCTGGGGTCACGGCTGATGCTGTCCATCATGGACGTGGCGCGCAGCAAGGGCCTGGCGGAAATCGTGGGCCTGATCCTGGCCAACAACTCGCCCATGTTCAAGCTGATGGCGAGCCTGGGCTTCCACGTCGCGCACTTTCCGGAGGACCCGGACTTCAAGATCGCCACCAAGGCCTTGTAGGCCCAGGCGTGCGGTCGCTTCAGGCCGCCAGCAAGTGCGACAGCAGAGGGTCGTGCCGGCTGCGGGGCCGGTACTGGCGCACGCTGCGTGCAATGGCTGCGATGTGTTCCGGCGTCGTGCCGCAGCAGCCCCCCGCGATATTGAGGAAACCGGCCTGGGCGAACTCACCCAGCTGCCGGGCGGTCACCGGGGGTGTTTCGTCGAAGCCGGTGTCGCTCATCGGATTGGGTAGGCCGGCGTTCGGATAGCAGCTGATGTAGGTGTCGGGTGCGACCTTGCCGAGCTCCTCGATATAGGGGCGCATCAGCGTGGCACCCAGGGCGCAGTTCAGCCCCACGGCCAGCGGCCGTGCGTGACGCACCGAGTGCCAGAAGGCGGCCACGGTCTGGCCGCTGAGGATGCGGCCCGAGGCATCCGTGACGGTGCCGGAGATGATCACCGGCAGGCGTTCGCCGCGGTCCTGCATCAGCTCGTCCAGCGCGTAGATCGCCGCCTTGGCGTTGAGCGTGTCGAAGATGGTTTCCACCAGGAACAGGTCGCAGCCACCTTCGAGCAGGCCTTCGGCTTGCTCGCGATAGGCGTCGCGCAGCTGGTCGAAGCTGACATTGCGCGCGCCAGGGTCGTTGACGTCGGGGCTGATGCTGGCGGTGCGTGGCGTCGGGCCCAACGCGCCAGCCACGAAGCGAGGATGGTCGGGGCTGGTTACCGCATCCACCGCCTGGCGTGCAATGCGCGCGGCAGCCACGTTCATTTCGCGCGCCAGGTGCGCCAGGCCGTAGTCTTCCTGCGCGATCGAGGTGGCGCCGAAAGTGTTGGTCTCGATGATGTCGGCGCCGGCGGCCAGGTACTGGTCGTGGATCTGGCGGATCACGTCGGGCCGCGTCAGCACCAGCAGGTCGTTGTTGCCCTTCAGGTCCTTGGGATGGGCGGCCAGGCGTTCACCGCGGAAGTCGGCTTCCTGCAGGCGGTAGCGCTGGATCATGGTGCCCATGGCACCGTCGATCACCACGATGCGTTGCGGCAACAGCGCCGCCAGGGCGGCGCCGCGGGTGTAGGCAGGGGGGTTCATGGATGGCAGCAGAAAGCCTTGAGCGAGGCCGGCGGCAGGGTTGGGGCCTCAGGGTGCCTGAGGCTTGTCGATGGGCAGTGGCATTCTCGACGATGACGCACCCTTGCCGCGGCGACGACGTCGCGCACGACGGCGCAACTCGAGATCCATGGCCATCACCGATTGCAGCAAGGGCAGCACCGCGCCTGCGGCCAGGCACGCGACGGAAGCGGGCACATGGCTCTTGTACAAGGAACCGACCTGGGCAAGCAGCCCGGCGCCGGCCAGAAGCACTTCCTGGCCGACCACGACCGCCAGGCCCAGCATCGCGGCACCTCCAAAACGCCACAGTTGGCGCCGACTTCCCTTCAGGGCAGGCCTGGAATTGGCGACGCCGATCGCCACCGTCAGACCAAGCAACAGCAACACGACCGCAGCGACCACGAACTCGATGCGCCATGCAACACCGGGCCGGAAGCCTGCCGCCTGCACCCAGCCAGCCTGCACGCCTGCGGTGACGATGGCGAGAAGGGCCCCACTGCCCAGGACGGCGACGATACCTTGCGAGCGCATCAGCCAATAGCAGATCGGCACGCAAGCCAGCACCGAGCCACCCCACAGCAGCATGATGCGCGAGAACTGATAGCCCAGGGGGAAGGGCATCGCCTCTGAAGACAAAGCCAGCACGGCGCAACTGGAGAGGCCCGTGCCCAAGCTGAAGGCTGCCTGGGCCAGTCCCTTCCAGCTCTCTCTGAGGTTGGGCTGGCGCTGGATTTCGCGGATCCAGCCCAGGCTCACATGCGCAGCGAAGACCACGACCGCCGCTGCGAGCATCAGCAGGAGCAACGAAGACTCGGTGGTGCTGTTGTGGGCTGCGGTCTCGTTCATCAGATGCGCCGGGGTCAAAAGCGCTCATGATCCCACCGACTTGGCAAGGCGGGTGTGACCTTAGGCGCGGAATTTGCGTTGCCGCAACGGCTCAGGAATCGGTTCTCGCTCCTAGCTGCGCCGGCGCCGTGGGGTCGAACAGCGAAGACCGGAAGGCGGTGGCACGGCCGGCGCCATCGTCGCCACGGTCGTCGCTGGCCCACAGGGCGAGCGTGAACGCCGGCATGGGCTTGGCAAAGAGGAAACCTTGCAACTCGTCACACTGCAGTTCCGACAGGATGTCCCGTTGAGCCTCAGTTTCCACGCCTTCGGCCACCACGCGCAGATCCAAGGTATGGGCCATCTGCACGATGGCCTGGGCAATGGACCTGGCTTCGGCACTGCTGGCCAGGTCGGTGACGAAAGCGCGGTCGATCTTCAGTTCTGCCGCCGGCAGTCGGCGCAAGGAAGCCAGGCTGGAGTGGCCCGTGCCGAAATCGTCGATCGAAACATGCAGGCCCGCCTGGCGCAGCCGCTCGAAAGCCGCACGCGTCTGCGTCGTGTCTTCCATCGCCACCGACTCGGTGATTTCGCAGGTCAGCCGCTCTGGGGGAATGCCGTGGCGCTGCAATGCCGCCTCGATGCGCTGCACCAGATCGTC
The DNA here is from genome assembly GCA_035440985.1 of Rubrivivax sp. Taxonomy (GTDB): domain Bacteria; phylum Pseudomonadota; class Gammaproteobacteria; order Burkholderiales; family Burkholderiaceae_C; genus Rubrivivax. The sequence continues at coordinate 4,539 of DAORNK010000086.1, read as the reverse complement.
CTGACGCAGCTGCAGGCCGGACAGGTTGATGGCCATGCGCATGCGCAGGCCTTGCTCGCGCCATTGGCCGGCCTGCCGGCAGGCCTCGGCGATGACCCAGTTGCCCAGCACGCCGATCATCCCGTGGCGTTCGGCCAAGGGGATGAACACCGCCGGGCTGACCATGCCGCGTGTCGGATGCTGCCAGCGCAGCAGCGCCTCGGCCGCGGTGATCTGCAGGCTGCGGGCGTCGATCTTGGGCTGGTAGAACAGCTCCAGCTGGCCCCTGTCGATGGCCAGCCGCAGGTCGCGCACCAGTTCAGCCTGGTTGCGTTGATCCACGCCCATGGCCGGATCGTAGTGCCCATGGCTGGCTCCACCGGCCAACTTGACCGCCCGCATGGCCAGCGCTGCGTGCGCCAGCAGCCGCGGCCGCGAGCCGTGTTCGGGATACATCGCGATGCCCAGTGAAGCGGTCACCAGCAGACTCGTGCCTTCCAGTTCGAACGGCCGCTGCAGGGCGGTCTGGATCTGTTCCGCCACGTGGCCCGCGCCGGCGGCATCACCAGGCACCAGCAGCGCAAACTCGTCACCCGCCACGCGGCAGACGACCGGCCCCGAACCCACCACCGAAGTCAGGCGCCGCGCCATCTGCACCAGCAGCTCGTCCCCCTCGCGAAGGCCGTGGAACTCGTTGATGTGGCGGAAGTCGTCCAGGCCCAGGTAGAACACGGCCAGAGGGACGCCGGTGCGGTCGGACTCCAGAGCGGCCTCCTCCAGCGCCAGCTCAAACTCGGGCCGTGTGACGAGCCCGGTCAACGGGTCGCGGCCCTGCAATTGATCGAGCTGGCTGACAGCGTCCGACAGGCGGTTGCGTATGCGGTTGCGGCTGCGGGACAGGCGCAGATACAGCAGCCCGCCCAGCAGCGACCAGGCCAGCAGTGCAAGCAGCAGCACGTTGGTGTCGATCGGTGCGAAGCCGTCTGCGGAAATCCACCCCATGGCCCGATATCGGCCGCACCCGCCCGGGCTTGAGCCTGCGGCCGACGGACTTGGTGCGCCCCTAGCGCTGGAAGCCGATGCCGCGGCGCTGCCGCACGCCCGGTTTGACCCGGTGTTCGCTTTCCAGCTGTGACAGGAACTCGTCGGGCTCCAGCTCGGCGCCGAGCACCTGCATCTGCCGCTGCACGGCGGCGAAGTCGCCGGGCGCGAGTTCGTCCAGCGCGCCCAGGCGGTGGCGCTGTTCGGCCGTCAGTGCCTCGGTCCGGCCGCCCAGGGCCTCGGCCACGAACATGCGCAGCCGCTGCTCGGGTGTCAGTGGGTGAAATCGCACCTTGAAGGTGAAACGCCGCAAGGCCGCTTCGTCCAGGTCTTCGAAGAGGTTGGTCGTGCAGATGAACACACCTGCAAAGCGTTCCATGCCCTGCAGCATCTGGTTGACCTCGGTGATCTCGTAGTTGCGCTCGGCCATCCGGCGGCTGCGCAGAAAGCTGTCGGCCTCGTCGAGCAACAGCACCGCACCTTCGTTCTGCGCTTCCTCGAACATGCGCGCCATGTTCTGCTCCGTCTCGCCCACGTACTTGCTGGCGATGTCGCTGGTCTGGCGGACCATCAAGGGGCGTTGCAGGGCCTGCGCGATGTGTTCCGCCAGCGCCGTCTTCCCCGTGCCGGGCGCACCGTGGAAGCACAGCGTGCCGTGGCCGCGGCGCTGGAGCGCTTCGACGATGCGCGGCACCTCGAAGCGCGATTCCACATTCAGCAGCGACAGATCGTACGAGGTGACCACGACGCGGGCACTGCGCTCGGCCGGCGCGCTGCCCAGCGCCTTGTCGGCGTTGGCGAGCTGGCGCTCGATCAGCGCCTCGACGCTGGCAGCCTCGTCATCCTGCGGTTGCGCGAGCCGGGCAAAACGCACGGCCGTGCGGATCTGCGCCGGGGTCAGGCCGCGACGCTCGGCCAGCCTGCCGGCAAAGCCTTCGCTCACGGGCACATCGGCCAGGGCGCGTGTCACCAGGCCCAGCCGCGCGCCGGGCGGCGGGCTCTTGAGCATCAGGTGGTACTGGAAGCGACGGCGGAACGCCGGATCGATCTGCTCGATGCGGTTGGTGACCCAGATCACCGGCACCGGATTGGTCTCCAGGATCTGGTTGACCCACGCCTTGCCGCTGACGCTGCTGTTCACCCCGCCGCCACTGCCGTCGCTGCTGTCCAGTCGTGCCATGAGCTGCGCGGCTTCGCTGCTGATGGGCGGGAAGACGTCTTCCACTTCGTCGAACAGCAGGGCCACCGCGGGGCTGCCCTTGAGAAAGACCTGGCTGATCTGCAGGCTGCGATAGCGATCGCGCCCGCTCAGGCTGTTGCCGTCGCGGTCGGCGTATTCCACTTCGTAAAGGGACAGGCCGGCGGCCCCGGCGCAGACCTTGGCCAGTTCGGTCTTGCCGGTGCCGGGCGGGCCGTACAGCAGCACGTTGACGCCTGGCTCCTTGCGGGCGGTGGCGTTCTTCAGCAAAGCGGTCAGCATGGCAGCGTCTTCGGCCACGAAGGCGAAGTCACCGATCTGCAATTCGCTGGGTGCCACCGGGCGCGTGAACACGGCCATCAGTTCACCGGGCGCGCGGTACTCGCGCATCAGCACCGGCGGCAACTGGTCGCTGACCTTCATCAGGTCGGCCAGGTCGGTGATGTTCTGCTCGGAGATCAGGTTCTCCACCATGCCGATGCGTTCCAGTCGCGAGCCGGCGCGCAGGGCTTCGGCCACCTCACCGGCCTCGACGCCGGCCACCGCGGCCAGCGCGGCGTAGGCCTCCTGCGCATTGCTCACCTTGAACTCGACCAGCAGGCCGCGCAGATCGCGCTGGTAGCGGGCCAGCGTGCCGTACAGCAGCAGCGCGCGCTCGGCCGGGTTGAGCTGCAACAGGCCGGCCAGTGCATCGATGTTCTTCTGGACGAGCGTGGACTCCTTCTTCAGCCGCCGCGCGATCCAGTCGCAGGTGCTGCCCAGCACCATGAGCAGGTCCTTGGGCGCATCCTTGATGTACTCGTCGATGTAGAAGAAGAGGGTGCCCTCCTCGTAGGGGCCGCGCCAGGGGCCATGGCGTTCCAGGAAAGCCGTGTCGGTGAGCAGTTCATGGCCCTTCCACTGCGGGTTGCCCTTGCAGCGCTGCGCCAGAAAGGCCCGGACACGGCCCAGCACGGGCTGCGGCCAGACCAGGTGACGGCCGACCAGCGACAGCAGGCTGTTCCAGTCGCGCCGCAGATTGAAGCGTCCGGCCTGCCTGAGCGTCAGCGTGAGCACGAAGTGCGTGCACAGCACGTCGAGCACCGGCGCCTCGGCGAGTCCCGGGGAAAGCAACCAACGGGCATCGGTCAGGCTTCGGGCCATGGAGTGGGCATCACGCCGTGAGGCAGCATGGGTCGATCTTGTCCCAGGTGCCACCCCCTGGCAAGCCTGGCCCGGCTGCGACCCTTTGGGCAGCGCGCGAGCGCATCCAACGCATCGACCGGTTTTTCGTTGACGACACGCGCGCCGGCAGCGGCCGGCGCTCAGTGCATCAGCAGCGGTTGTTGCGCCAGTGCCGAGTAGCCGGCGATGAAGTCGTCCAGCGCCTGCTCGTCGGGGCCTTGCGCCACGATGGCCTGCACCCCACGCTGGAAGCCCTCGGCCAGAGCCCCTTCGATGTAGATGCCCTTGCGGGAGGACTTGTCGACGATCTCGAAACCACCGCGCAGGGGCACGCCCTCATCCTCGGCGTCCGACAGGCTGATCTGCAAGACCGTGAACACGTCCGAGTTGTAGAGCAACTGCATCGCCGTACCTCCAGCCATGCAGATGGGGCATGCCGGCTGCGGTTTCAAGCCCTCGCTCCTGGCATCACGAGCTCAGGGCGGGTCCCGCAACTCCAGCAGCGTGCCTTCGCCCGTGGCGCGGACACGCAAGTGCAGACGCACCGGCAGGTAGTGGCGTGCCGGGTCCAGCCAGATGTCGGCATGCGTGTCATAGGGACGGCGCGGCTCGCGGTACAGGTGCACGGCGCCTTCCACACGGCCACCAGGCAGATCCAGCGCCTCCCGGCCCTGCACGGTGAAGAGCCAGATCTCGCCATCGCCGCGGGTGCCGACGACGAAGACCCGGATCTCGGCGCCGGCCTGGGTGAGGTCGGGGTTGGCGGACAGCACGGCACCGAGCTGGATCATCCAGCTGAGGCGGTCCTGCGCGCCGGGGGCCAGCGTCAATTCGTGACCCGGCCCGCTGAAGCTGATGCGCCCGGCTTCACGCTGGAAGTTGGCCGCCCGCAACTCGCGGCCGCGCCGGTTCTCGGGCGCGACACCGGCCGCGTCCAGCAGGCCCTGGCTGATCCAGGCCGCCTGCGGTGCGGCGAGCAGATGCCCCTGCAGACTGAGCCGGTAGCGGCCATCGTCTGGCGCCCAGTCCAGCTGCGTCGTGCCGGTGACGCCGCCGCGGCGCAGCGTGTAGTGCAGGCGGGCCGGAGGCGGCAGCTGTGTGGCGTAGACCGGCGGCTCTTGCGAAGGGGCCGGCTCCGGCCCGGCCAGCTGGGGGGC